>NZ_CP027942.1:308476-616953 GCF_005484985.1 Agrococcus sp. SGAir0287
CGGAGACAGGCCTCCTGCTCGAGACCGCCGCCATCGTGCACGTGCGTGCGCTGCGCGACCGCGTCGTCGACGACGCGGAGCGCGACGCGGCGATCGAGCGCGTGCTCGAGGCGTTCGCCGCCGCCGGCATCACGGGGGCCGTCGACATGGGGCTCGACGAGCTCGCGCTCGCGGCGCTGCAGCGCGCGATGGATCGGCGCGGCGGCACGCTGCCGCTGCGCGTCGCCGCGCACTGGCTCGTCGCCTGCACCGGCGACGCCGACGAGCACCTCGCGCAGGTGCGACGTGCGGCCGAGCTCGCCGCCACGATCGACTCGCCGTGGCTGCGCGTCGTCGGCATCAAGCTCATCCTCGACGGCGTCATCGACGCGTGCACGGCCGCGCTGCACCTGCCCTACGCGGATGGGACGGTCGGCGAGCTCATCTGGCCGGTCGACCATCTGCAGCCGGTCGTGGCCGCGGCGGATGCCGCCAGCCTGCAGATCGCCATGCACGCGATCGGCGACCGCGCGAGCGACGTTGCCCTCGATGCGATCGAGGCCGCGATCGCCGCGAACGGCCAGCGCCCGCGCCGCCACCGCATCGAGCACCTCGAGTACGCCGCACCTGGCACGGCCGAGCGCATGGCGCGGCTCGGGGTCACGGCATCCATGCAGCCCGTGCACGCCGATCCGGCGATCTTCGACAACTGGGCGGCGATGCTCGGCGACGCGCGCGTCGACCGCGGCTTCGCGTGGGCGGAGTACGAGGACGCCGGCGCGCTGCTCGCATTCTCGACCGACACCCCCACGGCGCCGCACGAGGCGCTCGCCAGCATGTACGTCGCGTCGACGCGCGCCTCGGCGCTCGACCCGTCGGTCGACGCGAAGCAGCCGGCGCTCGCGATCCCGCTCGCCCACGCGATCGGGCATGCCACGCGCGACGCCGCCGCGTCGGTCGGCGACGGCGCATGGCGCGGCCGCCTCGCGGCAGGGTTCGCCGCCGACCTCGTGATCGTCGACCGCGACCCGTTCGTCGACGGCGAGCGCGCGCTGCTCGACGCGCGGATCGAGCGGACGATCGTGGCCGGGCGCACCGTGTTCGCGCGCTGAGCCGAGCGCTCGCTCAGTCGGCGAGGAAGCGCGTCAGCAGCTCGGTGACGATCGCAGGCTCCTGCGAGTGCACCCAGTGGCCGGCGCCCTTGACCGTCGCGCGACGCACGCGCGGGAACAGCGCCTCCATGGCGGCGCGGTGCTCGTCGCGCACGTAGCGCGAGTCGCCGCCGGCGATCCACAGCACGGGGCCGTCGAAGGAGCCCTCGGTCGCCGGCCAGTCGCGGATGACGCCGAGGTCGCGGCGCAGCACCTCGAGGTTCGACATCCATGCCCAGCCAGCGTCGTCGCGCCGCAGGCTCTGCAGCAGGAAGGCGCGCACGCCGGGATCGGGCACGGCGTCGGCGAGCGCCGCGTCGGCATCCGCCCGCGACGTCAGCGAGGCGAGGTCGATGGCGAGCATGGCGTCGATGAAGCCCGCGAACTCGTCGGAGGCGCGGTACGCGACGGGCGCGACGTCGACGACGCAGAGCCGCGAGACGAGCCCCGGATGGCGCAGCGCGACGAGCATCGCGACCTTCCCGCCCATCGAGTGCCCGACGAGGGCGGTCGGCTCCTCGAGCAGCCCGGCGATGGCGTCGGCCATCTCGGCATAGTCGATCCGCTCGGTCCACCCCGAGCGCCCGTGGTTCGGCATGTCGACGAGCGTCACGCGGTGGTCGTGGCCGAGCGCCTTGCCGATCTGCGTCCAGTTGCGCCCCTGCCCGAACAGCCCGTGGCAGAGGACGACGGGCGAGCCGTGGTCGCCGAGCCGGGTCACGTGCAGGTCGCTCACGCATCCATCCTGCCGGTCGCGAACCCGTAGCGTGGCGGCATGACGACGCCCGCGTTCGAGGCGGAGCCCATCCGCACGGCACGCCTGCTGCTCGAGCCGTTGCGCGTCGCGCACGCGGACGAGGCTGCGGTCGCCTTCGACGACGTCGCGCTGCACGCGTTCACCGGGGGTGCGCCGGCGACCGCCGACGAGCTGCGCTCGCGGTACGCGCGACAGGTCGCGGGCCGCTCGCCCGACGGCTCGCAGCTCTGGTGCAGCTGGATGGTGCGCGACGCGAGCCGCGTGCTCGTCGGCACGGTGCAGGCGACCGTCGCAGGCGACGGCTCGACGGCAGAGGTCGCGTGGGTCGTCGCCACAGACCATCAGGGGCGCGGGATCGCGACGGAGGCGGCGGTCGCGCTCGCCGCGTGGCTGCGCGCCCGCGGGGTGCACGAGCTCGTCGCGCATGTGCATCCCGAGCACGCCGCCTCCGTCGCGGTCGCTCGTGCGATCGGGCTCGCGCCCACGACGACGATCGTCGACGGCGAGGTGCGCTGGGTCGGGCGCTGAGCGGGCGGGCTTGCCGCAGCGTCGCTCACGCATCCATGCTGCGGATCGCGAGACGTGCACGTCAGCGGAGCGACGGGCCCGCATGCGGGATGCCGTGCCGCTCCCCAGCGGGTTGCGCTCGTCGCGAGCCGTGGAATGCGCGCGTGAGCGGGCACTCGTGACGCTGAGCGTCGCCGGTGCCTGCTGGCGCGCACATTCCACCGCGTGCGGCAGTGGGGCACGCCGTGGCGCACTCGGACCGGGCGCACGCATCCCCTGGCGCACGGATGCGCCCGGGAGTAGACTTGAGCGCAGCACACTCAAGTTTCGATCCGGGCGCCGACGGGCGCCGCGGATGCATGATCTGAAGGAGACCGCATGGCACGCATGGGCGGGATGCAACCCGGCCAGCAGGACGAGCGCTCCGCGCTCGAGCAGTTCGGCACCGACCTCACCGCGATCGCGCGGGCCGGTCGACTCGACCCCGTCATCGGGCGCGACGCCGAGATCCGCCGCATCAGCCAGGTGCTGTCGCGGCGCACCAAGAACAACCCCGTGCTCATCGGCGAGCCCGGCGTCGGCAAGACCGCCGTCGTCGAGGGCCTCGCGCAGCGCATCGTCGCCGGCGACGTGCCCGAGAGCCTCAAGGGCAAGGCGATCGTGACGCTCGACGTCAACGCGATGGTCGCAGGCAGCAAGTTCCGCGGCGACTTCGAGGAGCGCATGAAGAACGTGCTCGCCGAGATCCAGAAGGCCGACGGGCGCATCATCACGTTCATCGACGAGCTGCACATGATCATGGGCGCCGGCGCCGCCGAAGGCAGCCAGGGGGCGTCGAACATGCTGAAGCCCATGCTCGCCCGCGGCGAGCTGCGCCTCATCGGCGCGACCACGCTCGACGAGTACCGCGAGTTCATCGAGAAGGACGCCGCCATGGAGCGGCGCTTCCAGCAGGTCTACGTCGGCGAGCCGTCCGTCGAGGACACCGTCGCCATCCTCCGCGGTCTCAAGGAGCGCTACGAGGCGCACCACAAGGTCACGATCGCCGACTCGGCGCTCGTCGCCGCCGCCGCGCTGTCCAACCGCTACATCACCGCTCGCCAGCTGCCCGACAAGGCCATCGACCTCATCGACGAGGCCGCTTCGCGCCTGCGCATGGAGATCGACTCCGCGCCCGTCGAGATCGACGAGCTGCGCCGCACCGTCGACCGGCTGCAGCTCGAGCGGCTCGCGCTGCGACGCGAGCGCGACGACGCATCCAAGGCGCGCCTCGCGGCGCTCGAGCAGACGCTGCAGGAGAAGCAGACGCAGCTCGGCGACCTCGACCGCCGCTGGCAGGCAGAGCGCACGTCCCTCAACCGCATCGGATCGCTGCGCGAGCGCCTCGACGAGCTGCGCATCCAGGCCGAGCGCGCCCAGCGCGAAGGCGACCTCGAGCGCGCCTCGCGCGTGCTCTACGGCGACATCCCCAAGGTCGAGGCCGAGCTGAAGGAGGCCGAGGCCGGCGAGTCGGGCGAGGGTCGCATGGTCTCCGACCAGGTGACCGCCGACGACATCGCCGGCGTCGTCGCGGCGTGGACCGGCATCCCCGTCGGCCGCCTCATGCAGGGCGAGACGGAGCGGCTCCTGCGGCTCGAGGACGAGCTGGCCTCCCGCGTCGTCGGGCAGCGCGAGGCGGTCGGCGCCGTGTCGGATGCCGTGCGCCGCTCGCGTGCAGGCGTGTCCGACCCGAACAAGCCCACGGGATCCTTCCTCTTCCTCGGCCCCACGGGCGTCGGCAAGACCGAGCTCGCGAAGGCGCTCGCCGAGCTGCTGTTCGACGACGAGAAGGCGCTCGTGCGCATCGACATGTCGGAGTACGGCGAGAAGCACTCGGTCGCGCGACTCGTCGGCGCCCCTCCCGGGTACGTCGGCTACGAGCAGGGCGGCCAGCTGACCGAGGCCGTGCGGCGGCGTCCGTACTCGGTCGTGCTGCTCGACGAGGTCGAGAAGGCGCATCCCGAGGTCTTCGACCTGCTGCTGCAGGTGCTCGACGACGGCCGGCTCACGGACGGGCAGGGGCGCACGGTCGACTTCCGCAACGTCATCCTCGTGCTCACGTCGAACCTCGGCTCGCAGTACCTCATCGACCCGACGATCGACGCGCGCACGGCGCACGAGCAGGTCATGGGCGCGGTGCGGCAGGCGTTCAAGCCGGAGTTCGTGAACCGGCTCGACGACATCGTGATCTTCGACGCGCTGTCGGGCGACGAGCTCGGACGCATCGTCGACATCCAGATCGGCGGTCTCGACCGGCGGCTGCAGGAGCGGAGGCTCACGGTGCACGTGTCGGATGCGGCGCGTCGGTGGCTGGGGGAGCGTGGCTACGACCCGCTCTACGGCGCGAGGCCGCTGCGGCGCCTCATGCAGCGCGAGATCGACGACCGCCTCGCGCGGGCGCTGCTCGCGGGCGAGGTGCGCGACGGCGACACGGTGCACGTCGACGTCGCGCCCGGCGGTGACGGCCTGTGGCTCGGACCGGAGGGTGCGACGCCGCCGGCCGCATCCGGCCCTTCCGCGCCGCAGTGGTCGTTCGACCCCGACGCGGACCCGGAGGAGTGACGCGGCCCGATTGGTCACCTCTGGCGCTCGATTGGGAAGCAGTGGTCGACGACACGCCGCTGGGTGAACCACTGCTGCCCAATCGAGCGGTGGCGGATGCGCGAGGATGGGGAGCATGAGCGACGTGGACATGCCCCCGCACGGCAGCGACGAGCTGCGCGCGATCGTCGAGCGCGACGAGGCGGAGCTCGTCTTCGAGCGCTTCGACCTCTCGGATGCGTGGCGGCTCGGCACGATGATTCGGGAGGCGGCGGTCGACCGCGGCCTGCCGCTCGTCATCGGCATCGTCGCGAACGGACAGCGGCTCTTCCACGCCGCGCTGCCCGGCACGACGCCCGAGAACGATCGCTGGCTCGAGCGGAAGACGAACGTCGTGCTGCACTTCCACCGCTCGTCGCTCGGGGTCGGCGAGCGGTTCCGCGCGCGCGGACAGGACTTCGCGGAGGCGCGGCTCGACCCGGCGACGCATGCGGCGCACGGCGGCGTGCTGCCGATCACGGTGCGCGGCGCGGGGGTCGTCGGCGCGGTCGGCGTCTCCGGCCTCCCCCAGCTCGAGGACCACGCGTTCGTCGCGTCGATCGTGCGCACGTACCTCGCGGCGCCGCGCGGCTGACACGCGGCCGCGTCGCTGCGTCGCCCGCCTCCTTCCTCGCGGGACCCACGGGGAGTGGTCACTCGGTGCTGCCTCGCACGGCGTGTCGACGACAACGAGTGACCAATCAGCGGCTTCTCGTGACCACTCAGCGGACGGAATCGACCACTCGGCGGACGGGTGCTCGCGCGTCCGCCGACGGCGGATGCGCGCCGCGCACCGCGACCCGCTAGACTGGGAGGACCTGCGAGCGGATCCCGCTCGCCTGCGTCGTGGACGCGCCCCAGCCTCGATCCGGTTCGAACCGGCGAGCAGCAGGCGATCGGACTGCGGCGAACGGATGCGACGACCGTCGCCTTCGCCCCTCCGACGCGACGACGCCCACCGCCCATCCGGCACGCGACAGCGTGCGCGTGGGCCGACACGGCATGCCGACCGCGCTGCCAGAGAAGAAGCATGAGCACCATCACCCCATCGACCATCGCCGGCGCACGCCCCACGGCTGCGCCCGCATCCACCCCCGGCCAGGAGCACGCCGACCTGCCCTCCTTCGCAGACCTCGGCGTCAGCCCTCGCCTCGTCGAGGCGCTGCGCGGCATGGACCGCACCTCGCCGTTCCCCATCCAGGCCGACACCCTGCCCGACACGCTCGCGGGTCGCGACGTGCTGGGCCGGGGCAAGACCGGCTCGGGCAAGACCCTCGCGTTCGCGATCCCGCTCGTGCAGCGCCTGAGCGGCGAGCTCGCCGGCGGCCGTCGCCGCAAGGGGCTGCCGCTCGGCCTCGTGCTCGCGCCGACGCGCGAGCTCGCGACGCAGATCGCCGCGACCATCCGTCCGCTCGCCGACGCGGTGGGCCTCACGGTGACGACGATCTTCGGCGGCGTGAAGCAGGGCCCGCAGGAGACCGCGCTGCGGAACGGCGTCGACATCGTCGTCGCCTGCCCCGGCAGGCTCGACGACCTCATGAAGCAGCGCATCGCGAGCCTCGAGGCCATCGAGATCACGATCGTCGACGAGGCCGACCACATGGCCGACCTCGGCTTCCTGCCCGTCGTCACGCGCATCCTCGACAAGACGCCGCAGACGGGGCAGCGGATGCTGTTCTCGGCGACGCTCGACAACGGCGTGGACAAGATCGTCCACCGCTTCCTCCACGACCAGGTGCTGCACTCGGTCGACGAGGCGAACTCGCCCGTCGCCGCGATGACGCACCACCTGTTCGAGGTCTCGGCCGACGACAAGATGGCGCTCGTGCGCACGCTCGCCTCGGGCTCGGGGCGCCGCATCCTCTTCACGCGCACGAAGCACCAGGCGAAGAAGCTCGCCAAGCAGCTCACCGCGTGGGGCATCCCCGCGCACGACCTGCAGGGCAACCTGTCGCAGAACGCCCGCGAGCGGAATCTCGGCGCATTCACCGACGGCTCCGTGAAGGTGCTCGTCGCGACCGACGTCGCCGCACGCGGCGTGCACGTCGACCACATCGAGCTCGTCGTGCACGTCGAGCCGCCGCTCGAGCACAAGTCGTACCTGCACCGCTCGGGCCGCACGGCGCGTGCCGGCTCGGAGGGCGACGTCGCGACGATCATGCTGCCCGCGCAGCGCTCGGACACCATGCACCTGCTGCGCAAGGCCGCCATCTCGGTGCAGCCGCAGAAGGTGACGCCGACGTCGGATGCGGTGCTGCGCCTCGTGGGCGAGATCGCGCCGCACGTCGAGCCGGTGCCGGGCGGACCGGGCTCGGGCAACGAGATCCCGCAGCAGGGCGGCGGCGGCGGTCGCTCGCGCGGCGGCCGCGGTGGTCGCGGCGGCTCGGCAGGCGGTCAGGGCGCGGATGCGGGCCAGGGTGCCGGGCGTCCGCGTCGCGACCGCTCGGGTCGGCCCGAGGTCAAGCAGCAGCGCCGCGAGCGCACCGGCGGCGAGAGCGGCCAGGGCCGCGGGCGCGGTCAGGGTGGCGGCGCCGGCCAGGGTGGTCAGCGTCGCGACGAGCGCGGCACGCGCGGCGGCTCGTCGGTGGCGTGGTCGTCGGGCGGCGGCGGCTCGCTGCAGGACGGTGGCCGCGGCGGTCGCTCCGGCGGACGTTCCGGTGGCGGCTCGCGTCGCGCCGGTCGCGCCCAGGGCTGACCCCGATCCACTCGACGCGCGCCGTCGCCCCTCGCGGGCGGCGGCGCGTTCGTCGTCCCGCCCGCGTCCCGCCGCGATCCGTCAGGGCAGCAGCGGAGGCAGCGTCGGCAGGATGGAGGGGAGGATCGGCGGGAGGATGGGCGGCAGCAGCCCGCCGTCGTCGTCCTCCGGCGGATCGCTCGGCGCGGGGTCGGGAGGTTGCGTCGTCGGCGTCGCGGACTCGGTCGGCGTGACGCTCGGCGCCGGCTGCGTCGGCGTCGACGTCGGCGGCGTGGTCCACGTCGGCGGGCTCGACCAGGTCGGAGCCGTCGTCGTCGCTGGCGTCGTCCATCCGCTCTCGGACGACCAGGTCGGCGCAGGCGCCAAGGTCGTCGGCGGGGTCGAGGGGCCGCCGTCGGCTGGGGTCGCCGTGGGCGACGGGGCCGGCTGCGCGTTCGCGGTCGCGGACGGCGCGGCGCCCGGCTCGTCGTCGGCGAGGGAGGGGTCGGGCCGCGCGGATGCAGGGATCACGGCGCCGGGGTCCGACTCGGGAGGCTGCGTCGCACCGCCGCCCCACATGGCGACCGCGACGGTCGTGCCCGCTGCGAGACCGAGCGCGGCGAGCGTCACGGCTGCGCCGCGTCGACGCCGGCGGCGGGGGAGCGCGCCGCCCGAGCCCGTCGATCCGCGTGCGTCGTCGGCGCCCGCCGACGCCGTCGGGACGGTGGCCTCGGGCGACGCGGGGCCGCCCTCGGAGCCTGTTCGCGCCGTCTCGGCGTCGGCGGCGGACGGGTCGCCGATCGCGCTGCCGTCGTCCGCCGCAGTGTCGCCGACGCCAGCTGCGTCGGCGTCGGCCGCGACCGCACTCGCACCCCGAGGTGCGCTCGCACCTGCGGCGGCGGACGCGTCGTCGGTCGCGGTCCCGGTCGACGACGAGCCGGCGCCGTCCACCGCGCCCAGGGTGGCGGTCGTGACCGCGGCCGGCGCGCCGAGGCGCGATCCCTCGTCGCCGGCGTCGTCCGACGAGCCGGCCGTGTCGGCGTCCGCTGCGTCGGCATCCGTCCCGCCGGCGTTCGCGGCCTCGACGCCCGCCGTGCCCGTCTCGGCGCCGTCGCCGCCGACCTCGACACCAGCGCGGTCGTCCCGGCCCTCGGCTCGAGCGCCATCGCCTCCGACGTCCGTGCCAGCGCCGTCACCACCGCCACCGCCACCGCCGTCGCCGTCCGCCGGCGCATGGTCCATCGGGTCCGCTGCGTCGTCGCGAGCCTGGCCGCTCGACGCCGCGCCCGTCGACGCCCTCGCCGGCGAACCCGCTGCTGCGAGCCCGGCGACGCCTGCGCCGGCGAGCCCCAGTCGCGTCGCCGCGACGACGCGGGCCGATGGCGCACCGTCGACGTCGGCGTCCCGCTCGGGATGGCGCACGCGTCGGCAGAGATCGCACGCGGCGACGTGGGCGCGCGCCGCCTGACTGCCCGATCGCGCGAACGCCGCATGCTCGCCGCCCGCGCGGTCGAGCACGATGACGCGCACCTCGGCGCGCAGCGCGCGGCGGCCCGCACGGATGGCGGTGGCCGCCGTGCGATGGTCGACGCCGAGCGCATCCGCGACCTCCGACGCGCGGTAGCCCGTCACGACGCGGGCGAGCACCGCGTCGCGCTGCAGCTCTGGCAACGCGCCGAGCGCCTCGCGCACGGGCGAGACCGCCAGGTCGTCGGCGATCGGCACGGCGAAGGCGGCGAGCGTCGACTCGTCGATCGAGCGCGGCACCGCGGGCGTCGCGCCGACGTCGAGCGCCTCGGCTGCGGCTGCGCGCACGGCGGCGCGCAGCGCGTCCACGGCATCCCGGCGGCCGGATGCGTCGGCTGCGAAGGCGGATGGGTCGCACTGGTCGATCGCGTGGCGTGCGACGGCGGAGGCGTCGTCGGCGTGCCGCACGAAGCGGCCCGCGAGCGCATCGAGCTCGGCGCGCACCGACCGCCAGTCGGCGCCGAGCAGTCGCTCGAAGCCCTCGCTCGCGTCGGTCATGGCTCGCCCCTCGCCTCGTCGCATCGCTCAGGTGGTGGTGGAGCGTAGCGCCGGAGACGGGGCGCGGCCCGCGTGGGGGACGGAAGACGGAAGAGGTCTCCCGCGTGCTCGTCACCCGAACGGCACGAGCCCCTGCACGGCCTGCTGCACGACGCTCGAGACCGCGGTGGCGACCTCGCCGATCCCTCCGAACGCATCCGCGCCCGCCCGCGCGAGCAGGATGCCGACGATCGCGACGATCCAGGAGGTCAGCTCGCCGGCCTGCCGCATGAGCCAGTCGTTCACGCGCTGCAGCCACGGCTCGATGCGTCGATGCGCGACCAGGCGCACGACCAGCAGCACGAGCGCGGGCAGCACCATGACGACGACGTAGCCCGCGAGCGCGGCGCCGTGCACCGGCAGCGGCAGGTCCGCGCCCTCCATGATCCCGATCGCCATGAGGTACGGCAGCAGCGTGGCGACCTCGAGGGCGGTCGCGGTGAGCGCGAGCGTCATGAGGGGCGCGACCGAGCCGGACTCCGCGTCGAGCGCACGGTCGCGCCAGCGCAGGATGCGCTCGGGCACGCCGCCCTCGCGCCCCGCCTTCGCACGCCTGGCGATCCAGAAGGACGCCGCGAAGAGCGCGACGCCCGCGGCCATGAGCACGCCACCGCCGACGGGCGAGGCGATCCAGGCCTGCAGGTCGTCGAGCAGCAGCCGAGCGGCGAGCGACAGCAGCACTCCGATGACGAGGTACGAGCCGGCGACGGTGCCGAGGTAGGCGAGCATGCGCGGCACGCTCGGTCTCGTCGACGCCAGCAGCAGCCAGATCGGGATGAGCAGGGTGCCGAAGCTCGTCGAGTCGGCGAGCGCCAGCACGACGAGGGTGCCGATCGTGGGGAGGTCCATGGCTCCACCGTCGCGAGCGCGCGTCAGGCGCGCGTCGGCGGAAGGTCGCATGCGGGCGCGCGGGCATCCGTCGTTCGGATGATCCGGCGCCGCGGCGCTCGTGCTGGGATGGATGCATGTCCGAGCGTCCCGCGCCGATCGACGAGTACGTGCTGCCGCGCGTGCGCTACCGCACGCGTGCGGGCGTCGTGGCGTTCGCGGCGCTCGCGGGCGTCGGCGGCATCGTCGCCGCGGCGCTCGGATGGACGGCGTCCGCCGATCCCGCGCTGCCGCTCGGCCTGCCCTGGATGCCCTATGCCGTCGCGATCGCCGCGGCGCTCGCGCTGCTCGTGAAGCGCGCGGCGCCGCTCGTCGCCGTGCCGGTCGCGGGCGCGATCGTGATCCTCGACGTGTCGAGCGTCACGGACACGCTCTCGATCGTCCCCGTGATCGCGTTCTTCGACACGATCTACGCAGCGATGCTCGATGCCCGGCGACACGTGCGGCGCATCGCGTTCGCCGAGGCCGTCGCGATCGCGGTCGCGCTCATCGTCCTGTGGCTCGTGACGAGCGACGTCGACCTCGTCGGCGGGGTGCAGCTGGCGATCGCGCTCGCGCTCGTCGTCGCCGCGCCCGCCGTGTGGGGCCTGTCGGTGCGGCAGCGCGACGACCTGCTCGCCGCGGAGACGGCGCGTGCGGATGCCGTCGCCCGCGCCGCCGAGGCGGAGCGCGAGAGCGCGGTGCGCGACGAGCGCGCCGCCATGGCGCGCGAGCTGCACGACGAGCTCGCGGCGAGGCTGTCGGCGATCGCACTGCAGTCGGCCGCCCTCGCTGCCCGGCCTGCAGCCGACGAGGCGACGGCGACCGCCGTGCGCGCCATCCGCTCGTCGAGCGTCGAGGCGCTCGACGAGCTGCGGCAGCTCATCGCCGTGCTCACGACCGGGCGTGAGGACGACGAGGTGCCCGTCGGCATCGACGACGTCGAGGCGCTGCGGCACGACGCCGAGCGCTTCGCCGTCGATCTCGACGCCGACGTCGACGTTCCGCAGGGCGCGATCGCGACCTCCGCATCCCACGCGCTCGTGCGCATCGCGCGGGAGGCGCTCGTCAACGCCGCACGGCACGCCCCCGGCGAGCGCGTGCGGCTGCGCGCGTCGGTGGAGGACGGCGTCGCGTCGCTCGAGGTGACGAACGCGCTCGTCGAGCACGCCGATCGGTCGGCCGGCAACGGGCTCGGCACGGCGCTCATGGCGCAGCGCTGGAGGGCCGTCGGCGGGTCGGGCAGCGTCGGCGAGCGCGAGGGGCGCTGGGTCGTGCAGGTCGCGGTGCCGACGGGCGGGGTGCACGCGTGAGGGAGCCACAGCCGATCGTGCGCGTCGTCGTCGCCGACGACCACGCCGCCGTGCGCGCGGGCATCGCCGCGGTGCTCGCCGCCGATCCGAGCATCGTCGTCGTCGGCGAGGCGGCGGACGGCCGCGCCGCGGTGCAGCAGGCGACGGCGCTGCGCCCCGACGTCGTGCTCATGGACGTGCGGATGCCGCGGCTCGACGGCATCGCCGCGACCGCCGAGGTCGTCGCGCTCGGCGTCGCGGTGCTCGTGCTCACGACGTACGACGTCGACGAGCACGTCGACGGCGCGCTCGCTGCGGGCGCATCCGGCTACCTGCTGAAGACCGCGGAGCCGGACGCGATCATCGCCGGCGTGCGCCGCGTCGCTGCCGGCGAGGGCGTGCTGGCGCCAGAGGTGACCATGCGCGTGCTGGAGCGGATGCGGTCGACGCCGCAGGAGGCGGTCGCGCCGCCCGCGGGGATCGACGAGCTCACGGCGCGCGAGCGCGAGGTGCTCGTCGGCCTCGGGGAGGGCCTCTCCAACGCGCAGCTCGCGGATCGCCTCGGCATCTCGGAGCCGACGGTGAAGACGCACGTGTCGCGCGTGCTCGCGAAGCTCGGCGCGCCGTCGCGCATGCGCGCCGCGGTGCTCGCGCGCGACGCCGGCCTCGTCTGACCCGACAGGCTCGAGGTTCTCGGCCGGATGCGACCTCGCATCCGGCCGAGCTCCTCACTCCTGGGGGAGGGCGAGGCTCGCGGAGCCGATCGCCGTCGACCAGCGGCCGAGGGCGGCGGGCACGATGCGTCGCGGCTGCGGCACCGACTGCAGCGGTGCGAGCGCGTCGAGCTCCTGCTCGACGATCGGCAGCAGGATCGAGTGCGCCGCCATGCCCACCGAGCCGCCCAGCACGACGATCTCGGGGTCGAACGCCGGCAGCATCCGTCGCAGCGCGGCGGCGATCGCGATGCCCGCGTCGCCGACGGCGCCGATGGATGCGGGATCCCCCGCGAGCGCGGCATCCACGAGATCCTTCGCCGTCACGGGGCGGCCGCCCGCGAGCGTGCGCGCCGCGGCGATGCGGGAGCCGACGCGGGCGAGCGCCTGCCCGCCGGCGAACGCCTCGAGGCATCCGTGCGCCTCGCACGAGCACAGCGGACCGTCCTCGACGACGGTGACGTGCCCGAGCTCGCCCGCGAACCCGTGCGCACCGCGCAGCGGCCGCCCGCCGATGACCAGCGCGCCGCCGACGCCCGTGCCGAGCGACACGAGCAGCAGCGACTGCGCGCCGCGGCCCGCGCCCAGGCGGTGCTCGCCGAGGCCGTGCGCGTTGCCGTCGTTGTCGACGACGACCGGGAGGTCGACGCGCGCGGCGACGGCGTCGCGCACGGGGAAGCCGCGGATGCGGAAGTGCGCCGCCCACGCGATCGTCGACGCGTCGGGCGTCAGCCACGCCGCGATGCCGAGCCCGAGGCGCTCGGGCATCGGCTGCGCGGCCTCGGCGAGCGCTGCGCGCAGCTCGTCGGCGGTGCGGGCGATCTCGTCGAGCAGGCCTTCGGCGGATCGGATGCGGTGCTCGCGCCACGACCGGTGCAGCACCTCGCCCGACTCGGTCATCGCGACGCCCGCGACCTTGGTGCCGCCGACGTCGATCCCGAGCACAGTCACCGCACCATCCTGCCGTGCGCGGCATGCGACGGCGGACACCGCTGCTCGCTGCTCGCTGCGCCTTCGCCGCCGCTCGCGAGCGGAGAGGCGCCGACCCGCGCCCCTCCGCTCGACCCGACACGGGAGGTCGAGCCGACGCATCGCTGCGCCACGTGGATGACGAATGGGGTGGGCATCGCATGACGGTTGCGCGCGGCTTCATGCGGCCCGGGCGTGTCGGCGCGCGGTCAGGGACCGAGGGTGACGAGGCAGGTCGTCGGGTCATCGAGCTGCGGCAGCGTGACGATGAGGGGCGTCTGCCCCGTCGTCGTCGGCGTCAGCGCGACCTCATGCGCTGCCGAGCAGATGCCGGCCACGTCGATCGCGTCGACCTGGAACGTCACCGCGTCGGCGGTGGCGACCCAGGCGCCGTCGACGAGCGTGCCGTCGACGGAGGTCGCGACGAGTCCCGCCGGCGCAGCGACCTGGTACGTCGCACCTGGGACGAGTCCCGTGACGACGAAGGTCGTGCTGACGGAGATGGGGGAGGTCGGCGCCCACGTCGGCTGCGCGGCGAGCGTCAGCGTCGGCACCTCGACCGGCGGAGGTTCGACGGGCGGCGGCTCGACCGGGGGAGGCTCGACGGGCGGAGGGTCGACGGGCGGAGGCTCGACCGGCGCCGGGTCGACGGGCGGGGGGTCGATCGGTGCGGGGTCGACGGGCGTGGGATCGACCCTCGGTGCGGGCTCGGCGGGCGGCGGCTCGGCAGGCGCCTCCGTCTCCGGCGGCGTCGCGGGCGACGAGACCGAGGGCGTCGTGATCGGCGTCGCAGGGGCGGGCGCGGCATCCGGCGCCGTGGGCGCCGTGGGCGCCGTGGTCTGCTCGTCCTCGGCGACGGGCTGCGGAGCAGGAACGGGCTCCGTCATCGGGACCGACGGCGTCGGCGCCGCGGTCGCGGGCGTCGTCGCCGCAGGCATCGGCGTCGCCGCCGGCGCCTGCACGGGCGAGAACGCCGCGACGCTCGCGACGACGACGACCGTCGTCGCCGCCGTCATGCCCAACACGGCGATGCCGGCGACGAGCGGCTTGGGCACGATCGTCCCGACGGCGGCCTGCGCCACGCTCGCGCGGGAGGATGCTGCCATCCCGCCGCCCACGAGCAGCGGCACGACCGCGAAGACCCAGCGACCGAAGCCGCGGCCGCCGCGCACCTCGAGGCAATGGTCGCAGCGCGAGACGTGCGCGATCGCGGCGCGACCCTTCGAGCGCGCGTGCACGGCGCACTCGCCGCCGGCGCGCTCCATGAGCACCGCCTGCAGCTCCGCACGCAGGGCACGGCGGGCGCGCAGCGCGAGCACGGCGACGGCGTTGGCCGACATCCCCATGTCGCGTGCGACGTCGCGCACGGGCTCGTCGTCGATCACGGTGCGCCTGAGCACCTCGCGGTGGCGCTCGGACAGCGCGCCGAACGCCTCGCGGACCGGCGCGAGCGCATCCACGTCGTCGACGGCCATGGCCCCGAGTCGTGTGTCGGCGATCGACGCGAGGGCGTCGTCCGCGACCTCCGAGCCGACGACGGCCTGCCCATCCTTCGAGCGCACGACGTCGATCGCGCGGAAGCGCACGCCACGCGCGAGGTAGGCGGCGGGATCGCGGATGTCCTCGCCGCGGTCGATCCGATCGATGAGCTCGACGACGGTCGCGGAGACGACGTCCTCGGCGACCTCTCGCCGACGCACGACGCGCTGGGCGATCGCGGTCAGGCGCGGCTGGAGCGCATCCCATTCGTCGCGGAGGACGGCGCGGATCGCCGCGGTCTCGTGCAGCTCGAGCGTCATCGCCACTCCTCTCGCGTCGACGTCGCATCGCGCGGGCGAGCGGCGGGGCCGAGTGCCGATGCTAGCCGCGCCATGTGAGGGATCATCAGTCCTGTACCCCGTCGTGGGGGCAGGATGGTGTCGTGCGCATCCTCGTCACCGGCTTCGAGCCCTTCGGCGGCGACCCCGAGAACGCGAGCCGCGAGGCGGTGCTGCGCCTCGCCTCTCACGCCGCCGCCGGCGACGAGGTCGTGACGGGCGTGCTGCCCGTCGCGTTCGCGACGGCACCGCTCGCGCTCCGTGCGCTCGTCGACGCCCACGCCCCGGATGCCGTGCTCGCCGTCGGGGAGGCCGGCGGTCGCGCGGTGGTGACGCCCGAGCGCCATGGGCGCAACCGCATGGACGCGCGGATCCCCGACGAGCGCGGTGACCAGCCGCGCGGCGCGGCCATCGACGACGGCGCCCCCGCGCGTCCCGCGACCCTCGACGTCGATCTGCTCGTCGCCGCGATCCGCGAGGCCGGCGTCCCCGCGGAGGCGTCGGAGGATGCGGGAGGCTTCGTCTGCAACCGCATCGCCGTCGAGGTCGCCGGGCTCGGCGTGCCCGCGGCGTTCGTGCACGTGCCCGCCGTCCGATCCAGCGGCGTCGCAGGGGTGGGGGCCGAGACCGACGCGGTCGGCGGTGCAGCGACCGCCCTCACGATCGACGACCTGGCGACGGCGCTCGCCGCGTGCGTGCGGGCGGCGGCATCCGAGGTCGCCGCGCGCTGACGGTCTGCGGCCTGACGTCGGCGCTCGCTGCGTGCGTGCGGGTGACGGCATCCGAGGTCCGCGTGCTGACGGTCTGCGGCCCGGCGTCGGCGCTCGCCGCGTGCGTCGGGCGTGCGGTCGTGCCTCGGGCTGCGTCATGGCCCGTGCGGCGTGCGTGCGACCTCGGCGCCGCCCGTCGTGCTGCGTGCGTCGATGCGCGACGCCGGCGTCGCTCCATCGTGCCGGCTCGGTCGGTCGAGTCGCGCGGGTCGATGCTGCGGTCCGCGCGTCGATCGTGTGCGTCGCTTGCGGGGATGTCGAGCCGGTCCGCGGATCGCCGAGCTCAGCGCGCGGCGTCGCCCGCGGCGGCCGCGCGCTCGACCCACCGAGGCGGCGTCGTCGGGCTGAGCATCGGCACGAGCTCGCCCGCCTCGCACCGCTCGACGAGCTGCGCCATGCGGCGCGCGCGCGTCTCGTCGCGCTTCGCCGACGCGACCCAGTGGAGCGCGGCCTTGCGGTAGCTGGGCGAGGCCGCGCCGAGAAACGCGGTCGCGACGGGACTCGCGGCGAGCGCCGCCTGCTCGGCGGGCGCGAGGTCGACGGATGCCTGCTCGTGGGAGTAGGTCGCGGTGCGGTCGGGCAGACGTCGCTCGTAGGCGGCGATGCCGGCAGGATGCATGCGGCCCTCGACGAGCAGCCGCTCGACGTGCGCGACGTTGACGGCCGACCACGTGCTCACCGACTTCCGAGGGGTCCAGCGCTGGCGGCGCGTGTGCTCGTCGATCGGCTGCGAGACGGAGTCGATCCAGCCGAAGCAGAGCGCCTCGGGCACCGCATCCGCCCATCCGAGCCCAGGATCCGCCACGGGCGACGACCGCTTGTGGATGCCCATCCACAGCTCGGTCGCCGTCTCGTGGTTCGCCTCGAACCAGGAGCGGAGCTCGGCCGCGTCGCGGAAGAAGAGCGCGGGACGCTCGGCGCTCCCGCCTGGCGTACCCGGCGACGTCATGCCGTCAGGATGCCACGCGCGTGCGACACCGCCGCCCGTCGCGGGCCCCGTGCGGCACAGCCTCGCCCGGTGATCGGCGACTTCGGCACGGGCCAGCCCCGGTGATTGGCGACTTCGGCACGGTTGAAGTCGCCAATCGACGGCGGAAGTCGCCAATCGACGGCGGAAGTCGCCAATCGACGGTGGTCGAGGCCGCCGCGGATGACGCGCGCTACGCCGACGCCACCGCCGCGCGCACCGCCGCGGCGAACGCATCCACGTCGGCCTCCGTCGTGTCCCACGAGCACATCCAGCGGACCTCGCCCGAGGTGCCGTTCCAGTCGTAGAACATGAACGACTCGCGCACGCGATCCGCGACGCCGGCGGGGAGGTGCGCGAAGACGCCGTTCGCCTGCGTGGGCTGCACGAAGTCCACGCCGTCGACGCCCTCGAGCGCCGCGCGCAGCCGTGCCGCCATCGCGTTCGCGTGCCGTGCGTTCTCGAGCCAGACGTCGCCGTCGTAGAGGGCGAGCAGCTGCGCCGAGAGGAAGCGCATCTTCGACGCGAGCTGCATGTCGAGCTTGCGCAGGTACGTGAGCCCGGCGCCCGCGCGCTCCGAGAGCGTCACGACGGCCTCGGCGGCGAGCGCGCCGTCCTTCGTGCCGCCGAGGGAGAGGATGTCGACGCCCGCGTCGGTGAGGAAGGCATGCAGCGGCGCGTCGAGCGCGGCCGCCGCGTTGGCGATGCGCGCGCCGTCGACGTGCAGCAGCATGCCGCGCTCGTGCGCGTGGTCGGCGAGGGCTCGGATCTCGTCGGCCGTGTACAGCGTGCCGATCTCCGTCGACTGGGTGATCGACACGATGCCCGGCTGCGCGCGGTGCTCGTCGCCGAATCCCCACGCCTCGCGATCGACGAGCTCGGGCGTCAGCTTGCCGTCGGGCGTCGGCACCGTGAGCAGCTTGAGGCCGCCGACGCGCTCGGGGGCGCCGCCCTCGTCGACCTGGATGTGCGCGCCGCTCGAGCAGATGACCGCTCCCCAGCGCGGCAGGCACGACTGGAGCGCGAGCACGTTGGCGCCGGTGCCGTTGAAGACGGGGAAGGCCTCCGCCTGCGGTCCGAGGTGCCGACGCACGACCTCCTGCAGCCGCACGGTGTACGGGTCCGCGCCGTACGAGACGACGTGCCCCTCGTTCGCGGTCGCGATCGCGGCGAGCACCGCCGGGTGCACGCCCGCGTAGTTGTCGCTCGCGAAGGTGCGGATGCTGGGGTCGTGGATCTGCTGCACGACTCCATCCTCGCGGGTCCGCGGGTCGCATGCCGACCAGGTCGGCGGAACGGCCGAAGGCGGCCCCGGCGCGAGCAGGGACCGCCTTCGATCAGCGGATGCGTCAGGCCGAGCGGCGGCGACGCACGACCAGGCCGAGGCCGATCGCGAGCAGCAGCGCGGCGAGCGCGACGGCCGGGCCGGCGAGCTCGGCGCCGGTCTGCGGCAGCGAGCCACCGGCGCCGCCCGCGGCGGGCGGGGCGCTGGGCGAGGTCCCCGGCTGCGACGGCGCGGGCTGCGACGGCTCCGGCTCCTCGGTCGGCGGCACGTCGTCGGCGGCCACGGCGACGGTCACGTCGACCCACTCGGTTGCGACACCGCCGCTCTCGCCAATCACCTCGGTCGCGTAGCGAACCGTGAAGAGGTCGCCCTCCGTGTCCTCGGGGATGGTGATCGTGACGGTCGCGCGACCGGTCTCGTTCGACCCCTGACCGTTGTCGGGCTGCGGCACGGGGGCGCCGTCGACCGGGATCGACGGCACGAGCACGACGGTGTTGTCGACCGGCACCTCGGCGAGCACCGTCCCGGGAGCGGCAGCCGGCACGGCGTCCGCGTACGACGAGTCGAGCTCGATGCCGGGAGCGGACGCCGTCTCCGGGGCCACGGTCGCGACGACCTCGGTCGGGTTCGGCTCCGTCGACGTGAACGACAGCGACGAGAGCGCCACGGTGATCTCGTCGCCCGGGGCGAACACCTGGTCGAGCGACGTCACCTCGGTGACGCCTACCGACTGCTGCAGGTACGTCGGCACGAGGCCCACGTTCTCGGGGCGGCCGAGGAAGTTCGCCGTGGCCTGCCAGTCGACGACGCCCGACTCCTGCAGGTTCGTGCCCTCGCCGAGCACCGTGAAGCCGTCGGCTCCGTCGAGGAGGAACGTGTTCGACGCGACGCGGTACGTGCCCGCGGGGTCGATGGGCGCGCCGTTCAGGAACACGGCCACGACGCGGGCGCCGACGGGGGCGGCCGGGTCGTAGATGTACGACAGCTGCGGCGACAGGCCGAGCGCGAGCATCGGGCGCGGCGGGCGCGGGTCGAACTGCTGCTCGAGCAGCGTCACGACCTGCTCGCCCGTGAGGTCGATCGTGCCGATCGTGTTGCTGAACGACGTGACGTTGAAGGCCTCGCGGAACGTGACGATGCCGTCGGCGTTCGGGTCGAGGTCGGCGCGGAGGCCACCGGGGTTCATGATGCCGAAGTCGGCGTCGAGACCGAACTCGTTCACGGTCTCGAGCGCGATCTCGGCGATGAGGTTGCCGAGCGGCGACTCGGCGCCGCGGTTCGAGGGCGTCCCCGTGTTCGGCGTGTTGTTCCGCGACGCGGCGTTGAACGGCGCGCCGATCGTGCCGATCTCCTCGTCGCCGAGCTCTGCCGCATCCTCGTACGCGGCGCGCACGATCGCGACGGACTCCGCGTCGAAGGTCTCGGCGGGCAGCGGCTCGGTCGACTCGATCTGCTCCTCCGTCATCTCCGTGACGGGGAGGTTCGCGGCGGAGACGGTGGTGACCGTCGTGACCTCGCCGTCGTTCGCGACCGTGAGCTGGATGCGCGCGAGGACGTTGCCCGATGCACCCGCCTGCACCACCGGAGCGCCGGACGGCGTCGTGGCCGACGTCGTCTCGTGCGAGTGCCCCGTGAACGCGGCGTCGACGTCGTCCGAGAGGCCCGACGCGACGACGGCCGTGCCCTCGTGCACGAGGGCCACGACGATGTCCGCCTCGGGGTTGTCGGGGGTGTCGATGCCGTCGGAGAGCAGCGCGGCCCACTCGTTCGTCGCGGCGATCGGGTCGGTGAACTCGAGGCCCTCGATGCCCGCGGGGCTCACGATGGTGGGCGTCGACTCCGTCACCGTGCCGACGTAGCCGACGCGCAGGCCGCTGTCCGTCGTGATGATCTCGAAGGGCGGCAGCGCGGGCTCGCCCGTGGCCTCGTCGATGACGTTCGCACCGAGGTAGGGGAAGTCGACGAGCGGCTGCACGCGCTCGGTGAGGTCGGCGAAGCCCTGGTCGAACTCGTGGTTGCCGACCGCCGACACCTCGAGGCCGGCCTCGTCGAGCAGGTCGAGCGTCGGCACGTCCTGGGCGACGGCGGACTCGAACGTCGAGCCGCCGATCGAGTCGCCCGCGGACGAGAAGACCGTGTCGGGGTTCGCGGCGCGGATGGCGGCGACCTGCTGCGCGATGTTCGGTGCCGTGGGCAGCGCGCCGTGGAAGTCGGTGATGTTCAGCAGGTCGACGGTGATGCTGCCATCGTCGTTGAGCGTCGCGGAGGCCGGTGCGGCGACGCCGAGGCCGAGCGCGATGGCGCCCGCCGCGGCGACGGCGGAGAGGGCTCCGCGACGCGCGTTCGATCGAGTCATGGGTGCGTGATCCTCATGTCGGTAGGGAGACGGATGTGGCCAGCCTATGGATCGGCGAGGCATCCGCACCGGATCGCGACGAGGTCGTTACCTGACGTTCACGCAGCGGGTGTCGCCGCGGCGTGTCGTGGAGCCGGGCGCGTGCAGGGGGCGGCCGCCGCAGCGCCGCGAACCTCGTCGTGGACGCGCGGAGCTCGGCGTCAGCTCGCCAGCCCGGCGGCGAGGTCGTCGAAGCCTGCGTCGACGAGCTCGCCGATCGTCGGCGCCTCCGCGTCCTGCAGCACCCATGTGCGCACGGCGGTCTTCACGACGCTCGCGGCGGCCGACGCGATGAGGCGGTGATGCGGCTCGGTCGCAGCGACGCCCATCCGCTCCGCGAGCGCGGTGCGGATCGCATCCTCGAGCGCGTCGTACTGCGCCATGCGGAAGGGCAGCAGCGTGGGGTAGTCGGCGACGAGATGCTCCTTCGTGCGCAGCGCCGCGAGCTGCTCGGGCGTCCACTCGCGCACGGCGCGCCCCAGCAGGTCGCGCAGCGAGTCGAGTGGCGGCTCGTCGGCGGGTCGCGCGAGCAGCGCCCGCGTGAGGCGGCCGAGGTCGTCCTCGTCGGCCGCGACGATCGCCGCCTCCTTCGAGGGGAAGTAGTTCGAGAGCGTGCGCGGCGACACGAACGCGCGCTCGGCGATGTCCTCGAGCAGCAGCCCCTCGAGGCCGTGCTCGGAGGCGAGCGCGAAGGCGGCGTCGGCGATGGCACGGCGCGTGTGCAGGCGCTTGCGCTCGCGCAGCGACGGTCGCCGCGGTGGGTCGGAGGCCTCCTGCGTCATGGCTGCACCTCTCACTGCTCGACCTCCCGATCATGCCGACTCGGCAAGCGTGCGTCCCTCGCATCCGCGAGGACAAGTCAGGTGTACCCTCGTTGCCACCCGATTCCGGCCGTATGCCGCCTGACGACTCCGGCAGAGCGATCGGCAGACGGCGGGCGAATCCCACCTGCTCGCCTGCGCGATCGGGCCCTCATCGTCCTCCGCTCGCTCGCCACAGGTCGATCCAGTCGTCGCGGGTGAGTGCGGTGGGGGATGCGTCGCGTGCGATGCCGCGCCCGCGCATCCACGCCGTCGCGGCATCGAGCCGCAGCACGCGCGCCTGCGCGAGCATGCGCGCGAGGCCCCGTCCCGACGCGCCGAACACGTCGGCGACCATGCGCTCGTACGCCGCGCGCGAGCGGATGCCCGGGTCCGGCCGTCTCGCGATCGTGAAGAGCCCGGCGTCGACCGCCGGCATGGGCCGGAACGCGGAGCGTGGGATGCGTCGATCGAGCGCGAAGTCGAACCACGGCGCCGCCTGCGCCGTCAGCTGCGTCGATCCGCCGACGCCGGCTCGACGTCTCGCGACCTCCCACTGCGCGACGAGCACCGCATCCGTCCAGCCGGGCGCGCGCAGCAGGCGACGCAGCAGCGCGGTCGTCAGATGGAAGGGCAGGTTCGACACGACCACGTGGGGCCGTGCGTCGAAACGGTGCGCGAGCGCATCGGCGTGCTCGATGCGCACGTGGCCCGGCGTGCGGCGATCGAGGCGCTCGGCACGGCGGCCGTCGAGCTCGAGGCCGTGCACCGGGCGTCCCAGGCGTGCGAGGGGCAGGGTGATGGCGCCGTCGCCCGTGCCGATCTCGAGGATCGGGCCCTCCGTGTCGGCGACGAGGTCGACGATGCGCCGCACTGCAGTGCGATCGACGAGGAAGCTCTGGCCGAGCTCGTGCCGTCCGGGCGCGTGCCGGGATGCGACCGGCGGCCGCGCGGGGCGCTCACCCGAGGTCGGCGTGCGGCGCGATCGGCGGCCGCGGAGGTTGTCGGCATCGGGCGCGGAGCGGTGGCGCCGCGGTTGCGCGCCGTCGCCCGGCTCGCCCGATCGGCGCACGGGGTCGGTGCGCTCGTCGTCGGACGGGCGGCGTCGCTCATGGTGCGAGGGACGCGGCGGTCGGTGGTCGGGGGCGCCGCGATCGGCGCGTCGGCGTGGATGCCGGGGCATGGGAGGCTCCGCGAGGCTCGTGGGTGGCGGTGGCAGCACGAGTGCCGCGACCTGATGAGCGGACCGAGCGGTGCGCGCGCAGCATGCTGCTGCGGCCGGCGACCGGCGGTCGGCGACGAGCCGAGCGAAGAGGGGATCGGCCCGCGCTCAGGCGCGGCGGATGCGGATCGAGGCGATCGTTCCCATGCGGCCAGGCTATCCGACGCTCCCGCGCTCCCGCATCCCGCCCGCGCGACTCCATCCCTCCGATTGGTCGATGCATTCCGGTGATTGGTCACCGGATGCTGCGTCACGCCGCGCGGAACGACATCGAGTGACCGATCAGCGGGGGCTCCGCGCCGCACCCGCGTGCCCACGGGCGGTGAGGATGCACCAGCGGTCGCCGACGCGCGCCGCGTCAAGCCCACGTGCGCGCGCGGACGGCATCCGTAGCGTGAAGGCGATGCCTCGACAGATCCTGTGGTTCCGCCGCGACCTGCGGCTCGGCGATCACCCCGCGCTCGGCGCCGCGGCGGCCGAGGGCGACGTGCTGCCGGTGTTCATCCTCGACCGGAGCCTGCTGCGGGCCGCCGGCGACGTGCGCGTCGCGGCGCTCGTCGACGCGCTCGCGAACCTCCGCCGCGCCACCGACGGCGCGCTCGTCGTGCGCACCGGCGATCCCGCCCGCATCCTTCCCTCGCTCGCCCGCGAGGTCGACGCCGAGGCCGTGCACGTCAGCGCCGAGCCCTTCCCCTACGGCCGTCGCCGCGACGGGCGCGTGCAGGAGGCACTCGAGGCGAAGGACGTGTCCTGGGTCGAGACGGGCAGCCCCTACGCCGTGACGCCCGGCCGGGTGCGCAACGGGTCGGGCGAGCGCTACAAGGTCTTCACGCCATTCTCGAAGGCGTGGCTCGAGCACGGATGGCGCGCCCCCGCGGGCGATCCCGAGGGGCTGCGCTGGTGCAGGCAGGCCGACTCCGACGACCTGCCGAGCGCGCCGAGCCTCGACGCCGACATCCCGACGATCTCCGAGGAGGCCGCGCTCGAGCGCTGGCACGCCTTCCTCGACGACGACCTCGACGACTACGACCATGGCCGCGACCGCCCGGCCGACGACTCCACGAGCCGCATGTCGGCGCAGCTGAAGTGGGGCACCATCCACCCCCGCACGATGCTCGCCGACCTCGAGCGCCGCGCCCGCGGTCGTACGGGCAAGCGGATGACGAGTTTGCTGCGCTACCGCACGGAGCTCGCGTGGCGCGAGTTCTACGCCGACGTGCTCTGGCACGCGCCGCGCAGCGACTGGCACGACCTCACCGACGCGCTCGATGGCATGCAGTACGACGAGCCGGGCGAGGCGTTCGAGGCGTGGAAGGCCGGCCGCACGGGCTACCCCATGGTGGATGCCGGCATGCGGCAGCTGCTCGCCGAGGGATGGATGCACAATCGCGTGCGGATGCTCACGGCCTCCTTCCTCGTGAAGGACCTGCACGTGTGGTGGCCGCACGGCGCCCGCCACTTCCTCGACCACCTCGTCGACGGCGACATGGCATCCAACAACCACGGCTGGCAGTGGACGGCGGGCACGGGCACGGATGCCGCCCCGTACTTCCGCGTCTTCAACCCCGTGCTGCAGGGGCAGCGGTTCGATCCGGACGGCGAGTACGTGCGCCGCTGGGTGCCCGAGCTGCGGCACATCGGCGGAGGAGCCGTGCACGAGCCGTGGAAGGTCGACGGCGCCTACGACGAGGGCTACCCCGAGCGCATCCTCGACCACAAGGAGGAGCGCGCGGAGGCGCTGCGGCGGCTCGAGGCGACGAAGCGCTGACGCCCGGCGCACGCGGGGGTCACGTCCCGCGACGAGAGATCGCGTTTCGCAGGCGATCCGGGTGGGCAGAGGGGTATCTTCCCTCGGACCGCCGCGATCGCCTGCGAGACGCAGGAACTCGTCCACAAGACCGCCCGCAGACGCCCCCCCCCCCCCCCCCCCGCGTCGACGCCCCGCCACCCGAGCGGGTGACGGGGCGCCTGCGCGACGGGCGCTCAGCGCACGGGCGCCCTGCGGATGAGCAGCATCCAGGCGAACGCGGACGCGGCGCCGACGACGACGAAGCCGACGAGCCACGCCCAGGAGGGCGCAGCGAAGATCGCCTCCGCGATGGCGGCGAGCCCGCCGGGCACGAAGAGCACGGCGAGCGTGCCGCCGAGCAGCGCGAGCACCGCGACGCTCGTGATCACGATCCACAGCGCCGTCTGCCCACCGCGCAGGAAGACGGTCGAGAGCGCGGCGCTCAGCAGCATCGCCATCATGAGCAGCAGCGCGGTGTGCACGAACGTCAACCACCACGGCCCCTCGCCCACGTAGGTGACGTCGAACATGCGGATGCTGAGGCCGAAGCCGTCGGTCGCCCGCTCGATCTCGCGCAGCGCCGTGACGACGGCTGCGAACCCGACCGAGAGGATGCCGAAGACGGCGACGGATCCCAGCGCGAACTCGCGGCGCGTGACGCCGAGGCCGAGCGCGAGGGGGAACATCTGCAGCATCGCGGTGAAGCCCAGGCCCATGAGGGGGCCGAGCAGCGACCAGATGGCGCCGTTCCAGCGCATCCCGTCGTACATGCCCGTGAGCTCGGATCGGTCGCCGCCGGCGGCGACGTTGGCGATGATCCCGATGAGCAGCACGACCGCGGTGGCGATGCCGAGGATCACGAAGGGCAGCCCGAAGGTCTGGAAGCGGTGCTGCGTCTGCAGCCGGATGACGGAGGCGGTGCGGTCCATGGCTCCTGCTCCTCTCATGCGCTCGCGTCGGCGAGCTCGGGGGTGCGGGTGAGGTGCACGACGAGCGACTGCAGCGAGACGGGGCTCGTCGTGAGGTCGGCGGCGACGAGCGCCGCGCGGGTGGCGTCGTCGATGCGGCCGAGCACGGTCGCGTTGGCGAGGCCGCCGAGACGTTGGTGCGCCACGACCTCGCGCCCCTCGAGGAAGCCGGCGAGGGCATCCGCGCGTCCCGACACGTCGTATGCGCGACCGCGCAGCTCGTCGGCGTCGGCGTCGACGAGCACCCTGCCCTGATCGATGACGACGACGTGCTCGAGGAGGTTCGCGACCTCGTCGATCAGGTGCGTCGACAGCAGGATCGTGCGCGGGTGCTCGGCGAAGTCGGCCAGCAGGTGGTCGTAGAACAGCTGCCGGGCGACGGCGTCGAGGCCGAGGTAGGGCTCGTCGAAGAACGTCACGGGCGCGCGGGATGCCAGCCCCACGACGATGCCGATCGCCGACAGCTGCCCGCGGGAGAGCTTCTTGATCTGGCGGTCGACCGGCAGCCGGAAGTCGGCGACGAGCCGCTGCTCGAGATCCTCGTCCCACTGCGGGTGCAGCGTGCGGGCGATGGCGAGCACGTCCTGCGGACGGTAGCCGTCCGGGTACCTCTGCGACTCCTGGATGAAGCACGTGCGCGAGAGCACGTCGGCGTTCTCGAACGGGTGCTCGCCGAGCACGCGCATGTCGCCCGAGGTCGCGACGAGCTGGCCGGTCAGCAGCTGCATGAGGGTGGTCTTGCCGGCGCCGTTGCGGCCCAGCAGTGCGTGGATGCGGTTCGGCTCGAGCGCGATCGACACCTCGTCGAGCGCGCGCACGCCCTTGGGGTAGTGCTTCGAGAGACGCGTGGTCTCGATGACGGCGGTCATGCCGACTCCTCCTGGATGATGTCCGTGAGCTGCGCCGGCGTGATGCCGAGCTTGGCGGCCTCGCGCAGCATGGGTGCGATGTACTCGTGGGTGAATGCGCGCGTCCTCGCCTCGATGAGGCGGTCGCGAGCGCCGGTGGCGACGAACATGCCGATCCCTCGCTTCTTGTAGAGGACGCCGTCGTCGACGAGCAGGTTGAGCCCCTTGCCCGCCGTGGCGGGGTTGATGCGCAGGAACTGCGCGAGCTCGTTCGTCGAGGGCACGGCGGTCTCCTCGGGGTAGGTGCCGTCGAGGATGTCGTTCGCGAGCTGCTCCGCGATCTGCTGGAACAGCGGCTTCCCGTCATCGAGCATGTGCTCGTCCTCTCGGGTGGTGGGTGGTGGTGGATGCGCGCGCATCCGGCTCGGCGTCGCGGTGCGCATCCGCTCGACCTCGCTGGTTCATTACTCGACTAATGAACCACAGAACCTCGGAGCGCGCAAGAGCCCGTCGATGGCGTCGCGGCCGCGAGGCGGAACGTGCGGCGACCCGCCGCCCTGCCCAGGATGCGCACGCGCACGACGGGCGAGGGCGAGCCGGAGCGGGTCAGGCGTGCTGGGGCCGGCGCAGCGGGTCGGGCCGAGCGGAGCAGACGAGGTGGATCCGACGAATCGGACGGGCGGCCGCCGGATCAGGCAGGGTGGACCAGCGGATCAGGCGCGGCGGTCGGCGTGCTCCGGCGGCCAGACGACCAGGAAGCGCTCGAGCACGATCTCGTCGGACTCGCGCCACTCGGCACCGCGGGCGGCGCACGTGCGCTGCCAGTAGCGGCGGTGGCCCTCGCGCCACGCCTCGAGCGAGCCGTCGTCCTCGGCCTCGTCGGCGGCGAACGCCGCGTCGACGCCGGGGAAGTCGCTGAGGCGCAGCTCGGTGGAGCGGATGACGATGCGCGGCGCGCCGCGGCCGTCGCAGGCGATCCAGTGCGAGCCGATGCGCGGCATGCGGTCGCCGCGGGCGGCGAACTCGGCGACGAGCTCGGCGGTCGCGCGCTTGCGGCCCGACAGCACGAGGTCGAGCAGCTCGTCGGCGAGCGCCTCGTGATCGCCGAAGTGCTCGACGGTGTGCTCGGGGTCGGCGACGGCCTCCGGGTGGGCGGCGGCGTACGCGGCCCACATGGCGGCCGCGGCCTGGAGGTCCGGGGCGCTGACGGGTGCGGGAGGCTGCGCGGTCACCGACCGATCCTCGCAGACCGACGCCGTGCCTCCGCTGGCCGTCGGCGTCGGTGCGGATCGTCGCGGCTCCGGGGCGTGGTCCGCCGTCGGCGACGGTGTGCGCCTCCTCCTCGCCGGCTGAGAGCCTGGTCCGCCGCCGACGACCTCGTGCCGTGGGGCATTGGGCTGTGCCAGTCGCACGACGGACCGTCGTCAGCGCAGCTGCGCGTCCTCGCGGGGGCGGGCGAAGGAGTCGGCGAGCGCGCTCGCCACTCGCTCGAGCGGCCCCTTCGCATCCGTGCGCGCGAGGATCGCGCCGAGCAGCAGCGAGCCGCCGACGTGCAGCGCGAGGATCCCGAACCCGGCGACGTACCAGGGCGGCTGCGTCGCGTCCGAGCCCGCTGCGACCGCGACCTCGCCGCCGCCCGCGGCCGCCCAGGCTGCCGAGGCGACGAGCAGCGCGCAGACGTGCAGCGTGTACGTCGTGAACGGCGCGGCCCCCGCGGCGCGCACCGGCGCGAGCGCGCGCGGCATCCGCGCGTCCGGCGGCAGCAGCGCGACGAGCGCGCCGATCGCCGCGACGCCCACGCCCGTGCCGCGCGCGACGTCGCCGATCGTGCCGGTGTGCGGGATCGCCGTCGCCTGCCACCACCACGACGCATCGGGCGGCGTGCCGGTGCCGAAGCGCAGCAGCCATGGCAGCAGCTCGACGAGTCCCTGCTGCGCCGCCCAGGATTCGGCGAACGCATCCATCGTGCGCTGCGAGACGATCGCCGCGACGCCGGCGAGCGCGGCGCCGACCGCGAGCATCCCGAGCCCGAGGATGCGCGAGCGGCCCGGCGAGCGGGCGCCGAGGACCGCGCGGGCGACGAGGATGCCGACGGCGAGCATCGCGACCCACGTGACGGCCGGGTACTCGCCCGTCGCGACGAGGTCGACCGGCGCCGCCCACGGCGAGCCGGCGAGCGCGTCGCCGGTGGGGAAGACGTCGTCGCCGAAGCGCCACGTGCGCACCGCGAGGGCGAGCTGCGAGCCGCCGAGCCACAGCGCGACGGCGACGGCGCCGACGACCCAGCTCGGCGCGAGGAGCAGCGGAGCGGCCACGACCATCGCGAAGGCCAGGTAGTTGAGCACGACGTGGACGGGCGGCATCGCGGCGGCCAGCACGACGCCGACGGCGCCGACGACGATCGCGCGGCCGAGCACCGAGCGCAGCGCCGCCGCGCGGGCGCCGCGGGCGAGCAGCGAGCGGGTCGCGAGCACGAGGCTCACGCCGGCGAGCACGGCGAACAGCGACGAGGCGTTGCCGTTCGCGGCGCCGATGACGACGTCGGCGGCGTTCGCCTGCGCATCCGCGCCGCCCGTCCACGACGCGGCGACCGACGACAGCAGGTGCGCGCACATCATGCCGACGATCGCGAGCCACCGCGCGAGGTCGATGGCGACGACGCGCGACGCGGCGGATGCGGGCGCCGTGCTCATGCACCGATCATGCCCGCTCCGCCCGGCGCCGTCCCGTGCGCCAGCATCGCTCCCCGGCAGAGAGGAGGTTCTCGGCCGGATGTGAGGTCACATCTGGCCGCGAACCTCCTCTCTGCTGCGGGAGGGGTGGGGTCAGCGCAGCGCCTCGCGCAGCTTCACCGGCTTGCCGGTGCGCAGCAGCGACCGCTCGTACACGCGCCCCGCGACCGTGACGACGAGCAGCGTCGTGGCGAGCACGATGCCGAACGAGAGCAGCCCCTCCCACCACTCCATGACCCCGAGGTAGGCGCGCATGGGCACCGCGACCGGCGCCGAGAACGGCACGTACGACATGATCTGCAGCGCCAGCGGGTTCGAGTTGAACAGGATGATCGCGAAGTACGGCAGCATCACGAGCATCATGAGCGGCGTCGTCGTCGAGCCGAGGTCCTCCGATCGCGACACGAGCGCCGCCGCCGCGGCGAAGAGCGACGCCATGAGCACGAAGCCCACCGTGAACAGGCCGACGAACCACGCGATCGGCGCGCCCAGCCCATCCACGATCACGCTGTTGCCCGTGATCGCGCCACCGATGAGCACGACGGCCGCGATGAGCCCGATCTGCACGAACGCGAGCAGCGAGTTGCCGATGATCTTGCCGGCCATGAGGGCCTTCGCCGGCACGGAGGCGAGCAGGATCTCGACGATGCGGGTCTGCTTCTCCTCGACGACCGAGCTGGCGATGCCGAAGCCGAACGACATCGACGCCATCATGAACACGAGCCCGAAGCCCAGCGCGATCAGGTAGAGGATGCCGGGGTTCGGCGCGAGCGGATCGAGCAGCTCGACCTCCGGCGCGAGCGACAGCGCTGCGATGAGCGACTCGGGCGCCTCGCGGTCGCCGAGCACGAGGATGCCGGAGGGGCCGTCGCCAGGCAGCACGGCCGCGTCGACCTCCTCGTTCGCGACCAGGTCGCGCGCCTCCTGCTCGCTCGACACGACGGTGACCTCGGTGTCGGGCACGGCCTCGGCGACGGCCTCGGTCTGGCTCACGACCGCGACGGTCGTCGTCGACTGGAACAGCTGCGGGCCGACCGACGAGAAGATCACCGCGGCGAGCGCGCCCAGCAGCACGATGCCGGCGGAGATCAGGTACGCCTTCGAGCGCAGGTTCACCATGATCTCGCGCTGCGCGACGATGCCGACGGCGCGCCAGAAGGGCACGCGCCCCGCGGCGTGGACGTGGGTGGGGGATGCGGTGCTCATCGCACGACCTCCTGGAAGATCTCGGTCAGCGGTCGGGTCACGGGGGAGAAGACGCGCACGCCGCCGCGCTCGACGGCCTCCTGGAGCACGTGGTCGGCAGCGGCCGGGTCGGCGGCGGTGAACCGCACCTCGCCGCCCGCGAGGTCGACGACCTCGACGCCCTGCGCATCCCGCACCCATCCGGCGTCGCCGGTGGTGACGAGCCGCCACTCGGGGCTCGTGTGCGCGGCGCGGATCTCGTCGCGGGTGCCGGCGGCGCGCACGCGGCCGTCGCCGATGATGACGAGCTCGTCGCAGAGGCGCTCGACGACGTCGAGCTGGTGGCTCGAGAAGAGCACGGGCGCGCCCGTGCGGGCGACGTCGCGCAGCACCTCGAGCGTGACCTCGACGGCCATGGGGTCGAGGCCCGAGAACGGCTCGTCGAGCACGAGCGCCGCCGGGTCGTGCACGAGGGCGGCGGCGATCTGCGCGCGCTGCTGGTTGCCGAGGCTCAGCGACTCGAGGGAGTCGTGGTGGCGGTCCCCGAGCCCGAGCCGATCGAGCAGGTCGAGTGCGCGACGACGCGCGGTCTTCGCGTCGAGGCCGTGGAGGCGCGCGAGGTAGACGAGCTGGTCGTCGAGCGGCATCTTCGGGTAGAGGCCGCGCTCCTCGGGCATGTAGCCGATGCGCGCGCGGTAGTCGGCGGTGATGGGCGCGTCGTCGACGAGCACCGAGCCCGCGCTCGGGTCGAGCACGCCGAGGATGATGCGCATGGTCGTGGTCTTGCCGGCGCCGTTCGCGCCGACGAAGCCGGTCATGCGACCGGGGCGGATGTCGAACGACACGTCCGTCAGCACCTGGGTCGTGCCGAACGTCCTGTCGATGCCTCGCAGCTGGATCATGCCTTCGACGCTACGGATGCGGCGCGCGCGCAGGATCCGGCGGATGGTGGATTCGCGGCTCCGCCGAGCGGGTGAGGGGCACCGCCAGCTGGTCGAGGAGGCCCCGAGCCATAGGCGAGGAGCCGTCACGAGACCACGCGACGTGCGCGCCGGGCGCGACCAGGCGCGTGGCTGCGCAGGAGGGGCGGTCGCGTGGTCTCGTGACGCGTTCTCGCTCCGCTCGCGCGCTCCTCGACCAGCTGGTGGGGAGCAGCCCGCACCCGAGCCCCTGCGCTGCGCTGCGCCCCAGAACCGGTCTCCTACATCCGAGACGCGCCCAGCACCGCTCCTTGAGGTGCGAGCGAAGCGAGCCTCGAAAGGAGCCGCGTCAGGAACGCCCGGCCAGGCAACCCTTCGAGGCTCGCTGCGCTCGCACCTCAGGGAGCGGGTGGAACACGCCACGCGGCCGGCTCCGCCCGCTCACTCCGCCGTCGGCACCGAGCCCGTGCCCGCCTGCACGACGCCGTGCTCGTACGCCCAGATGACCGCATGGATGCGGTCGCGGATGCCGAGCTTCATGAGCACGTTCGACACGTGCGTCTTCACGGTGGCCTCGCCGACGTAGAGCCGCTGCGCGATCTCGCCGTTGGAGTGGCCGCGCGCGAGCAGCATGAGGGTCTCGCGCTCGCGATCGGTGAGGGTGTCGAGCTCGGGCGCCTCCGGCACCGCGGTCATGCCGTCGGGCGCGGCGAAGCGCTCGATGACGCGGCGAGTCACGGCGGGTGCGAGCAGCGCGTCACCGCGGGCGAGGGCATGGATGGCGTCGATGAGGTGCTCGGGCTCGGCCGTCTTCAGCAGAAAGCCGGACGCGCCGGCGCGCAGCGCCTCGAAGAGGAAGTCGTCGCGGTCGAACGTCGTGAGCATGAGCACGGAGGCGCCGGAGTCGCCCGCCGTGATCTCGCGCGTCGCCGCGAGCCCGTCGAGCACGGGCATCTGCACGTCCATGCAGATGACGTCGGGCTGCAGCTCGGCCGCGCGCAGCACGGCCTCGCGGCCGTCGGCAGCCTCGCCGACCACCTCGAAGCCGGGCTCGGTCTCGAGGATCGTGCGGAATCCGACGCGCACGAGCGACTGGTCGTCGACGAGCAGGATGCGGGTCACTCGGGGCTCCTCGTGGCGGGTGCGGTGGCGGGATGCGTGGCGTCGGTGGGGCCGTCGGGCGCGTCGTGCGAGGCGGCGGCTCCCGGCCGCGATGCGTGCTGCGCCGGCACCACCTGCGCGTCGACCGCGCCAGCATCCGGATCGGTCACGGGTGCTGCGGCGGGATCCGTCGCGTCGCCGGATTCGCGGTGATGGGCGTCTCGCTCCTGAGCGCGGTCGGCGGCGATCGCCGCGGCGCTGGATGCTGCCGCGTCGCTCCCCGCGACGACCGGCGCGTCGGAGGCAGCGCCGTCGTCGGGCGCGCTCGCTCCGACGACGCGCGTCGGCAGCGTGGCCCGCACGAGCCATCCACCCGTCGGCCGCGGGCCGAGCTCGAGGGTGCCGCCCACGGCGGCGACGCGCTCGCGCATGCCGGTCAGCCCCATCCCCGTGCCGAGCGCGCGAGCCGGAGCGCCGTGGCCGTCGTCGCTCACCTCGACCTCCACGACGTCGCCGCGATAGCGCAGCCGCGCGTCGACGTGCGCGGTCGGCCCGGCGTGCTTGCGCGCGTTCGTGAGCGACTCCTGCAGCACGCGCACGAGCGTCAGCTCGGACATGGGAGAGATCGGGGTGGGCTCGCCGACGACCTGGTAGTCGACGATCTGGCCGGCGTCCTGCGCGGTCGCGAGCAGTGCATCCACGTCGGCGAGGGTCGGCATGGGTCCGTCGCCGTCGCCGTCGCTGCGCAGGGCGACGACCATGGTGCGCAGCTCGGCGATCGCGTCGCGCGCCGACTGCTCGACGCTGCGCAGCGCGCGCTCGGCGCGGTCGGCGTCGGAGCGCAGCGTGCGGCGGGCGGCGCCGGCCTGCACCCCCATCGCGGAGACGTGGTGGGCGACGACGTCGTGCAGCTCGCGGGCGATGCGCACGCGCTCGAGCGACACGGCCTGCTCGGCGAGCTGGTCGCGCTGGGCGACGATCTCGGCGTGCGCATCCTCGAGCTCCTCCTGCTCGAGCGCGCGCGTGTACGCGCGGTCGCCGAACACCCACGCGCCGCCGAAGTAGGCGACGTTGATGAAGACCTGGATGGCCATGGTCGAGAGGATCGCCGTGGTGGCGGGCTCGTCGGCGAGCAGCGTGACGAACGCCCAGCCGAGCCAGCCGGCCATGCCGACGACGACGACCAGCCGCACCCAGAGGGCGCGGCGGCGGTTCGGATCCCACGCGCCCACCGTGTAGAAGGCGAGGAAGAGGATGACCTGGGTGACGGTGAGCTCGAGGATGCCGAGCTGCCCGAAGGCGACGTAGAGCGCGGGCGCGACGATCGCGGTCGCCCAGGGCCAGACGCGGCGCACGGCGAGCGGCGCGGCGAGCGCGAACGACGTGAGGACGAAGGTCCAGGCGGGCAGGTCCTCGTGGAAGACCATGTACTGCGCGAGCGAGCTCAGCACGCCGATGACGGCGCTGATGAGGCCGAGCACGGCGGCGAGGATGACGTCGTTGCGCAGCTCGGCCCTCGTGGGTCGTCGTCGCGTGGCGGCCATGCGCTCCAGGGTAGGCGCGCGCGGTAGGAGGCGGATCCGTCTGGCGGGGGAGCCGGTGTCGTGCGATCGAGGGTCCTCGACCCGGCGACGGTCTCCTCCCCGACGCCTTGGGAGCCTCCCCAGCCGCTCCGTGAGGTGCGAGGGGAGCGAGTCTCGAAGGGAGCCGATCCTCCGCGCCCTCCACCCCCCTCTCGACTTGGCCCTCTGCACCGCTCCGTGAGGTGCGAGCGGAGCGAGCCTCGAAGGGAGCCGACCTCCACGCCCACAGCTTCTCGTCTCGGACTCGGGCGGCCTTCCCAACCGCTCCTTGAGGTGCGAGCGGAGCGAGCCTCGAAAGGAGCCCACCTACGCGCCCGCCGCCTCCACACGCTCCACGAGCGCCGGGTCGACGGTGAGGACGAAGAGGTGGTCGGTCGCGCGCGTCGCGCCGACGTACAGCAGCTCCTCGCCGCGCGGACGCGACGGGTCGACGTCGGTGAGGATCACCGCGGGCGACTCGAGGCCCTTGTACGCGTGCACGGTGCCCCATCGGATGCGGTTCGGCACGATCGACGTCGCGCCGGCGGGTGCGAGGCGCTCGCGCAGCCAAGGGTCCGTCGCGCGGGCGGCGGCCGAGTCGCGCTTGGGCGCGAGCACGAGGATCTCGTCGAGTCGGTAGCCGTCGTCGAGGAGGGCCTGCACCGCGAAGGCGAGGAGCTCCTGCTGCTCCGCCTCATCCGCGTAGGCGACGACCTTGCCGACGCCGACGTCCGAGCGCAGCCGCTCGCGGAACAGTTCGTCGCCTGTGAGCGCCTCGACGAGCGCTGCGAGCGCCGGTGCCGCCCGTGCGTTGTCGACGAGTCGCGTGATCGTGAGGTGAGGGATGCGCTCGCGCATCCGGGCGAGCCCGTCCGCGGTCGAGTCGGACCGGCGGAAGATGTCCTGCCGTTCGAAGTCGCCGGCGACGAGGCTGCGACTCGAAGCGAGACCTCCCTCGACGATCGAGTCGAGCACGTCGAGCACGAGCGGTCGGGAGAGATCCTGCGCCTCGTCGACGACGAGCGCCGTGTACGGTGGCGCGAAGTCGGCGGCGCGCGTGATGGCGAGCGTCTCGCGCGGCAGCACCTCGTTCCACCACTCGTCGCTCGCGTGCTCCGGCGCATCGATGCCGGCGAGCTCGAGCATGACCCTGTGCGCTCGCGCGACGGTGACGCCGTCGTGGCGATCCAGGGTGCTGCCGAGCAGGCGCTCCAGCCGCTCGTTGAAGCAGGTGACGAGCACCCGCTCGTCCCGGTTCGCCAGGCGTCGCGCTGCGCGGATCGCGAGGTTGGTCTTGCCCGTCCCGGCCGGGCCGAGGACGAGGATGCGGTCGTTGTCCTCGACGATCTCGAGGATGTGCTCCTGCCGCTCCGTCGCCAGCCGGATGCTCTCGAGTCGCGCGTCGCGCCGGTCCGCAGGGCCGGCTGCGATGCGGAACGTGGGCATGAGCAGCGCGCGGATGTCGTCCAGCTCGTCCGCGTTCGGGGCGTCCGCGAAGATGCGCACACCGCGGTGCTCGAGCATCATCCTCTGTCGGCGCAGCGCGGCGACGATGCTCGCGGCGATGCGCTGCGGCTGCAGGTCGGCCCGGCTCAGCAGCTCGGTGGGGTCGAGGTCGAGCCGCGACGGGATGCGCCCCACCTGCTCGCCGCCGACGTGCGTGAACCACACGACCGAAGCGAGCGGGAACGCGACGCCGTCACCCTTCCGCCGCAGCCACGACTCGATGCTGCGCATGTTGTCGTGCGCCTGCCGGATCGGCGAGCTCTGCTGCCGCTTGCCTCCGAGGATCCACTCGCGCCGCTCGTCGACCTCGACGCTCTGGTGCGACTTGACCTCGATCACGAGCACGCCCTCGCCCGGCACGAGGACGACGAAGTCCGCCTCGCCCTCGATCTGCCGTGCGTGGTGCACGATCGGCAGCCCGTGGAACGCCACCCATCCTTCGGTGCCGGGCGCGGTCTGCAGTCGATCGAACAGCGACCGCTCGCCCGGCGGTGCGTCGTCGGCGATGGTGCTCGGGATGAGGGTGGTCATGGGGTGAGAGTAGGGGGAGCGGATGACAGGATCAGGCGGTCATTGCGACACTGGAACTCGAGGAGCGTGACTATGGTGACGGAACAGCAGGATGCCGCGATCCGTTCGGCCGTCTTCGATTGGTTGTCCAAGCGAGCCGTGTCGGGTCGATCTCTCTTCACCCGGCGCGAACTTCTCGAGGACTTCGCCTTCCACGGCGAACGACTCCGACTCATCGATGTCACGCGAGGGATCCGGAATCCGAAGGAGCTGCTGGGAACCCTCTCCGTGACGAGCGGCATCGGCGGCGGCAGCGTCGAGCGCTACACGGACGCCATCGACCTCATCTCCGGCACCATCCGCTACGACTATCAGCGCGGTGACGGCAGCAGCAACGTGAAGTTGCAGTCCGCGGCGAGACTCGGCCTCCCGATCGTGTACTTCGTCGTCGTGGAACCCGGACTTCTGGCGGCTTCCTACCCCGTGTACGTCGAAGACGTTCCCGCCGAGCGTCACGTCAGGCTCCACGTCGACCGTGTGCAGGTGCCAGACGACGGTGCCCCCGGACTCCCCGCACCGGAGCGCAGTTACATCGAGCGCTCGATGTGGCAGCGCGTGCATCAGCCGGCCTTCCGCGGCATGGTCATGCGCGCGTACGAAGAGCGCTGTGCGATCTGCAGGCTCGCGCATCCGCGGCTGCTCGATGCTGCACACATCCTCGGTGACAAGCACGAGCTCGGCCTCCCGGTCACATCGAACGGCCTCGCGTTGTGCAAGATCCATCACGGGGCGTACGACAGCGACATGCTCGGTATCTCGCCGGATCTTCGCGTGGTGATCCCGGCCCGCGTCCTCGCCGAGCGCGATGGACCCATGCTCCGGCACGGATTGCAGGAGATGCACGGTGCTGCGCTGACGCTGCCCTCACGTGCCGCAGATCGGCCGAACGCGGATCATCTCGCCGAGCGATTCGCAGCCTTCTCCGCCGTGCACGCGTGACTCGCGGTCCGCAGCCGAACGATCAACCCGACTCGCGCGCGCGGACTCCCCACTGGTGCTTGTGCAGCGCGGCGAGCAGGGATCGCGACGACTCCAGGCGTTGCTGGAAGTATTCGACGTCCGGCTGTGCATCGGAGGCACTCTGGTCGCGCCCGACGAGCACGCCCGCGGCTTCCACGAGCCGATCGAAGTCGCGTCGGCTCAGTGAAACGGCGTGCAGAGGCGCCCTCTCCGGATCCGCGTAGGCGGCGATCACGGTGCTGGAAGCTCGGCTCATGCTGCGAGTCTCGGCTGTGGACGACAGCAGGGGAGCTGTTGCGGCAGACAGCTTGCAGGCGTTCCAGCTGAAGCAGGAGTCAGCTGCGCGACGGTGCGGGGTGTGCTACCGAGTCCCTCACCCCAGCAACCCCACGATCTCCGCAGCCACGTCGTCCACGTCCGAGTAGCCGTCGAACGAGCGGTCGGGCTCGGCCTCGCGGTCCGCAGCGGAGACGAGCGCCTTCACGCGGATCGCGTGCGTCGTCGCCGGGGTCGCCCGCAGCGCGTGGCCGACCGCGGCGAGCCACGTCTCGGCCGCCGCCTTCAGGGCGACGTAGTTCGCGTTGCCCGCCGTCGGCCGGTCGAGTCCCGTCGTCGAGATGATCATCACGCGGCCACCAGAAGACGCCGCGAGCGCCGACTCGAACGCGCGCGTCGTGTTGCGCAGCGTGCCGACGATGCGCTGCTCGAGCCACGCCCAGTCGTCGTCCGTCTGGCCGGCGAGCCCGCCGCCGCCGCGCCAGCCGCCCACGAGATGCACGAGCGCATCCACCTCGCCGACCGACGCGGCCAGCGCATCCACCTCGGAGAAGGAGGTGAGGTCGCAGACGCGCCGCTCGTCGGCGTCGACGGGCTCGAGGCGCTCGGCCGACGAGCCGACCGCGACGACATGGTGGCCGGCCGCCCGGGCCGCGCGAGCGGTGGCGCGCCCGAGGGCGCTGGAGGCTCCGGCGATGAGGATGCGCATGGCCTCAGTCTGCCGAATCCCGACCGGCCGCGGCACGGGCCTACGCGAGCACCGCACCGCTCGAGGACGCTTGACAATCGAGGCGTCCGGCGGCGAATCTCGACACGACGAACGTGTCGCAGGGTTGCGACATCCCTGCCACCCGTGCGCGACATGGGATTCCTAGCGTTGGAGCCATGACCACCCACGACCCCATCGCCCAGCCCCGCTGGTTCGCGCTCGTCGCGCTGACCATCGTCGCGGTCGGCAGCCTCTCGGGCTGCGGCCTCGCCTTCTCCGACCCGGACGCGACGGATCCGGCACCCAGCTCGCAGGACGGCACCGGCAGCTCGCCGGAGGCCGACGCCGCGGAGTCCGACCCGGCCGACGGCGAGCCCGCCGCATCCGACCCCGCCGAGACCGAGACCGGCGCCCCGGGCGCCTCGAGCCCCGACCGCGACGCGCTCATCGCTCGCGCGTCGCAGACCATCCCGTGCTCGCCCGGCCTCGACGTCACCACCGACGGCGGCATCGTGCGCGTCGAGGGCACGTGCGACGACCTCACCGTCAGCGCCGACGCCGCCATCGTCATCGCCGACGACGTCGCGGTCCTCACCATCACCGGCTCGGGCACCGTCGTCTCGACGCTCGCGCTCGGCGAGCTCCGCATCACGGGCGACGTCAACGACGTGCGCTGGACGGGCGCGACCCCCGCCGTGACCGACGACGGCACGGCCAACACGATGGGGGAGCAGCAGTGAGCGCCGCAGCGCCGGTGCAGCCGTCCGCGCCCGCACCTGTCGGCGAGCAGATGTCGTCGCCCGACGCGTCCGCTGGCCCGGCGACGACGAGCGAGGCCGGATCCGCGGCACCCGCATCCGCGCCGACCGCCGTGCAGGGATCCGCTCCCGTCGCCCCCACGCCGCAGCCGACGATGGATGCGTACGCCGCGACCGCGCCGCAGGACTGGCAGCAGGCGGCGCCCCAGTCGCCGGCACCGCACGCCTGGCCGCAGCAGCCCCACCCCGCGGCCGCCCCGCCGCCGCACCCGACGCGCCCGATGAGCGGCCTCGCGATCGCGACGTTCGTCCTCGGCCTGTGCGGCTTCGCCATCCTCCCCGTGATCCTCGGGCACATCGCGATCGCGATGATCCGCCGCTCCGGCCAGCGCGGCATGGCGCTCGCGATCGTCGGCACGGTGCTCGGCTACCTCGCGATCGCCGGCTACCTCGCGCTCGCCGCGGTCGTCGGCGTGGGCATCCTCGCCGGCACGGCAGGCTGGCTCTGACATGACCGATGCGACCCGCCCCTCCCTGCTGCTCGTCGACGACGACGAGGCCATCACCGACGGCCTCGGCGCCTTCCTCGGTCGCAGCGGCTACGAGGTGCGGGTCGCGTCCGACGGGCAGGCGGCCCTGGATGCGGTCGCCGAGCGCCGCCCCGACATCATCGTGTGCGACATCGTCATGCCGCGGCTCGACGGGCGGGAAGTGGTGCGCCGCATCCGCGCGGCCGACGACTGGGTGCCGATCATCCTGCTCACCCAGGTCGGCGAGTCGTACGAGCGGTCGGCGGCGCTCGACGAGGGCGCCGACGACTACCTCGGCAAGCCGTTCGACCCGCAGGAGCTGCTCTCGCGCGTGCGTGCCGTGCTGCGCCGCACCGTGCGCGGCGAGCGGCCGCTCTCGGCAGCCGTGCGCCTGCGCGCCGACGGCCTCGAGCTCGACCGCACCGCTCGCCGCGCATGGCTCGACGGCACGGAGGTCGTGCTCACGCCCAAGGCGATGACGCTGCTCGACTTCCTCATGACGCATCCGGACGAGGCGCATCCACGCGAGCGGCTGCTCGCGACCCTGTGGGGCTTCGAGTCGATCACGACGACGCGCGCCGTCGACCATCGCGTCGCCGAGCTGCGGCGCGTGCTGGGCGACGACGCGACGCATCCGCGCTTCGTCGAGACGGTGCAGAGCACGGGGTACCGCTTCCGCGGGCCGGTGAGCGTCGCGTGACCCGCCGCATCCTGCTCGCCCTGGTGCCGCTCGCGGCGGGCGTCGTCGCCGCGGTCGCGCTCGCGGCGGCCGGCGTGCGCACCGCGGCGATCCTCACCATCCCGCTCACGACGGCCGCGGTCGTGCTCGGCCTCGTCGTCTCGGCGGCGATCCTGCTGGTGGTGCTGGCGGCTCGGCGGAGGTCGCTGCAGGCGCTCCGCGTCGAGGAGGCGCGGCAGCACGGGCTCGCGGAGGGCGCCGCGGCCGAGCGCGAGGCGCATCGCCGCTTCCTCGCACGCCTCGACCACGAGCTGAAGAACCCGGTGCAGGCCATCCGCGCGACGATCGCGGCGGTCGAGCCGGGCTCGGGGACCGCGGCCGATCCGCGGCTCGCGACCGTCGATGCGCAGGCCGCACGCCTCGCGAACCTCGTCGGCGACCTGCGCGGGCTGTCGGACCTCGAGACGCGCCCGCTCGAGCTCGAGCCCGTCGACCTCGAGCAGCTGCTCCACGACTGCGTCGGCTCGCTCGCGCAGCAGCATCCGGATGCCGCCGCGCGCGTGTCCGTGCAGGTCACGCGCGTGCCCTGGCCGGTGCCGACGATGCAGCTCGACCTCGACCTCGTCGGGCTCGCGATCGACAACGTGCTCGCCAACGCTCGCAAGTTCGGCGCGGACGGACCGGTGGAGGTGCGACTGCGCGAGCAGGACGGATGGGCGGTCGTCGAGGTCGCCGACTCGGGCCGCGGCGTGCCGGCCGACGAGGCCGCGCTCGTGTTCGACGAGCTCGCCCGCGCCCGCAACGCTCGCGACGTGCCCGGCTCGGGCATCGGGCTCTCGCTCGTGCGTACCGTGGCCCGCCGCCACGGCGGGGACGTCGCGCTGCGCTCCCGCGAGGGCGAGGGCACGGTCGTCGAGCTGCGACTGCCGCCGACGCCGCCCGCGGATGCGCGTGGCGTCCGGGGTGCGGGATCCGGGGCCGGTGCGGGGACCGCGGCGCCTCGAGCGCGCTGACACCGCGCGCACAGTGGTCGGTCGCTCGTCGCGGTGATCGGCGACCTCGCGCCGGGAACGCTCGCTCGTCTCCGTCGAACGGTCGCTGGCGGTCGCGAACGGTCGCCGTCGGGAGCGAGTCGCCACCAGTCCGTGCCACGGATGACGTCGCTGGGGATGGCTGGTCGCAGTCGCACCGGACTGGTCGCAGCTCCAGTGCGATCGCGATCAGTCATGCGTGCGTCTGCGACCAGTCCGGCTCGATCGCGACCACTCTCCGCCGGACGTGACCACTCACCCCGGGACGTCGCCGATCGCCGCGCGACGTCGCCGAGCGGCGATCAGTCCTTCGCGTCGGCCTGACGGTCGAGAGCCGCCTGCGCTGCCGCCTCGTCCTCCGCGCGCATCCGCTCCCACTGCTCCTGCCGCAGCGCGCCGCGGTGCACGAGCACGGCCGCGATCCCCATGAGGATGAGCCAGGCGATGATCGGGTAGACCGCGAGCCGCTCGATGCCGCCCACCCCGAGCCCGAGGTCCGCACCGGGCGTCGACGGCAGCAGCGCGAGGCCGACGAGACCGACGGCGCCCACCCCCGCGAGGACGAGCGAGAGGACGCCCACGCCGCGCCAGCGCCGCACGAGCAGGCCGATGCCGGCGACGAGCATCCACACGATGCCGCCCGCGATCGCGAGCGTCGCCCCGATGCCGTGCAGCGCTGCTCGGGTCGCGTCGCCGCCGAGATCCTCGGCGATCGATCCAGGGAAGAGTCCGACGAGCAGCATGCCGACGCCGTGCACGACGCCGAGCGCCGTCGCGATCCAGCGCCACACGCGTGGCAGCAGCCACGCGAGCTGCCACGTCGCGACCACCACGAGCAGCCCCTGCAGCACGAACGCCGCATCCATGAGCAGCCACTGCGGCGAGCACACGACGCGATCGGCGAGCACGAGGCACTCCGGCACGCCCAGGTCCGAGATGTAGTTGTCGCCGAAGGAGTACGGCGCCGGCGCCCACGCTGCCGCGACGACCTGCTCGGCGACGAGGTACTGCGTCGTCGCGACGAGGGCGATGCCGCCGCGCGCGACGCGGCGATCGGTGAGGTCGGGGGCGGATGCGGTCACCCGTCCAGCCTGGCACGCTCGCTCGGATGCGAGCGTCGGGTGGTCGACCGGGGCGTCCCGCCGACCGGGCCATCCGGCCCCAGGATCCGTCACCCAGCCACGTGAGGTGCGGATGCTGCACTCGGGTGCTGTTGCAACGACACCTGAGTGCAGCATCCGCACCTCGCGGTCGCGCGTGCTGCAGCAGGCGCACCTCCCTGCAGCAGACGCACCTCTCTGCAGCAGACGCGCCTGCTCTCGGCAGGCGCACCTTCCCGCAGCGGGCGCACCCGACTGCAGCGCGCATCCGGGGCCGTCGGAGACCGCAGCGCGCGCCGCGGCACCAGCGCCGCGCGACGATGCGGCGACGGAGCGTCCCCACGAGCGCCGAGCGCCCGCATGCGCGAGCCACTGGCCGCGCAGAGTCCGGCGCGGCAAGGTAGGGGCATGCGACCGCAGCCGATCACTCCGAAGCCCGGCCAGGAGTCCGTCTGGGACTACCCGCGCCCGCCCCGTCTCGAGGACGCGGGCGTGCACATCGTCATCCGCCTCGCGGGCACCGTCGTCGCCGAGACCGACGACGCGCTGCGCGTGCTCGAGACGAGCCATCCGCCGACCTACTACCTCCCCGAGGACGCGTTCGCGCCGAACGCGCTCGTGCCCGCGGACGGCGCGAGCATGTGCGAGTGGAAGGGCCGCGCCGCGTACGCCGACGTCCGCGCGCTCGGGCACACCGTGCCGCGCGCCGCGTGGACGTACCCGACGCCGAACCCCGGCTTCGAGCGACTCGTGCGGCACTGGGCGGTCATGCCCGGCGCCCCGCTGCACTGCACCGTCGACGGCGAGGAGGTCGTACCGCAGGAGGGCGGCTTCTACGGCGGCTGGATCACGTCGAACGTGGTCGGACCGTTCAAGGGCGGCCCCGGCACGATGGGCTGGTAGCGGGCGCCTTCGGCGTCGGCACCCTTCGAGGCTCGCTGCGCTCGCACCTCAGGGAGCGGGTGGGTGGCTCGCTGCGCTCGCACCTCAGGGAGCGGGTGGGTGGTTCGCTGCGCTTGCACCTCGGGGAGCCGGTTGGGTGGTTCGCTGCGCTTGCACCTCAGGGAGCGGGTGGGCGGCTCGCGGCGCTCGCAACTGAGTGAGCGGGTGGGATCGCTGCGCTCGCACCTCAGGGAGCCGGGTGGGTGGTTCGCTGCGCTTGCACCTCAGGGGGCGGGTGGGTGGTTCGCTGCGCTTGCACCTCAGGGGGCGGGTGGGTGGTTCGCTGCGCGTGCACCTCAGGGAGCGGGTGGGTGGTTCGCTGCGCTTGCACCTCAGGGAGCGGTTGGGTGGCTCGCTGCGCTCGCACCTCGGGGAGCCGGGCGGGTGCTTCGCTGCGCTTGCACCTCAGGGGGCGGTTGGGTGGCTCGCTGCGCTCGCGCCACAGGGAGCGGGTGGGCGGCTCGCTGCGCTCGCACCTCGGGGAGCCGGGCGGGTGGCTCGCTGCGCTCGCACCTCTGTGAGCGAGCGGCGGGCTCGCTGCTCGCGCGCCTCGGGGCGCGGATCTGATGACTCGCGCTCGACGGCGACCGCACCCGCTCGGGATCGCACACCTGCCGAAGCATGACGGAGGGGGTGCGGGCCGAAGCCCGCACCCCCTCCGTCATGCCCCTCCGATCAGCAGGTCTGCAGGTTGAACACGTTGTCGCTCAGCGCCACCGTGCCACCCAGCAGCACGATCTGCGGGTCGTCGAGCCGGTCCACCTCGCTGGGGATGGTGCCCCAGAGGCAGGCGGTCGGCGAGACGTAGACCGGCACGCCCTGCGCCGCGGCGGCCGCGGAGCCTGCGAGCGCGTCGGGGAAGCGCTCGCCGGTGGCGACGTAGATGCGGTCGGACGGGCCCGCGAACGAGTCCTGCGCGATGAGCACGCCGGTCTCGTAGCGGTTGGCGCCCGCGTAGCGCTCGATGACGTCGAACCCGGCAGCCTCGAAGCCGGCCTCCTGCGAGGTCGCCACCGCCGCCGAGCCACCCGCGATGCGGATGCCCTCGACGCCGAGCTCGTCGAGCTGCGCGAGCAGCTGCGCGCTCGGAGCCGCGCCGTACGTCAGCAGCAGCGGCGCTCCGGCGGAGCCCGACGCGGCACCGGCCGTCAGCGCGTCGGGGAAGTTCGCCCCGCTCGCGATGAACGCCTCGGTCGCCGAGTCGAAGGCCCGGTCGGTGACCGCCACCGACGTCTCGAACCGGTTCGCACCCGCCGCCCGCACGACCTCGCCGGCGTACTGCCCGGCTGCGCTCGCGACGTTCGCCGAGATGGCTGCCGTGCCGCCGACGACCACGAGGACGTCGGGGTCGAGACGGTCGAGCTCGGTCGCCACGGCCGCGGGGAGCGCGTCGCGCTGCGTCAGCAGCAGCGGCGCGTCCTCCTGGGCTGCGGCCGGCGCCGCCGACAGGGCGTCGGGGAAGTTCTCGCCACTGGCGAGGTACACCACCGATGCTCCGAACGGGTAGGCGTCGCGAGAGATCTCGACGCTGGTCTCCCAGCGCTGCGGACCCCAGAGGCGGATGACCGGCAGGTTCGCCTCGCGCACGCCGATCGTGTCGGATGCGCTGCGGCTGCCCTGGACGCCCGTGGCGACGAGCGTCTGCGGTGCGTCGATGGTCGCCGGCACCGTGTACGTGCCGGTGGCGAGACGACCGTCGGGAAGCACCTCGGCCAGGAGGGAGCCGACGACGGCGCCATCCTCGTCGACGATCGTCACCGACACGTCAGGACCCGTCGGGTCCCACTGCAGGCCGTCGATCGCGACGTCGTCGCCCGGCTCCACGATGCTCGGCGATGCGATGAGCGTCGCCGGGCCCGTCGGCAGCTGCACGACCGTGACCGATGCGGTCTCGGATGCGTCGCCCTGGACCGCCGTGAAGGTCAGCTCCCCGAGAGGGGTGCCGGCCGGCACCGTGAACGGCTGCGAGAAGCTCGCATCCGCCGAGGTCGCCGTGAACGAGCCGATGATCGCGTTGTTGGCGGAACGGGCGATGATGCTCACCAGCCCGTCGCTCCAACCCGTGCCCGTCACGGTGACGACGTCACCGCGCTGGACGGTCGCCGGGGTCGCGGCGAGCGTCTCGGGCAGGTCGATCTCCAGCTCGGTCTCGCCGTCGTCGTCGCACGGAGCCGTCGCGGCCGTGGAGGCCGTGATCGTCACCGAGTCGACGGCGATGCCGGCCGGCACGGTCCACACCTGCGTCCACTCGTCGTCCACGACCGCCACGTTCGTGAAGGTCGCGAGCGTCGTCGCGCCGGACGTGATGACCACGTCGACGGGGCCGCAGAGGAATCCGGTCCCCGTGATGGTGACGACGTCACCCGGGTCCGCGGGGTCGGGCTCGGCGTCCACGACCGCGTCCGCCACGACCTCGACCGCGGTGATCGCGGTGTCGGTGCCGTCGGTGGCCGTCACGTCGAGGAGCGCCGGGTCGGTGCCATCGGGGATCGGGTAGGTGCCCGTGATGACGCCGTCGACGGGCGTGAGGACGATCGGCGTGCCGATCACGGTCTCGCCGTCGGTGATCGTCACCGTCACGGGCGCGGTGCCCCAGCCGGAGCCGCCGATGGCGACCGAGTCGCCGCCGTGCACGCGCGGGGGCGTCGCCGTCACCGTCGGCGCGAGCGTGACCTCGAGCTCGGCGGTGTCGGTGTCCGTGCCCTGCGTGGCCGTCGCGGTGAGCGTGCCGGGCTCGGTGCCCTCGGGGACCGTGAAGGTGCCCGAGATGACGCCGTCCGTAGGGGTGAGCTCGAGCGGGGCGCCGACCGGCTGGTCGTCCTCGTCCGTGAACACCACCGTCACCGTGCCGGGGCCCCAGCCGGAGCCGCCGACCGTGACCTCGTCGAGCGGTCGCACCGTGGAGGGCGAGACCGTGACCGAGGGCTCGGGCAGGACGGTCAGCGAGGCGCCGGCCTCCGTGTCGCCCTGCACGGCCGTGACCGTGAGCGCGCCGGGATCGGTGCCTGCAGGGACCGTGAACTCGGCGGCGATGGTGCCGTCGGCCTCGATGTCCTCCTGGTCGACGGTGACCGTGCCGACGACCGCGTCGTCGGCGTCCGTGAACGTCACGACGACGTCACCGCCGCTCGGCAGCCAGCCCGTGCCGGTGACGTCGACGGTGCCGCCTGCACGGATGCTCGTCGGGTCGACGGCGACGGTCGCGTCGCCGAACACCGTCACCGCGTCCTGCTCGGTGTCGTCGCCCTGCACGGCGGTGCCGGTGAGGGCACCCGGGGCCGTGCCGGCGGGCACCTCGAAGGTACCGTCGAGCACGCCGTCGGCGCCGACCGTCACGGCGACGGGCGAGCCGACCTGGCCGGCGGCGTTCGTGAACGTGACCGTCACGGTGCCGGCGTCCCAGCCGTCCCCTGCGATGGCGACGTCGTCGCCGACGCGCACCTCGGCGGGCGTCAGCTCGAGCGACTCGGGCAGGTCGACGTCGACGGGCGTCTCGCCCTCCTCGTCGCACGTGCCCTGGCCCTCGGCGCGGATCGTGAGCGTCGCGACGTCGATGTCCTCGGGGACCACGTACGTCGTCGACCACGAGCCGTCCGCCGCCACGGCGACGTCGGGGATCGTGGCGATCGCGGTGTCGCCGTCGAGGATCGTCACCGTCACGGGGCCGCAGAGGAAGCCGGAGCCCGTGATGGTGAGCGTCTCGCCCGGGTCGACCGGGTCGGGGTCGACGATGATGACCGGAGCCGCCACGACCTCCAGGCCGTCGGTGGTCGACGCGTCGCCCTGCACGGCCGTGGCGACGAGGTCGCCGGCCGCGGTGCCCGCGGGCACCGTGAACGTGCCGCTGATCGAGCCGTCGGCCACAGGCAGCGTCACGGGCGAGCCCACCTGCGCGCCGTTCGCGTCGCGGAAGGTCACGACGACGTCGCCACCCTCGGGGTCCCAACCGTCACCGGTGAGGTCCACCGTGTCGCCCGGGTGCGCGCGGTCGGGGTCGACCACGAGCGTGCCGGCCTCGGCGACCTCGACGTTCAGCACCGAGGCGGAGCCGAGCGTCACGTTCGCGAGCGGCGAGCCTGCGAGCGTCGGCAGCAGCACGACCTGGAGCGCGTGGACGGTGAAGCCGTCCTCGCCCAGCTCGCTCGCCTGCGGCGTGGGCAGTTCGGTCGGCTGCGCGTTGATCGTGATCGTCGCGACGTCGTCGAGCGCGTCGAACAGCGGCGTCAGCGCCGTCACCGCACCGCTGGCGGCGGTACCGAGCGCGGTGACGGCGTTGGAGATGCCCGTCGAGGAGGTCGACACGAGCGGCTGCACGAGGCCGCCGATCGCGGGACCGACGAGCGTGCCGAGCGTGGCGGTCAGGCGGTCGGTGATGAGCCCCACGCCGATCGGGAGTCCGGCGACGGCGACGTTCGAGAGGGTCGGCAGACCGCTACCCGCGGCGAGCGCGGCCAGCGTCGTGGTGGTCGTGAGGGTCGCCGTGACGACCGGCGCACCGAGCGCACCGACGTAGATCGGGATGGTGACGGTCACGGCAGCCTGACCGAGCGCGGTCTGGATCGCCGTGGTGAGACCCCCCGTGATGCCGCCGAGCAGAGCCGTGACGTCCGTCGTCAGACCCGCGATCGTGTCGGCGTCGAGGACCGGGGTGTTCGGCCCCTGGTCGTTGAGGTCTCCGTCGAGGAGTGCGCCGAGGTCGACCGAGATCGTGCCCTGCGTCAGGTTGATCACGAGACCGTTCTGACCGATGAGCTCGATGTCGGGCGTCGACAGGTCGTCGTCGAGCGCGTTGCGCACGAGGGTCTGCGCGCTCGGCAGCGTCACCGCGACCGTGCCGCCGTTCGCCCTGACGTCGAGGATGCTCGGCACGCCCGGGACGATGGAGACGTCGACCGAGAGCGCGAGCGCGTCGAAGGTCTGCTGCAGCGTCCCACCGGGACCACCGAGTCCGGCGAGCGCAGTGTCGAGGGTGCTCGTCGTGGTGCCCACGGCCGTCGTCAGCGACGTGGAGAGCGCCGCGACCGTCGGGCTGTCGATCTCGAGCCGGAGGTCGGCGATCGCGTAGTCGTCGGCGACGGTGGTGCCATCGGTCTCCGCACGAGCGGCGAACGCGCCGACCTCGAGCTGCAGCTCCTCGACGATCTGGTCGGTCAAACCGGCGACGCCGAGCTGGTCGAGCACCTGCGTGAGGTCGACGATGGCTGCCGGAGGAGTGCCGGGGGCCTGGTCCTCGTCGACGGCGATGGCCCCGTCGGCCCCGAGCACGCCGCTCGCGGCGACCGACGTCGCGGACGTCGTGGCGGCGTAGCTCGAGAGCGCGCCGGCCTCGCCGAGCGCGAGCAGACCGCTGTTCGTCCCGTTGTCGATGAGCGGCAGCTGAAGGCCCGAGGTGACGCCGATGGAGGCGCCCAGCAGATCGCTGTCGAGGGTGAGGTCGTTCGCGACCGGGTTCACCGCCTCGCTGGTGCCGGTGTAGGCGGTGGCGGCGTCGAGCAGACCCTCGGCGAGGAGGCTCGAGCCGAGCACGCGTGCTTGCGCCTGCTCTGGGTCATCTGGCGCGGCTGTCGCCGGAGCGACCCCGAATCCGGCGATCGCGATCGTCGCCGCAGCGACTCCCGCGATCGGCTTCCACGCTGCTGTTCGACGCATAGGTGCCCCCTGTGGCTGACGAATGAGGTGTCCTCACCCGGACCGTACCCCGAAGATCCCTCGCGAGGAAGACCCGCTTTCCTCAGCGCGCGGGTGTACGATCCGACGCTTCATCCGTCCGAAGCGTCAGCGACGAGGCGGCGAGGATCCGCGTCGTTCCGGCCTTCGCCCGGGCGGTCGTGCTCGACGGCGGCTCGTGCGACACGCGCGAGCGTCGCGACGCGACCCCCGTGTGCGCGCGGAGACGCCCCGGACCGTGCTGGTCCGGGGCGTCTCGGGGTACGCGTCGGGAGGGCTAGGCGGTGGCGGCCGTGATGCCCGACGTGGAGGCGATGACGTCGCGCATCTTGCGCTCGAACGCCTCGAAGAACATCGACAGCGGGAACTCGTCGTCCATCACGAGGTCGGTGAGCTCGCGCGGGGTGCCCGTGAGCGGCAGCTCGCCGGCCTTCCACGCGGATGCGGGGTGCGGCTCGACCGTGGCCGACACGAGCTCGTACGCGGCGAGCCAGTGCGCGACCTTGGGGCGGTCGATCGAGCGCCAGTACAGGTGCTCGATCGCGGCGCCGAGCTCGTTCACCATGTCGGGCACCGCATCCCAGTCGAACGCGAGCTGCGTGTCGGTCCAGTGCAGCACGCGGCGCTGGTGCAGCCACGCGAACAGCAGCTGGCCGCCGAGGCCGTCGTAGTTGCGCACGCGCGAGCCCGTGATGGAGAAGCGGAAGATGCGGTCGAAGATGACGGCGAACTGCACGAGGCGTGCGCGCTGCATGAGCAGCTCGTCGGCCTCGCTGCGCACCTCCTGCGCGCGCAGGCGACGCTCGATGGCGACCGACTCCCGGAACGCGGTGAGGTCGCAGCGCAGCTCCTCGAGCGAGTAGAGGAAGAACGGCATCCGCTGCTTGATCATGAACGGGTCGAACGGCAGGTCGCCGCGCATGTGCGTGCGGTCGTGGATGAGGTCCCACATGACGAAGACCTCCTCGGTGAGCCGCTGGTCGTCGAGCATCGCCGCGACGTCCTCGGGCAGGTCGAGCCTCGTGACGTCCACTGCGGCGCGCACGACGCGGCGGAAGCGGGCGGCCTCGCGGTCCTGGAAGATCGCGCCCCACGTGAACGTCGGGATCTCGCGCATCGCGACGGTCTCGGGGAAGAGCACGGCGGAGTTCGTGTCGTAGCCCGCCGTGAAGTCGATGAAGCGCAGCGGCACGAACAGCGCGTTCGAGTAGTCGCCCGCCTCGAGCTCGGCGATGAACTCGGGCCAGATGACCTCGACGAGCAGCGCCTCGACCAGGCGGTTCGGCGAGCCGTTCTGCGTGTACATCGGGAAGACGACGAGGTGCTGCAGGCCGTCGACGCGGTGCTGCTGCGGCTGGAAGAGGATGAGCGAGTCGAAGTGGTCGGGCACGTCGAACCCGCGCTCGGCCCAGCGCTCGAAGTCGACAGCCGCCTGCGCGAGGTAGTCGGCGTCGTGCGGGAAGAGCGGTGCGAGCTCGCGGATGCCGGCGACGAGATCGGCGACGTGGCCCCGAGCGGCGTCGTGCTGCGACGCATCCTCGATCGCACCCGACTTCGCCTGCATGGGCTGCAGCGCGGTGGCGGCGGCCTTGAGGCGCAGCCATGCGGGGTGCTGGGCGAGCTCGGCGGTCGAGAGGGGCGCGGCGATGGTCACGGTGGCCTTCCTGGCGGTCGATCGGGGGATGCATACAGCGTAGGAAGGGTCGCTCGCACAAGGATTGTGCACGCGGGCGGCTTTCCTGCGCGTTCCGTGCGTCGCGGCGATGCGCAGCGCGCGGCGCACGTTCGTTGCGCGCGCGCTCGGTTGCGTCGTGGGCGCCGGGTCAGGATGCTGCGACGAGCGCGGTGACGAGCCCCGCGAGCCAGAGGGCGACCGCGACAGCGCAGGCGATCGCCGGCCATCGGATCGCGCGTCGGCGCCTGGCGAGCTGGATGGCGCCGCCCACGATGCCGACGACGACCGCCGCCGCGGGCGCGATCAGCAGCAGCACGAACGCGATCGGAGCGGCGATGGTCTCGCACGGCTGCAGGTCGACGGGGCACGGCTGCGAGACGACGAAGAGCGGCAGCAGCCCGAGCGTCGCGAGCGCGACGACGAGCGCGAGCGACAGCACCATGAGCGCGACGACGCGCAGCGGGCTCTCGGCGCGCTGCGCGCGCACGGCGTCGTCGGCATCCATGCGTCCCTCCCGTCCACAGCGTCGCACGCGCTCGACGCCACGAGGAAGGCGCGCGTTCGGGATCGGTCCAGGACGCGCCGCTAGCGTCGCGGGAGAGCCGACCCGTCGACCCACCGGAGCACCGTGCAGACCGATCCCGCCCTCGCCTCGCGTCCCGAGACCTTCGAGCTCGTGCGCGGCGGCCCCGCCGCTCGCATCTTCCGCCTCATGGCGCTCGTCGACCTCGTGCTCTTCGTGGGCGTCGGCGCCTTCCTCCTCGCGTCCGGCACCGATCCGATGCTCGGCGTCATCGTGATCGTGCTCGGGCCGGTCGCGGCCGGCACGCTGCTGTGGCTCGCGGCCCGCCAGTCGACGTTGCGCATGCGCGACGGTCGTCGCCTCGCCATCCGCGCCGTGGGGCTGCCCGCATCCTTCGCCGAGGAGGCCTACGCGCGCCTCGCCTCCGGAGACCCCGCGGCGTTCGCCGAGCTCGACACCGTGCCGCTCAAGGGAGCGAGGGTGCAGCTGCGCGGCTACGTGCCCGAGGGCGAGGACGTGACGTACGCGGTCGTCGTGCGCTCGGGTGCCGAGCGCGACGCGTCGCCCATCGTCGAGCTGCGCGGCGAGCAGCACGACGCCTTCCAGCGCGCGTACCTCGCCGGCTTCGCATCGCCGAGCGTCTGAGGCGAGCGGCCGCGGCGGTAGCGGGTCAGAAGATCATCGGGCGATCGTCGTCGAGCTCGGTCTCGATGTCGATGTCGACGACGACCGGCACGTGGTCGCTCGGCGCATCGCCCGCGCGCTCCCCGGCGTCGATGCGCGCCGCCGTGACGAGGTCGGCGAAAGGCTGCGTGCCGAGCACGAAGTCGATGCGCATGCCCTCGCCCTTCTGCCAGCGGCCCGCCTTGTAGTCCCAGTACGTGTAGCCCTGCGCGCGGTCGCGGACGACGTCGACCATGCCGATGCGCTCGAAGGCGCGGAAGGCCTCGCGCTCGGGCTCGGACACGTGCGTCGCGCCCTCGAAGGCCGCGATGTCCCAGACGTCGTGGTCGAAGGGGGCGATGTTGAAGTCGCCCATGAGCGCGAGCGGCTGCTGCTGCCAGCCGCTCGCGTGCTCGGCGAGGATGCGCAGCCACTCGAGCTTGTACGCCAGATGCGGGTGCCCGAGCTCGCGGCCGTTCGGCACGTACAGGCTCCAAAGCCGCACGCCCTCGACGGTCGCCGCCATGGCGCGCGCCTCGACGACCGGCTCGCCCGTGTTCGCGTAGCCGGGCTGGTCGTCGAACTGCCGCACGACGTCGACCATCGGCAGGCGGGAGGCGATCGCGACGCCGTTCCACTGGTTCGTGCCGTGCGCCTCGACGTGGTAGCCGGCGGCCTCGAACTGCTCGTAGGGAAACTGGTCGACGCGGCACTTGATCTCCTGCATCGCCAGCACGTCGACGTCGGAGCGCTCCAGCCAGTCCACGATGCGCCCGACTCGGGTGCGGACGGAGTTCACGTTCCAGGTCGCGACGCGCATGGGGTCAGCCTATTTCGTGGGTCGGACGTGGGATGCGCGGCGTGCGCGCTCTGCGCACCGGAGCGCGTGGCCGGCCGGGCGGGGCGGTCGCGTGGTCTCGTGACGCGTGCTCGCCTGGCGGCTCGCGCGCTCCTCGACCGGCTGTGGTGGCGGTGCGGCCCGCACGGCGGGTTCGTCTTCCCACCAGCTGGTCGAGGAGGCCGCGGCCGCAGGCTGCAGCCGTCGCGAGGCCTCGCGACGTGCGCGCTCGACGCGGCCGTGCGCGTGGCCGGCCGGGAAGGGGCGGTCGCGTGGTCTCGTGACGCGAGCTCGCCTGGCGGCTCGCGCGCTCCTCGACCGGCTGGTTGGGGAGTCCGGGTCCGATCTGACGCTGCCTCTCCACCAGCTGGTCGAGGAGGCCGCAGCCGCAGGCTGCAGCCGTCGCGAGGCCTCGCGACGTGCGCGCTCGACGCGACCCCGCGGATGGCGGCGCAGGAGCCGCGGGTCGCGTGGTCTCGTGACGCGTGCTCGCCTGGCGGCTCGCGCGCTCCTCGGCCGGCTGTGGTGGCGGTGCGGCCCGCACGGCGGGTTCGTCTTCCCACCAGCTGGTCGAGGAGGCCGCAGCCGCAGGCTGCAGCCGTCACGAGACCACGCGACGTGCGCGCTCGACGCGACCCCGCGCATGGAGGCGCAGGAGCCGCGGTCGCGTGGTCTCGTGACGCGTGCTCGCCTGGCGGCTCGCGCGCTCCTCGGCCGGCTGTGGTGGCGGTGCGGCCCGCACGGCGGGTTCGTCTTCCCACCGCACTCGAGGCGCTCGCGCGCGACGACGCGAGGCCCGCATCCCCGGGTCGGGGATGCGGGCCTCGCGCGACGGCTCCTGGATCAGCCCGCGTACGCCGCCTCGTTCGGCGCCGACTCGAGCGAGCCGGTGGCGAGCACCTCGCCCGAGTCGATGTCGACCGCGTGGATCTCGAGCGACGCGGGGTCGGTCACGTAGGCCGTGTGGCCGGCGACGACGAGGAAGGGATGCGGCTGCTGCCACTCGGCGGGGCCCTCCCACGCGTCGATCACGGGGTAGGAGCCCACGAGCTCGCCCGTCTCGCCGTCGACCTTGTGCAGCGCGCCGTCGGTGCCGACGATCCACAGGTCGCCGTGCTCGTCGCGCTCGACGCCCTGCCACGTGTACTCGACGCCCTCGGGCAGGTCGAGGATCTCCCACGTGCCCGCGGCCGTGTCGACCATGCCGATGCGGTGCAGCAGCACGCCCTCGGCGTCGGGGTCGTCGCGGTAGTCGGTGAACGCGATGGGCGACTCGTCGGTCGTGTAGAGGTTGCCGACGCGGCCGAAGTCGTCGGGGCTGTCGAGCTTCTGGAACTCGCCGTCGCCGTACAGCAGCACGCCGTCCTGGCAGCCGATGAGCACGTGCTCGTCGGCCGCGACGCCCTCGCCGTGCACCGAGGGGCATGACTCGTCGCGCGCGATCTCGGTGCCGTCGGCGTCGAGGATGCGCACGCCCGTGCGCGCCTCCTCCGTGCCGAGGGTCGAGACGATGGTGCCGTCGGCGAGCTCGACGGCGACGCCGTGGTGCGCTGCCTCCGACTCGTAGGCGGCGACGTCGGCGGGCAGCTCGGCGGAGTCGGTGAGCGTGCCCGTGTCGAAGGCCCAGAAGTCGCCGGTGGCGTCGTCGAAGAGCACCGTGCGTCCCGCGTGCAGCACGACGTGGCCGGCCGCGGCGCCCTCGAACACGGCACCCGTCAGCGACGGCTCCGCGTCGGTCGACGCACCCGTGGCGAGCACCTCGAAGCCGTTCGACGAGGTGACGAAGACGTGCTCGCCATCGCCTGCGGGGTTGATGCGCAGGAAGTCGTCGTCGAGGGCGACGGTCGCGCTGACCTGCTCGAGCGTCTCGGCGTCGAGCACGACGACGCCCGCGTCCGTCGTGAGCGCGAGGCGGCCGCCGCCGTGCGCGTGCTCCTCCTCGGCAGATGGCGCGGCGGCGGGCTCCGCAGGGCTCGAGCATGCGGCGAGCGCGACGGCTGCCGCGGCTCCGACGGCGATCGCGCTCGTCGCGCGTCGTCGCAGGCGGTGCTGGGGGATGGTCATGGGATTCCTTCCATGGGTGGGGGGTGCGGCGGTGCCGCGGGGATGGGTGATGTCGGCTCAAGCGGCGAGCGCCGCCTCGATGCGGTCGGCGTTCGTGCGCATGAGCTCGACGTAGGTCGCGGCGCCACCGCCCGGCTCGGTGAGCGACTCGGTGAAGAGCGACTCGACGCGCACGTCGACGCCGGCCTCCTCGGCGAGCACCTGGATGAGCCGGTCCGGCTGCGACGACTCGGCGAAGAGCACGGGCACGCCCGTCTCCTCGATCGCCGTCGCGAGGTCGTCGAGGTCGCTCGCGCTCGGCGCGGCGAGCGTCGAGCCGCCGGGGATGACGGCGCCGACGATCCGGAAGTCGTAGCGCTCGGCGAGGTAGCCGAACACGTGGTGGTTCGTCACGAGCACGCGTCGGTCGGCGCCGAGGGCGTCGAATCGGGCGGCGAGATCGGCGTCGAGCGCCTCCAGCTCGTCGCGGTACTCGTCGGCTGCAGCCGCGAGGGCGTCTGCCTCGATGCCGTCGACGTTGGCGGCGATCGCCTGCTCGAGGGCGTCGACGACCGCGATCGTCTGCGTCGGATCCGTCCACCAGTGCGGATCGGGACCCGAGGCGTCCTCCGTCGCGTACTCGAGCACCTCGACCGCGTCCCCGGCCTCGGCGATCGCGACCCCCGCATCCGCCGCGGCCTCGACGTGCTGCACGAGGCCCTCCTCGAGCCCCAGGCCGTTGGCGACCACGAGGTCGGCGCGCTCCATCGACGCGGCCTGCTGCGCCGAGATCTCGAAGGAGTGCGGGTCGGCGTTCGGCTGCATGAGCGTCGCGACCTCGACCTGGTCGCCGACGAGCGTCTCGACGACGTCGCCGAGGATGTTCGTCGTCACGACGATGCGCGGACCCTCGGATGCGGTGCTGCATGCCGTGAGGGTGCCCGCGGCGACGGTCGCGGCCGCCGCGACGGCGGCGAGGCGCCTCATCGGCCGACCTCCGCGACGAAGGCGGCGTCGAGCACGAGGGTGCGGGCCACGCGGGCGCCGTCCGCGTAGTCGATCTCGAGCACGGTGCCGTCGGCGCTGGGCACGTAGGCGCGCGACGCGTCGAGGTCGATCACGGGCGTCCCGCCCCCGCCGATCGCGTCGGCGAGCACGGCATCCGTGGCACCGAGCTCGGCACCGGTCGCGTCGAGCGCGAGGATGCGGCCGTCGATCGCCACGGCGACGACGTGCTCGTCGGCGTCGTCGACGGCGGCGACGTGCGCGAGCGGCGTCGAGGTCGGCACGAGCGTCCAGCTCCGCTCGCGGGTGTCGAGCAGCCAGAAGCCGGTGGTGCCCGCGACGGCGGCGACGGACGGGCGGCCCGGGCGGCCGTCGAGGGTCGTCGCGATCGTCGAGGGGTCGGTGCCCGCGGGGTAGGGGATGGCCTCGATCGGCGCCTCGGCGGCTGTCGCGAGGACGGCACCCTCGTCGCAGGCGACGGCGACGCCGACGCGGGTCGTCAGGGCGTCCGCCGGGTTCGTGCACGCGGCGTCCGGCCCCAGGTCCTCGCCCTGCTGGTCGACGATGCGCACGCTGGCGTCGTCGGCCAGCACGATGCCGTCGCCGAGCGGGATCGCCGCGACGGCATCCGCGTCGAACCGCGCGATCTCGGTCGCCTCGCCCTGGCCGAGCGCCGCGCGATCGAGCACCACGACCTCGCCGGAGCCCTGTGCGAGCACGACCGTCACGAGCTCGGTCGAGGCGATGCGCACGGGGCCCTCGCCGTCGATGGTCGCCGCGACCTGGGGCTGGGCGCGGTAGTAGTGGTCGTGGTCGCCATGCTCGACGGTCCACACGCCGGAGTCGACGATGGCGACGCCGCCGTCGGTGCTCGCCGCGACGAAGCGGCCGTCGTCGGCGGTCTGCTCGACGGGCCCGATCTCGCCGACGTGGGTCGACTCCTCGCTCAGCAGGTCGAGGAGCGTCACGACGCCCGCGTCGGTGATGCCGAGCAGGCCGAGCTGCGGCTCCTCGACCTCGCTCGCGCCCTCGACGTAGCCGTGCGGCGTCGGCTCGGCGTCCGGCTCGTCGCCGGACCCGGTCGAGCAGGCGACGAGGGCGAGCAGCGCGGATGCTGCTGCCAGGGGGAGTGCGGTGCGGGAAGCGCGGTGGCGCGGTGGCATGCGGTCCTCTCGAACGTGGGGTGCGGTCACGGGTGGATGCCCGACGTCCTCGATCGGCCGCCGAGTACGACGGTCGCCTCGTCGGTGGGGATGGGCTCGCGGAGCGGAGCTCCGGCGGCGGAGGGCGAAGCGAGTCGGCGCGCTGCGCGGGTGGCGACGAGGCCGTGCGCGATGGCCGAGCCGGCGAACAGGGCGACCGCGGCGACCGCGATGGATGCGCCGGCGGCGGTCGCGAGGTGCCACGACGCGAGCAGCCCGACGACGACCGCGGCCGCGCCGATGGCCGCGCCGCCCGCCATCGTCGCCGCGACGCTGCGCGCCCACAGCGCCGCGGCGGCCGGTGGCGCGACGAGCAGGGCGACGACGAGCAGGGTGCCGACGGCCTGGTACGAGGCGACCACCGCGACGATGACGAGCGCCGCGAGACCGAGGCGGGCGAGCCGCGGGCGCATCCCGAGCGTCGTCGCGACGCGCTCGTCGAAGGCGAGCGCCGTGAGCGGCCGGTGCAGGAGCGCGGCGACGAGGATCGTCGCGCCCAGCCCGACGGCGAGCGCGGCGAGCTCGCTCGCGCGGATGGCGAGGACGTCGCCGAAGAGCATCGCCGTGACGTCGGTCGCGAAGGATCCGGACCGGCTCACGACGATGACGCCGGTGGCGAGCATCGCCACGAACGCGATGCCGATGGCGGTGTCGTGCTGCATGCGGGAGCGGCGCGTGAGCCAGCCGATGCCGAGGCCCATGACGGCGGCGCTCGCCGCGGCGCCGGCGATGGGGGAGGCGCCCAGCAGCGTCGCGATGGCGACGCCGGGCAGCATCCCGTGGCCGAGCGCCTCGCCGAGGAAGGCCATGCCGCGGCTGACGACCCAGGCGCCGGCGATCGCGCAGATCGTCGCCGCGAGGACGCCGCCGAGCAGTGCGCGGCCGAAGAACGCAGTCGCGAACGGCTCGAGGATCCAGGGCATGCGACGACCGTATATGAGAACGATTATCAAAGTACAATCGACGCATGCCCATCCTCGCCCTCGCTCAGGTCGGCGCTCGTCGCGACGGCGTCCCGGTGCTCGACGACGTCCGCTGCGCGCTGCCTTCTGGAGCGGTGACCGCGATCGTGGGCGACAACGGCTCGGGCAAGTCGACGCTCCTCGAGGTGCTCGCCGGCGTGCTGCCGCACGACGGCACGATCGCCGGGCTGCCCGAGCGGCGAGCGCTCGTCGTCCAGCGCACCGACCTCGGCGACCGGCTCCCGCTCACCGTGCGCGCGACCGTCGCCATGGGGCTCTGGCGCGAGCGCGGTCTGGTCGGCCGCATGCGCGCGGCCGACCGGGCGAGGGTGGACGAGGCGCTCGCGATCGTGGGCATGCGGGCGTTCGCCCATCGTCCGCTCGCGGCCCTCTCCGGTGGACAGCGACAGCGGGTGCTCGTCGCGCAGGGCCTCGTGCAGCGCGCGCCGCTCACCCTGCTCGACGAGCCCACGGCGTCGGCGGATGCCGCGTCGCGCGATCGGATCGACGCCGCCATGCGCACCCTCGCCGACGGCGGTGCGACCGTCGTCGTCGCGACCCACGATCGGGCGACGCTCGGCCGCGCCGACCACGCCGTCCTGCTCGAGCGCGGCCGCGTCGTCGCCGAGGGATCCCCGGTCGACGTCGCCGCGGCGCAGCTCCGTCGCGCCGCTGCGGCCCTCGCGCTCGGCTGACCGGCCCCGCCGCACGTCCGCACGTCGCGGATGCGGTCGTGCGCACGAGCGCGCCGTGCGGGATCGACGGCCCGCGTGCCCCGGCGGGCGACCGCGGCATCCCGCATCCGGCAGGATGAGCGCATGGCGCTGCCGCTCCGCGAGCTCTACCTCGACGCGCTCGAGCTCTGCACGGCCGAGGCGCTCGCCGCCTCGGACTCGCTCGGCCTTCCCTCGGCATGCGAGGGCTGGACGATCGCCGACGTCGTGCTGCACCTCGTGGCGACGCAGCGCGGCAACGTCATCGCGCCCATCGCCGAGGGCGCCGCCCCCGTCGGGCCGAGCTCCGACCGCGCCGACCTGCCCGCCGTCCGCGCGATCGGCGCCTGGGAGCGCACGGCGCGCGAGGCCATGGCCGTCGTCGACGCATGCGACGACGAGCAGCTGCCGCTGCTGTACTTCCCGACGATGGATCTCACGATGCACGCGTGGGACATCCGCTGGGGCATCGCCCGCATCGGCCTCGCCGACCGGCTCGAGCTGCCCGAGCCGCTGCTCGCGTTCGCCGAAGGGCTGCCGTCGCGCATCGACGGCGCCGCGGTGCGCACGCCGAGCATCTTCGCTCCCGCGCATCCCGTGCCTCCCGGTGCCTCGCGCACGGCGGCGATCATGGCGTGGGCGGGCCGACGGGTCTGACCCCTCGACCGCCGCGAGTGCGATCGGCGCCCGAGCGCCTGGGTAGCCTGGAGCCGTGACCGCGCGCGACGACCTCATCCAGCTCATCCGCGACGAGGCCGTCTTCCACGGCGACTTCGTGCTCACGAGCGGCAAGCGCGCGACGTACTACGTCGACATGCGCAAGCTCTCGCTCGACCACCGCGGCGCCCCGCTCATCGGCGACGTGCTGCTCGACCTCATCGCCGACATCCCGGACGTCGCCGCGGTCGGCGGCCTCACGATGGGCGCCGACCCGCTCGCGAACGCCGTGCTGCACCGCGGACTCGCTCGGGGGCTCGCGATCGACGCGTTCGTCGTGCGGAAGCAGCCGAAGGACCACGGCCGCGGCCGCCAGGTCGAAGGCCCGGACCTCGCGGGCAAGCGCGTCGTCGTGCTCGAGGACACCTCCACGACGGGCGGCAGCCCCATCGCCGCCATCGAGGCGCTGCGGAAGGTCGGCGCCGAGGTCGTCGCCGTCGCCGTCGTCGTCGACCGCGCGACCGGCGCGCAGGCCGCGATCGAGGCGACCGGCGTCGAGTACCGCGCCGCGATCCACCTCGCCGACCTGGGCCTCGACCCCCAGTGACCCCGCAGATCTGAGGTTCTCGGCCCCTTCTGACATGAGAAAGGGCCGAGAACCTCAGATCCTTGACGAGCAGCAGACGAGAGGAGACGGATGGGCGGCGTGCTCATCGGGTTCGCGATCATCGCGTTCGTCATCCTCGTCGGCTGGCTGCTCGCCCGCACGAAGATCGTGTCGCAGGACGACCGGCTCGTGCTCAACAAGGTCGCGTTCTTCGGCGCGAGCCCCGCGCTGCTCTTCACGGTGCTCGCCGCATCCGACCTGCGCGTGCTGTTCTCGGGCGTGCTGCTCGTCGCGCTGCTGTCGTTCGTCGGCGTCGCGCTCGTGTACTCGATCGTCGCGCGACTGCTGTTCACGAAGGACGTCGGCCGCATCGCGATCGGCGCCTCCACCGCGGGCTACTCGAACGTCAACAACATCGGCCTGCCGGTCGCGGTCTACGTCATCGGCGACGCGCAGTTCGTCGGCCCCATGCTCATGCTGCAGCTGCTCGTGCTCGCGCCGGTGCTGCTCGGCATCCTCGACGTCGTGCGCGCCGGCAAGGCGTCGTTCTGGGGCATCGTCTCGCAGCCGCTGCGGAACCCCATCCTCATCGCCTCGGTGCTCGGCGCCGTCGTGTCGGCGACGGGGCTCGAGATCCCGGATCCGGTGCTCGCGCCGCTCGAGATCCTCGGCGGCGCGGCCGTGCCGCTCATGCTGCTCGCGTTCGGCATCTCGCTCGGCGGCGACAAGCCGCTCGTGCCCGGATCGGGGCGCAAGGAGGTGCTGACGGCGACGGTGCTGAAGTCGTTCGTCGCGCCGGCGCTCGCCTTCGTGCTCGCGCGGTTCGTCTTCGGCCTCTCCGACCAGCTCGTCTACGCATGCACGGTCATGGGCGCGCTGCCGACGGCGCAGAACATGTACCAGTACGCGCTGCGCTACCAGACGGGCCAGGTCGTCGCGCGCGACGTCATCCTGCTCACGACGATCCTCTCGTTGCCGGTCATGCTGCTGGTGGCGTGGCTGCTGCACCCGTAGCCCGACCTGCTCGCCGATTGGGCAGCAGTGGCTCCGTCGACGGCGTGTCGCGAACCACTGCTGCCCAATCGAGATGCAGTGGTGACCAATCGGGCGGGCGGTCGGGTCAGGCGAGCAGCGCCATGACCGCGGGCACCGTGAGGATCGCGACGTAGAACCCCATGAACTGCACTCCGGTGTGCATCTGCACGAGGCGGTTCAGGGCGCCTCCGGCGAGGCCGACGACGATCGCGACGCCGAGCGCGACGAGGCCGCCCTCGTAGAGGCAGATCACGGCGATGAGGCCCGCGAAGGCACCGATGACGGCCTCGTGGCTCACCTTCCGCATGATCCACGACGCCGCACGGTGCGCCTGCGTCATCGCGAACGGGTACGTCAGCACCACGGCGACGAGCACCGCGACGAGGCCGAAGACGAGGAACTGCCACGGCTCGAGGAGGTCGTGCAGGTTGCTCGTCGTGCCCGCCTCGGCGTCGATCGTGTACACGGGCGGCGCGTTGAACAGCGGGTTCGCGGGTCCCGCCGCCATCGGCGACAGCGGCAGGCCGATCGCGATGAGCGGGATGAGCGTCTCGGCGATGTACGTCGACTCCGTGGTGCCGTTCTTGATGGCCATCATCGACGTCAGGCGCCGATAGCCGTTCTTGATGCGGCCGGCGAACGTCTCGCCCATGAGCACCGTCATCGCCACCGGTGAGAACACGAACGTCGCGCTCGAGACGACCGCGGCACCCGCCGTCGACGCCGCCTGGCGGGCGTCGAGCACGGCGAGCGGGTTCGGCATGCGACCCGACCAGGTGCGCGAGTCGGCGGCGAGCTCGAACACGCGCGGCGCCTCGCGCCGCATCCGTGCCCGACCGCCGGGCGTCGCGGCGAGGAACAGGTCGAGGATGAGCGGACCCGTCGCGATGCCGAGGAAGAACGAGATCGACAGCGGCGTGCCGAGGATCGCGGTCGAGCCGTCGCGCAGCAGCACCACGAGCGCCACGAACGGCACGAGGGCGACGAGCGCGCGCCAGCGGCCCTTCGACACGAGCGCGATGAGCGCGGCGGCGGCGAGGAACAGCCACGGCGCGACGGCGCCGATCGCCGTGGAGAACGGCGTGAGGATCCACGCGAACAGCACCGCGACCGGCACGGCGATGATCGCCGCGAGCACGCCGCCCGAGATCGCCTTGCGCAGCGCGATGTGCGGCACGCCCAGCTCCCGCAGCAGCTGCGCATCCCGCAGCAGCGGCGCGGCGAGGGTGTCGCCGGGGATGCCGAGCAGGGTCGTGGGGATCGCGTGCGTGATGTGCTTCGCCGAGATCGCCGCCATGAAGAAGGCGAAGACGCCGACGGGTGGGACGCCGAGCAGGATGACGAGCAGCGTGATCGGTGCGATCGTCGCCGTCTCGTCGGTGCCGGAGACGAGGCCGAGGAGGCCGAAGACGACGGCGCCGAGCACCGCCATGCCGAGGGCCCAGAGGACGAGCTCGAACAGGTCCATCAGGCGCGCTCCTCGCTCGCGACGCGGCGCTCGTGCTGCGCCTTGAGGTCGTCGTAGAGGCCGAGCGCGACGACCTCGTCGCGCAGGCGCCGCGGCAGCTCGTCGGGGTCACCGAGCGGGCCGACCTCGGCCTCGATCGCATCCATCGCCTCCTGGCGCGAGCCGGAGGTGTCGGCACCGATCTCGACGGTGCGCTTCGGGCCGAACAGGCGCGCCGCGATCACGGCGGCGACGAGGCACGCGGCGATGCCGGCGAGCAGCGCATACGAGCGCTGCAGGCCCTCGGGCACGTCGGTCATGGCGAGCAGCCATGTCGTGCCGAGGTAGGCGGGGGCGCCGAGGCCGACGCCCAGGACGATGGAGAGGACGAGGTGGCGCTGGTCGACGGTGTCGCCCCACACCTCCAACAGCCTCGAGGGGGCGGGGGACTGTTGCGTCATGCGTGCTCCTTCGCCGACAGCGCGCGGGCGACGCGCGACGGCGTGGGTCGGGCGAGCGCCGTGGACAGCCACGCGCTCGCATCGGTGAGGGCGTCGAGGTCCACGCCCGTGTGGACCCCCATCCCGTCCAGCATCCACACGAGGTCGTCGGTGGCGAGGTTTCCCGTGGCGCTGCGCGCGAAGGGGCAGCCGCCCACGCCGGCGGCGGACGCGTCGAACGTGCGCACGCCGGCCTCGAGGCCGGCGAGCACGTTGGCGAGCGCCGTGCCGTACGTGTCGTGCATGTGGAGGGCGATGGATGCCAGCGGCACGCCGCCCGCGACCACGGCGTCGACGACGCCGCGGACCTGGCCGGGCGTCGCGACGCCGATCGTGTCGCCGAGCGACACCTCGTCGACGCCCCACTCGTGCAGCAGCGTCGCGACCCGGGTCACGTCCGAGACCGGCACGTGTCCCTCCCACGGGTCGCCGAAGACCATCGACAGATACCCTCGCACGCGCACGCCGTCGGCCCGGGCATGCGCGACGACCTCGCGGGCCGCGGCCTCCATCTGGGCGCGACCGGCGCCGAGGTTCTCGCGGCTGAAGGTCTCGGTCACGCTGAGGAAGACGGCGACGTCCCGCGCTCCCGCGGCCCGCGCCGCGTGGTAGCCGTGCAGGTTGGGCGTGAGCACGGGCGTGCGGATGCCGAGGTCCGCGACGCCCGCGAGCACGGCATCCGAGTGCGCCATCTGCGGCACGCGATCGGCGCGCACGAACGAGCCGACCTCGACGACGGGCAGGCCCGCGGCGGCGAGCATGCGCACGGCGCGGATGCGATCGTCGACGTCGAGCGCGACGGCCTCCGCCTGCAGGCCGTCGCGCGGCGCGACCTCCCAGATCGTGACGGTGTCGGGGGCGCCGGGCATCGGAGCGCGCTCGGGCAGCCCGACGTCGCGGACGCTCATCGGCCGGCTCGCAGCTCGGCGAGCTCGCGCTCGGCGGCGTCGACGCGCACGGCGCCGGTCGCGACGAGCCGGGCGGCGAGCGCATCGACCTCGTCGCCGGCCGCGCCGGCCGACACGGCGACGTTGCGGGCGTGCAGGCCCATGTGACCGCGCTGGATGCCCTCGGCCGACAGCGCGCGAACGGCACCGATGTTCTGCGCGAGGCCCACGGCCACGACGATGCGCGCGAGCTCGTCGGCGGTCTCGACGCCGAGCATGCGCACCGCGGCCTGCGCGGCGGGATGGCTGCGGGTCGCCCCGCCGACGAGGCCGACGGGCATCGGCAGCTCGAGCGTCGCGGCGAGGTTGCCGTCGGCATCCCGCTCCCACGTCGACAGCGAGCGGTACTGCCCGTCGCGGGCCGCGTGCGCGTGGGCCCCGGCCTCGACGGCTCGGGTGTCGTTGCCCGTGGCGAGCACGACGGCCGTGACGCCGTTCATGATGCCCTTGTTGTGCGTCGCCGCCCGGTACGGGTCGTCGTGCGCGAGCGCGCCGGCCTCGAGCATGTCGGCGACGACCTGCGCACCGCCGACGTCCTCCGGGCGGATGCGCACGCGTGCGCGGGCGAGGCGAAGGTCGGCCTTGTTCGTGAGGATGCGCAGCAGATGCCGTCCTTCGGCGATGCTCGCGAGCAGCGGCGCGGTCGCCTCGGCCATCGTGTTCACGGCGTTCGCGCCCATGGCGTCGCGCACGTCGACGACGAGGTGCACGACGAGGTGCGTGCGTCCCGAGCCGTGGATGATGCGCGCGTCGAGCCGGCGGGCGCCGCCGCCGTGCTCGACGAGCCGCGGGTCCTGCGCGTTCGCGAGATCGAGCACCTCCGCCTCGCGCTCGAGGATGCGGGCGCGGGCGGCGTGGACGTCGGCGACGTCGAGCAGCTGCACCTGCGCCTGCATGATCGGGCCGGTCGTCGTGGTCGTGAAGCCGCCGAGCGGCCGCGCCATGCGGGCGACGTTGCTCGCCGCCGCGATGACGGAGGGCTCCTCGGTGGCCATCGGCACGAGCACCTCGCGGCCGTCGACGATGAGGTTCGTCGCGACGCCGACGGGGATGCCGATCGTGCCGATCGCGTGCTCGACCATGCGGTCGGCCTGGTCGAGGGCGATGCCGCCGTGCTCGAAGGCGCCCAGGTCGGCGCCGGTCTCGTCGGCGACGCGGGCTCGACGCTCGTGCGGTGCGAGCGAGCGGAGCCCGCTGAGGCGGGAGGTGCGTGCCACGGTGCATGCCTTCCTGGCGCGCGTCGTCGCGGCGCCTGCGCCAGTCAAGCGGCGGCGGTCGCGGAAGGATGTGTCCTGGTCGGACACATCGATGCGTCCGCGTGTGTCCTCGATGGGACGTCGGAGGTGGCGGCTCAGCCGTCGAGCGCGCGGCGGGCGAGCTCGAGCCGCACCGCGACCTCGACGCGGAAGCGGGCCTCCGGATCCGTCCACGCCGGCCCGAGCAGCGTGCCGATGCGCGCCGCTCGCTGCTTCACCGTGCTCGGATGCACCCGCAGCGCGGCGGCGGCGCCCTGCACCGATCCGCGCGCGTCGAGCAGCGCGCGCATCGTCTCGACGAGCGCCGTGCCGCGATCGGCGTCCCAGGCGAGCACGGGGGCGAGCACGGCGTCGATCGACGCCGCGGCGTCCGCGCCGTCGCCGAACAGGCCCGCGTACGGCGCGAGGGCCGCAGCATCGATCGCCGCGCCGACGCCGAGTCCGCGCGCGAGCCGGGCGCTCGCGCTCGCGCGAGCCGCCGCGTGGCGCACGCTCGAGAGCGACGGTGCCGTGGCGCCCACCGCGAGCGGGCGCTCCTGGGCCGCCGATGCTCCCGGGCCTGCGGCAGGGGAGACGGCATCCGCCGCGCCGGCGAGCGTCGCGAGCACCTCGGCGGCGGCCGACGCGGCGTCGTCGCCCTGCACGAGCACGACGAGCCCCTCGGGCGTCGGCGCCGCGAGCCACGCGGCGCGGCGGCCGGCGACCGCCAGCCCGCGGGCTCGAGCCTCCGCCGCTGCGGGCACGGCGACCGCGACCCAGGGCGCGTCGAGCGCGAGCCCTCGCGCCGCCGAGCGCCGCAGCGCGGCCTCGGGATCGCCGTCGAGCAGGTCGAGCGCGAGCTCGCCGCGCACCCGATCCTCCGCATCCGCGACCGCCGAACGCTGCACCGCGAGGAAGGCGAGCACGAGCGCGGCGCGCTCCACGGTGCGTCGGCGCACGCCGTCGAGGGGCGCGTCGGATGCGCCGACGAGCAGGGCGCCCGGCTGCTCGCGCGAGGCGAGCACGGGCGCGACGAGCTCGACCGGACCGCGCATCGTCGTCGCGACGCCGTCCCGCGATGCGGCTGCCAGCGCCCGCCCGAGCGTGGGCACCGCATCCACGAGGGCCGCGTCGCCCGCGACGAGCCGACGCTGCTCGTCGAGCAGTGCGACCGGCCTGTCGAGCGCGGCGGCGAGCGCGGCGACGATGGCAGCGGGCTCCGCGCCGTCGACCGCTGCGCGCGCGAGCTCCGCGTGCAGGTCTGCCGCCCACTCCGCCTGTCGCTGCCGCTCGGCGGCGAGCGCCGACGCCGCGGCGACCTCCTCGAAGAGGCTCGCGACCTGCAGCACGATCGCCGCGTGACCGCCGAAGGTCGCCAGCAGCGCGATCTCGTCCGCCGTGAAGCGATGCGGTTCGCGGGTCGCCGCGAACAGCACGCCGAGCACCCGATCGCGCGCCACGAGCGGCACGCCCAGCAGCGACCGCAGGCCCTCCTCGGCGAGCACGTCGTCGATCGTCGCGTCGTGCGGCAGCGTCGTCTGCGCGTACTCCTCGACCCACTGCGGCGTGCGGGTGCGCACCGCGAGGCTCGCGACGCCCACGCCCGCCGGCACGACCATGCCGAGGAACCGCGGGGAGGCGATGCCGCGCGTCGCGCGCACGTACAGCTGATCCTCGCGCTCGACGTACGTCGAGAGGTACGCGACGTCGACGCCCATGAGGGCGAACGCGCGATCGACGATGCGCTGCAGCATCGCATCGACCTCGTGCACGTCGAGCAGGTCGCGCGTCGACGCCATGACGGCGCCGAGCTGCACGTCGCGACGCACGAGCCGCTCGCGCTCGTCGAGCAGCCGCCGCATCGCGGCCGCCGCGTCCGGGTCCGGCAGCGCAGCCCGGATGCGGTCGTCGTCGACGACGGCGCCGCCGACGGCGTCGTCGAGCATGCTCGACAGCGGCGACGCATCCATGGGTCGATGCTGCCCTAGGGGGCCGGCGGGGGCCACTCCGTGAGCGGCGCGGCCGGCTCGAGCACGCCGGGCTCGACCGGCACGTCGAGCTCGTAGCGGACCGGCGCCGCGCCGTCGATCGAGCCGAGCCGATCCTCCACGAGCGCGACGCGCGCCGGCGACACCTCGGCGATGCGTACGCGCACCGCGAGACCCTCCTCGATCGCGTACGACCAGGTGCCGTCGAGCCACGCGATCGAGTGCTCGTCGAGCATCGCCTCGATGGCGTGCCACTCGGCCGGATCGCCCATGGGGCGCCCCAGCAGGTCGACCGCCTGGAACAGCGCGCCCTCTGCGAGCCGCACGTAGCCCACGACCTCGCCGTCGGCGCGGCGATGCGGCATCCAGTCGTCGGGGATCACCCGCGGAACCCTACCCCCTCGCGCGCGCGGGCGAGCAGCCCGCGCACGAGCGCCGCGAGAGGCGTAGCGTGCCAGGGCACGAGACCTCGAGGGAGCGGCGACCATGGCGAGCGACGGACACAGCAGGATCAACGCCCGAGTCGTCGGCATCGCGATCGCCGCCGCGCTCGGCGGCTTCCTCTTCGGCTTTGACACCGCCGTCATCAACGGCGCCGTGGACGCGCTCGCCGGCGAGTTCGCGCTCGACGCCGCCATCAAGGGCTTCGCCGTCTCGTCGGCGCTGCTCGGCTGCGTCGCCGGCGCCTGGTTCGCCGGCCAGATCGCCAACCGGTTCGGCCGCATCCCCGTGATGCTCGTCGCCGCCGTGCTCTTCCTCGCCTCGTCGATCGGCTCGGGCCTCGCGTTCGGGGTCGTCGACCTCATCGTGTGGCGCGTCATCGGCGGCCTCGGCGTCGGCGCGGCCTCCGTCATCGCACCCGCCTACATCGCCGAGGTGTCGCCCGCCCACGTGCGCGGTCGGCTCGGCTCGCTGCAGCAGCTCGCGATCGTGCTCGGCATCTTCGCCGCGCTGCTGTCGAACGCCGCGCTCGCCGCGGGCGCCAGCGGGGCAGCCGGCCAGCTCTGGTTCGGGCTGCCCGCCTGGCGATGGATGTTCATGGCTGAGGCGATCCCGGCGGTGATCTACGGGATCATGGCCATCCGGCTGCCCGAGTCGCCTCGCTTCCTCGTCGCACGCGGCGACGTCGACAAGGCGTCCCAGGTGCTGCTCGACTTCACCGGCGAGCCCGACGTCAACCTGCGCATCCAGCAGATCCGCACGTCCCTCGAGCGCGAGGACCGGGAGTCGCTGCGCGACCTGCTCGGGTCGCGGCTCGGGCTGAAGCCCATCGTGTGGGTGGGCATCCTGCTGTCGGTGTTCCAGCAGTTCGTGGGCATCAACGTGATCTTCTACTACTCGACGACGCTGTGGCGGTCGGTCGGCTTCGACGAGTCGGATGCGCTGCTCACGAGCGTCATCACGTCGGTGACGAACATCCTGGTGACGATCGTCGCGATCCTCATCATCGACAAGGTGGGCCGGCGCCTCATGCTGCTCGTCGGCTCCGCCGTCATGGCGGTGTCGCTCGGCACGATGGCGCTCGCGTTCTCGTTCGCGACGCTGAACGGCGACGGCGAGGCGGTGCTCGACGCGCCGTGGTCGACGATCGCGCTCGTCGCGGCGAACCTCTTCGTCGTCGGCTTCGGCGCGACGTGGGGCCCCGTGGTGTGGGTGCTGCTCGGCGAGATGTTCCCGAACCGCATCCGCGCCGGCGCGCTGGCCGTCGCCGCCGCGGCGCAGTGGCTCGCGAACTTCGTCATCTCGACGACGTTCCCGATCTTCGCGGAGATCGGCCTCACGTTCGCGTACGGCTTCTACGCCGCGTTCGCCGTGCTGTCGTTCGTCTTCGTGCTGTGGCGCGTGCCCGAGACGAAGGGCGTGGAGCTCGAGGACATGCCCGAGGAGCTCGAGGTGCGCAAGCGCGGCTCGTAGCGCCTGGCTCGACGCGGTCCGAACGAGCGACGACTGGCCACGAACGGCTGGGAGTGGCCACGAGTGGTGCGACGGTGGCCACGAACGGCGACCATCGGCCAAGAAGGGCTGCCCTTCGTGGCCAGTCATCGACCGTTCGGGGCCGATCGATGGATCGTCGGCGCGGCACGGGACGCTGACGCCGGGGCTAGCGTGGAGGGATGCTGCGCGAGCGCCTGTACCCGACGCCGCGCGGCGTCGTGCTGGGGCAGACGGGCACGGGATGGCTCGGCCTCGTCTCGTCGTGGGTGCTCCTCGGCTACGGGTCGGTGCTCGCGGCGCTGTCTGGCTCGGGGCTCGCGGACCTCTCCCTCGCGTGCGCCGCATCCGAACGCGTGTGCGGTGCAGCCGCCTGGGGAGGGCTGATCGCGGGCGTCGTCACCATGGCGGTCTCGGTGCTCTTCTCGATCGTCATCGCACGCGGCTTCGGACCGCCGGTGCGATGGTGGATCGTGCCGGCCGCCGTCGGCGCGCTCGGCGCAGGGCTCGCGCTCGGCGCGCTGCTCGGTCGAGGCGCCGTGCCCGTGCCGCTGCTCGCGGCCGGCGCGGCGGTGCTCGCGCTCGCGATCGTGCTCGCCGCGCTCTGCCTCAGACGCGGCAAGGCGGCGGTCTACGGATGGGTGCGGCTCGATGGGCTCTCGGCGCGCGAGGTGCCCCTGCGCGGCGCCGAGGTGCTGCTGCCTGCGGCAGCCGTCGCATCCTTCGCGGCTGCCGCGGCGTTCGCCGTGCACACGGCGCGCCTGCTCGCGTCCGGCTGACCCGGACCCGTCCCGGGGACTGGTCCCAGGTGCACCGCCCCGGTCGCAGTCCCAGGGTGACTGGTCGCAGGTGCACCGAGGGTGCGATCAGTCGAGTGCAGCTGCGACCAGACCGCCAGGATGCGGCAGCGCAGTCGCCGAGACGCGCCGGCGCGCGTCACACGTCGGCGTGCGGCGGCTCCGCGTCGACGTCCGACTCGCGCGGCTCCGCGACGACGAGCTCGTGCACGCCCGAGACGATCTCGTCGGGGCGGAAGGGGAACTGGTCGATCGACGCCTGCGTCGTGATGCCCGTGAGCACGAGCACCGTGTGCAGGCCCGCCTCCATGCCGGCGATGATGTCCGTGTCCATGCGGTCGCCGATCATGCCCGTGTTCTCGGAGTGGGCGCCGATCTTGTTGAGCGCCGAGCGGAACATCATGGGGTTCGGCTTGCCGACGACGTACGGCTGCTTGCCCGTCGCGGAGGTGATGAGCGCGGCGACCGAGCCGGTCGCGGGCAGCGGACCCTCGGGGCTCGGACCTGTGGCGTCGGGATTCGTCGTGATGAATCGGGCACCGCCGTCGATGAGGCGGATGGCCTTCGTGATGGCCTCGAACGAGTAGTCGCGCACCTCGCCGAGCACGACGAAGTCGGGATCCGTCTCCGTCATCGTGAAGCCCGCGTCGTGGAGCGCCGTGATGATGCCCGCCTGTCCGAGCACGTAGGCCGATCCGCCGGGCATCTGCTGCTTCAGGAACTCGGCCGTCGCGAGCGCCGACGTCCAGATGCGCTCCTCGGGCACGTCGAGCCCGGATGCGCGCAGCCGGGCGGCGAGGTCGCGCGGCGTGAACATCGAGTTGTTCGTGAGCACGAGGAACTCGGTGCCCGCGTCGGTCCACTGCTCGATGAGCGCCTGGGCGCCCGGCAGCGCGTGGTTCTCGTGGACGAGCACGCCGTCCATGTCCGTCAGCCAGCACTCGATGTCGCTGCGATCGCGCATGCGTCGACGGTACCGCGCGGCGTGCGTGCCTGGGCGTGTCGCGTGGAGGCGGCGCACCGTCCTGCCCAGCGCTGGCGCGGCGGACGTTCGCGCAGCGATGCCGAATCGATGTCTCTGCCTATCGCGCAGAATTCCGATCCGGTAGCGTTCGAGGCGAGACGCGTGTCGACTCGAGCTCCACCCGCTGCGCCGATCGTCCCTGCCCCTGCACCACCCGAGGCTCCGATGACCGACGCCGCCGTTGCTCCTCTTCCCGCCCGAGAGCGCCGCCGCCGCTCGCGCAGGCGAGCGATCGCGGGATCGCTCGCGCTCGCCGTCGCATTCGGCGCCGGCACGCTCGCCGCGCCTGCGCCGGAGGCGGAGGCCGCCGTCGTCACGCCGATGACGAACATCTTCGACGCGACGGTCAACGGCAACTACCTCATGGTGGGCAACGGCGTCATGCAGGCGGGGGCCGCCGCCACCACCGGCATCTCGGCCACCGACTTCCACAACGGCACCGAGGTCGCGGGTCAGGTCAACGACAACTTCACGATGCAGCGGCGCAACGCCGTCGCATCCCTCGTCGCGGCGGGCGCAGACAACTCGACGAGCGCGACGCTGCAGGTGCCGCTCGGCGCGAGCATCAGCCGAGCGTTCCTGTTCTGGCAGGGCTCGACGGGCACCACGGGCGTCGCAGGCGGCGGCACCGCGCAGCGATGCACGCCCAGCAACGTCGCGGCCGCGACCCTGCCGGCAGGCCAGCTCACGTCGCGCCAGGTGATGCTGCAGGTCGGCTCCGGCGCCATCGCGAACGTCGCCGGCTCCTACGTCGTCGAGCCGACGCCGACCATCGCGTCGCCGCAGTACTACTCGGCGCAGGCCGACGTCACCGCGCAGCTCGCGAGCATCCCCACGGGCTCGACCCAGACGATCAACGTCGGCAACATCTGGGCACCGGAGGGCCGCAACTGCTACGCAGGCTGGTCGCTCGCCGTCGTCTACGACTTCGGCGGCTACAACGCCGCGAACCCCCTGACGCAGTCGCGGCAGGTCATCATCTCGAGCGGCCACGTGCGCGTGCAGCAGAACGAGTCCGTCACGTCGACGTTCTCGGGCTTCACGAGCCAGTCCGGGGACATCCAGGCGTCGTTCTTCCTCGGCGAGGGCGACCGCAACATCACGGGCGACTACGCCCGCTACCGCGGCGGCACGAGCGGCGCGTTCACGACGCTGCAGGGCGTCACGGGCGAGGCGGCGAACATCGGCACGAGCCAGGCGGCGGGCAGCGTGCGCTTCCAGGGCACGAGCACCGGCACCTTCTACAACGGCAGCGTCGACGTGCGCACCGCGCCGCTGCAGGGGATCGCCGCGGGCACGACGCAGGTGCAGCTCGAGCTCGGCACGCAGCAGGACACGTACATGCTGCAGGCGACGGCGCTCGCCGTGCCCGTCGCGTCCGTCCGCATCGAGAAGAGCTTCACCGGCGCCGCATCCTCCGCCGTCGACGTGCAGCATCTGCTGCCGGGCGACGTGCCCTCGTACACGATCACGGTCACGAACACCGGCTCGACGACCGTGACCAACCTGCAGGTGAGCGACCAGCTCTCCGCGAGCTGCGTCCGCACGCTCGGCTCCCTCGCACCCGGCGCGAGCACGCAGTTCACGTGCACCGGCCCGCCCGTCGGGCAGACGGGCTTCACGACGACGGCGACCGTCACCGGGCAGAGCGGCACGACGACGCTCACGAGCAGCGACTCGACCCGCGTGAACGTCGCGACGCTGTCGCTGTTGAAGTCGGTGACCTCGCCCGGCTCGACCGGTCGCGCCGGCGACGTGCTCTCGTATACGTTCGCGATCCAGAACACCGGCACGAGCCCGCTGACGAGCGTCGCGCTCACCGATCCGATGCCGGGCCTCCAGGGCCTCGCGATCGACTGGACGACGTCGAGCGACCCCGCGACGCCCGCCGGCACCCTGTCGCCAGGCGAGACGGTCATCGGTCGTGCCTCCTACACGCTCACGCAAGCCAACGTGAACGCCGGCAGCGTGACGAACCCGAATGCGCGCGTCACGGGCAGCAACCCGAACGGCGCCCAGGTCGCCGCGACCTCGCAGGCGACGTACACCGTGCCTGCGAACCCCGTCATCACGCTGTCGAAGACGGCCGCGCTCGCCGCCGGCGCCACCGGTCGCGCCGGCGACACCGTGACGTACACGTTCCAGGCGACGAACCAGGGCAACGTGACCCTGACGAACGTCGCGATCAGCGACCCCATGCCGGGCCTCGGCGCCCTGACGTACCGCTGGCCGACGGGGACGCCGAACGTGCTGCAGCCGGGGCAGACGGTCACGGCCACGGCCACGATGCAGCTCACGCAGGCGCAGGTGAACGCCGGCTCGGTGTCCAACACGGCCACGATCACGGGCACGCCGCCCAGCGGACCCGCGGTGACGCGCACCGCCGATGCCACCCTCACGGTCACCGCAGCCCCGTCGCTCACCGTCCGCAAGGTCGGCACCGTGACGGGATCGGGCGCCGCCGGCGACCAGATCACCTACGCCATCGACGTCACGAACTCCGGCAACGTGACGCTCACGGGCGTCACGGTCTCCGACCCCGGCGTCGAGACGCTCACCCCGCCCGCGGGCTTCTCCGGCACCCTCCAGCCCGGGCAGACCGTGCGGTGGACGGGCTCGCACGTCATCACGCAGCCGCAGGTGGATGCGGGCTCCTACGCGAACACGGCCACGGCATCCGGCACGCCGCCGACGGGCAGCGCGGTGACGGCGAGCGGCAGCGCCGTCGCACCGCTCGCGAACGCGCCCGGCATCGACCTCGACAAGCTCGGCACGTACCAGCCGGGCGGTCCGGGCAACGCCGACGACACGATCCTCTACACGTTCACCCTCACGAACTCGGGCCGCGCGACGCTCACGAACGTCGCGCTCAGCGACCCCGCGCTCGCCGGCATCCCGCTGAGCTACCAGTGGCCCGGTGCCGCAGGCACGCTCGCGCCAGGGCAGGTCGCCCGCGTCACGGCGACCATGCCGGTGACCCAGGCGATGATCGACGCCGGGCGCGTGGACAACGTGGCGACGGCGACCGCGACCGGCCCCGGCGGCGTGCAGGTGAGCGACCCGGGCTCGTCGGTCGTGACGATCCCCGCCATCCCGTCCCTCACGCTCACGAAGACGGCGACCGTGCCCGGCGAGAGCCCGCTCGCGGGCACCGGCCTGCCCTACGCGTTCCGCATCGTGAACACGGGCAACGTCACGCTCTCGGGCGTCGCGATCGAGGACGCGATGTTCGAGGCCGGCGACCTCGCGTACGCTTGGCCCGGCGCCGCCGGCGTGCTCGCTCCCGGTCAGGCCGTCGACGTCGCCGCGACGCATCCGCTGACGCAGGCGGAGATCGACGCGGGCGCCGTCGCGAACACGGCGACCGCGACCGGGCTGGCGCCCGGTGGCCAGTCGGCGTCGCAGTCGGCGACCGTGACCGTCGCGCTGCCGCGCACGACGTCGCTCGACCTCGTGAAGACGGCGACGCTCGCAGACGGCGACCTCGGCCTCGTCGGCGACACGATCGAGTACGACCTCCGCATCACGAACGACGGCACGACCACCCTCACGGACGTCTCGCTCGACGACGCGCTCGACGGCCTCGACGGACCCACGCTCGTCGCATGGCCGGGCGAGGAGGGCGTGCTGCTGCCCGGCGAGTCCGTCGACTTCACCGCGAGCTACGTCATCACCCAGGACGACCTCGACGCGCAGGGCGTGCTGAACACGGCGACGGCGACCGGCTCCGGTCCCGGTGACGCGACGGCGACCGACGTCGCCGCCATCGCCACGCCGCTCGTGCCCGAGCCGGCCATCGCGCTCACGAAGGACGTGACGGTGCCGGAGGGCGCACGCGCCGGGGACGTGCTCGCCTACGACTTCCTCGTCGAGAACGTCGGCACCGCGACGCTCTCGGGCGTGCGCATCGACGACCCGCTGCTCGGACAGTCCGCCGTGGTCTTCGGCGCGTGGCCGGACCCGCTGCGCGCAGGCGTGCTGGCACCGGGCCAGACGGTCGAGGCGACCGCGTCCTACGTGCTCACGCAGGCCGACGTCGACGCCGGACGCGTCGTGAACGAGGCGACGGCGATCGGCACCTCCACGCAGGGCGTCGAGGTCACGGACAGCGACGACGCCGTCGCCACGATCGCGCAGCCCCAGGCGCTCGTCGTGACGAAGATCGGCGCGCTGCGCGGTCCCGTCGCGGTCGGCAGCGTCATCGACTTCACGATCGCCATCGAGAACGACGGCGCCACCACGCTCACGGACGTCACGCTCGTCGACGAGCTCGAGGGCCTCGGCGACGTCACGATCGCATGGCCGGACCCTGCCGCTCCCGGCGTGCTGGCACCCGGCGCGATCGCGCGCGCGACCGCCGAGTACGTCCTGCAGCAGGCCGACGTGGACGCGGGCGTCGTCACGAACGCCGCCACCGCGACGGCGACCGGTCCCGCCGGCCCCGTCGCGAGCGACGAGGCCAGCGCGTCCGTGCCTCTCGCGCAGACCGCGTCGATGACGCTCCTGAAGTCCGTCTCCGCCCCCGCGCGCACGGTCGGCTCGACCTTCACGTACACGTTCGCCGCGGTGAACACCGGCAACGTCACGCTCACCGACGTCACGGTCGCCGACCCCCTGCCGGGGCTCTCCGCGCTCGACTACGACTGGTCGGGCGCGCAGGCGCCGGGCGTCCTGGCGCCCGGGCAGGGCGTCACCGCGACGGCGACGTACGTGCTGACGCAGGCGGATGCCGACGCCGGCTCCGTGCCGAACACCGCCGTCGTGACGGGACTGGACCCCGCGGGCGCCGACGTGGAGGCGACGGCGTCGCGCTCGGTGACCGTGCCGGGCACGGCGCTCGTGCGCATGATCAAGGTCGGCGTGGCCGAGGACGGCGTCGACAGCGTCGCCGGCGACACGATCGACTACACGTTCACGATCCTCAACACGGGAACCGTCACGCTGACCGGCTTCGCGGTGAGCGACCCGCTCGTCGACGACGCGGTCGTCATCGACTGGTCCACGTCGACGAACGCTGCGACGGGCGAGGACGCGCTGGCGCCCGGCGAGAGCGTCACGGCGACCGCGTCGTACGTGCTGACGCAGGACGACGTCAACGCGGGCCTCGTGCGCAACGACGCGACCGTGACGGCGACGGGCGCGAACGGCCAGCCGGCCTCCTTCGCCACCGACTACACGAACCCGCTCGCCGACACCCCGAACATCGAGATCCTCAAGGGCGCCATCGGCACCCCGACCGCCGTCGGCGACGTGCTCACCTACACGTTCGACGTGACGAACAACGGCGCGGTCACGCTCACCGACGTGCGCGTCGAGGACCCGCTGCCGAACCTCGGTCCGATCGTGTTCGACTGGAGCACCGTCGCCGTCCCCGGCACGCTGCAGCCGGGGGAGACCGCGCGCGCGACGGCCGAGCTCGTCATCCAGCAGTCGAACCTCGACGCGGGCATCATCTCGAACACGGCGACCGCCTTCGGCACGGGGCCGGGCGACGAGACCGTCGACGCCGACTCGAACGTCGCGACCTTCGTGCAGGCCGCGCAGGTCGAGCTCGTGAAGGAGGTCGTCGCGGCGGGCGCCGCACCCGGCCAGCCGGTCTCGTACCGCTTCACGGTGACGAACACCGGCAACGCGACCCTGACGAACCCGACCATCTCCGACCCGCTGCTCGGCGACGACGTCGTCGTGACGTTCGACTGGGAGACGGCCGTCGACCCGACCACCGGCGTCGGCGTGCTCGCCCCGGGCGAGTCCGTCGTGGGCACGGCCGACTACGTGCTCACCGTCGCCGACCTCGACGCCGGCACGCTGACGAACGACGCCGTCGTGACGGCGCAGCCGCCCGCCGGCCAGGCGGTGTCGGCGGAGGCGAGCGTCACGACGACGCTCGCCCAGAGCCCGGCGATCACGCTCGACAAGTCGACGGATGCCGTCGAGCCTGCCGCGGGCGAGACGATCACCTACACGTTCACGGCGCAGAACGCCGGCAACGCGACGCTCTCCGACGTCACGATCGTCGACCCGCTGCCCGGTCTCTCGGCGCTCGACGTCGACTGGGCCGGCTCGAGCGACACGAGCACCGGTGAGGGCGTGCTCGCGCCGGGCGAGACGGTGCAGGCGACCGCGACGTACACCGTCACCCAGGCCGACGTCGACGCCGGCGGCATCGACAACACGGCGTCCGTGCGCGGCGTGGCACCGCTCGGCGGCGTCGCGACCGCGACCGCCTCCGAGCGCGTCGACATCACGACGACGAGCGGCTTCACGTTCGCCAAGTCGATCACGAACGTCGGAGGCGCGGGCCTCGCCGGCGACGTCGTGACGTACGCGTTCACGCTCGAGAACACCGGCACGACGACGCTCACGGACGTCGTCGTGACCGATCCGCTGCCCGGGCTCACGGCGATCACCATCCCGTGGCCGGGCGCGCCCGGCGTGCTGCCGCCGGGCTCCGGTCCCATCGTCGGCACCGCCTCCTACGTCATCACGCAGGCGGACGTCGACGCCGGGATCGTGGCCAACGCCGCGACGGCCACGGCCACGGCGCCCGGCGGACCGCTGCCCGAGCAGACCTCGACGGCGGATCTGCCGCTCGCCGGCGTCGCGCTCGTGGAGCTGACGAAGTCGGGCATCGCGGCCGACGGCCCTGCGAGCGTCGCGGGCGACGCCATCGCGTGGTCGTTCACGATCCGCAACGCGGGCAGCCTCACCCTGTCGGCGTTCGAGCTCGTCGACGCCGTCGACGGCGTCACGACCCCCGTCATCGACTGGTCGACCTCGACGGACGCCACGACCGGCGACGACGTGCTCGCGCCGGGCGAGAGCGTGCAGGCGACGGCGACGTCGACGATCACGCAGGCGCAGGTCGATGCAGGCCTCGCCGAGAACCAGGCGACCGTGACGGCGCTGCCCGCCCCGGGCGCCGTGGGCGGCCAGCCCGAGCGCATCGCCGACGAGGCCTCGGCGCAGGTGCCGTTCGAGGGCACGCCGCTGCTGACGCTGGCGAAGACGCATGACGTGCCGCAGACGGCGTACGTCGTCGGCGACGACGTCGTGTACCGCTTCGAGATCGCGAACGCCGGCACCGAGACGATCGACGAGATCGCGCTCGACGACCCGCTCGAGGGGCTGCGCGACCTCGAGATCCTCTGGTCCACCTCGACCGACGACGGCACGCCCGACGGCACGCTCGCCCCGGGCGAGACGGTGCAGGCGACCGCCCTGCTCGAGGTGACGCAGGCGCTCATCGACGCCGGCCGCGTCGACAACGTCGCGGTCGTCACCGGCGCGGACCCCGCGGGCGCCATCGTCACCGCGACGGACGACGACACCGTGCTGCTGCCGCAGCGGCCGAGCATCGCGCTCGTGAAGACGCAGACGCTCGTCGGATCGGACGCGACGGACGGCCGCATCGACTACGGCTTCGTCATCGAGAACGACGGCACCACGACGCTGAGCGCCGTCGAGCTCGTCGACGACCTGCCCGGCCTCCAGGGCCTCGCCATCGACTGGTCGACCTCCACCGACCCCGACACGGACGAGGGCGTGCTCTCGCCCGGCGAGACCGTGACGGGTTCGGCGTCGTACCCGCTGTCGCAGGCCGACGTCGACGCCGGACAGGTGCGCAACGCCGCACGCGCCGACGCGATCGCGGCAGGCGGCATCCCCGTCACCGAGCCGGCCTCGGCGATCACGGTGATCCCGCAGGTCGCCGGCATCAGGCTCGAGAAGTCGACGACCGCCGTCGACCCCGCGGTCGGCGAGACGATCACCTACGACTTCCGCGCCGAGAACCCAGGCAACGTCACGCTGACGGACGTGTCGATCGCCGACGCGCTCGAGGGCATCTCCGCGGTCGTCTACGACTGGCCCGGGGAGGCGGGCACGCTCTCGCCCGGCGACGTGCTGACGGGCACCGCGACGTACGTCGTCACGCAGGGCGACGTGGATCGCGGGTCGCTCGTGAACGAGGCGACCATCGTCGGCACGGCGCCGAACGGCACCACCGTGACGTTCGACGACGACGCCTCCGTGACCTTCGACACCACGGCGTCGCTCGAGCTGACGAAGTCCACGACGAGCGTCAACCCGGTCGTCGACGAGACGATCGTCTACGACTTCCTGCTCGAGAACGACGGCGACGTCACGCTCTCGATCGTGCAGCTGTTCGACCGCATGCTGAGCGACGAGCCCCTGAGCATCGACTGGGCGTCGTCGACCGACCCCTCGACGCCCGCCGGCGTGCTCGCACCCGGCGAGTCGGTGCGTGCGAGCGCCGAGCACGTCGTGACGCAGGCGGAGATCGACGCCGGCGGCATCGACAACCTCGCCGAGGCGACGGCGCAGCCGCCGACCGGCCAGCCGCTGACGACGGATGCGACCGAGCGCGTCGACATCGTCGCGCCGACCTCGATCGAGATCGTCAAGGGCGGCACGGCCGAGAACGGCGCCGCGAGCGTCGCGGGCGACGAGGTGCTCTACACGTTCCGCGTCGAGAACACGGGCGCCACGACCCTCGCGAACGTCGCGATCACCGACGTCCTCCCCGGCGTGAGCGTGCCCGTCCTCGACTGGGCCGGCTCGACGGATCCGTCGACGCCCGACGGCGTGCTCTCGCCCGGCGAGGCGGTCGAGGCCAGCGCGACGTACGCGCTGACGCAGGCCGACGTGGATGCCGGCGGCGTCGTGAACGAGGTGCTCGTCACGGCGACGGATCCCGACGCCCAGCCCGTCACCGACGAGGACGTCTACCCGATCGCGCTCGAGGGCACGGGAGCGCTCACGCTCACGAAGACGCCGCTCACGCAGCCGCAGGTCGTCGGCGACCCGATCGTCTACGAGCTCGTCGCCAGCAACGTCGGCGCCGTGACGCTCACCGACGTCGTCATCGACGACCCGCTGCCGGGTCTCTCGGCACTCGAGTACGCGTGGCCCGACCCCGCGTTCCCCGGCAGGCTCCTGCCCGGGCAGGACGTCGTCGCGACGGCGAGCGTCGCCGTCACGCAGGCCGACCTCGACGCGCTCGGCGTCGACAACGTCGCGACCGTCTCCGCGCAGGTGCCGGAGGGCGTCGCCCCCGTCGAGCCCGCGATCGCGGACGCGCGCGTCGAGCTGCCCTTCCGACCGGGCATCGCACTCGAGAAGACCGGCACGGTGCTCGAGGCGGTCGCCGGCGGCGACGTGCGCTTCGACCTCACCGTCACGAACACCGGCAACGTCACGCTCACGGACGTCGCGCTGCGCGACGAGCTCGACCGACTCGGCCCGATCATCGTCGACTGGGCGGCATCGACCGACCCCGCCACGGACGAGGGCGTCCTGTCGCCCGGCGAGCAGATGCGCGCGACCGCGGTCTACGCGCTCACGCAAGCCGACCTCGAGGTCGGATCGATCGCCAACGACGCGACGGTCGTCGCCACGACGCCGGCGACGGACGGCGACGGCGACCCGATCCTCGTCGACGACGATGCATCGGTCGTCGTGCCCATCGCGGGCACGCCGGTGCTGACGATCGAGAAGTCGACCGAGGTGGAGGATCCGTCGGTCGGCGACGCCGTGCCGTACACGATCGTCGCCACGAACAGCGGCACCGTGCGGCTCACGGGCGTCGAGATCGTCGACCCGCTGATCCCGGACCTCGAGGTCGTCTGGCCCGACCCGGACGCGCCCGGCGTGCTCGAGGTGGGCGAGTCGGCGACGGCGACGGGCTCGTACGTCGTCACGCCGGCGGACGCCGACGCGGGCTCGATCATGAACGTCGCCACCGCGACGGGCACGGGGCGCGGCGGACAGGCGACCGGCTCCGACGAGCACGAGCTGGAGCTCGTACCCTCGCCGTCGATCGCGCTGACCAAGGACGGCTCGCTCGTCGGGCCGGGCGCGGTCGGCGACACGGTCTCGTACGTCTTCGCGATCGAGAACACCGGCGACGTGACCCTCACGGACGTCGTGCTCGCCGATCCGCTGCCAGGACTCGAGGCGCTCGCCATCGCGTGGGGTGACTCGAGCGATCCCGCGACCGGCGAGGGCGTGCTCTCGGCGGGCGAGACGGTGACGGCGACCGCGACCTACGCGCTGACGCAGGCCGACGTCGATGCGGGGTCGGTGGCGAACGAGGCGACCGTGACCGCGACGGGGCCGACCGGCAGCGTCGACGCCACGGCATCCGACGTCGTCGTCTCGTCCGGCACGGCGCTCATCGCGCTCGACAAGACGGGCACGGCGGAGGCCGGCGCCGAGAGCGTCGCGGGCGACGCCATCGCGTACGACTTCCTCGTGACGAACGTCGGCACGACGACGCTCGAGGACGTCGCGATCGACGACCCCATGGAGGGCCTGAGCGACGTCGTCGTCGACTGGTCGACGTCGAGCGACCCCGCGACGCCCGAGGGCGTGCTGGCGCCGGGCGAGTCGGTCCGGGCGACGGCCGCCTACGTGCTCACGCAGGCGGACGTCGACGCCGGCGTCGTCGAGAACACGGCGACGGCATCCGGCACGACGCTCGACGGCACCCGCACGGTCGAGCAGGAGGACACGGCGGAGGTGCCGCTCGGCGGCACGCCGGCGCTCGCGATCGACAAGTCGCACGTCGGCGAGCCGACCGCGGTCGGCGACGTCGTCGAGTACCGGTTCCTCGTGACCAACGCCGGCACGGTGACGATCGCGGACGTCGCGGTCGTCGACGAGCTCGACGGGCTCTCGACGCCCGTCGTCGACTGGGCGACGTCGAGCGATCCCGCGACGGGCGAGGGCATCCTCGCGCCCGGCGAGACCGTGCTCGCGACCGCGAGCTACACGATCGTGCAGGCGGACGTGGATCGGGGCAGCGTGACGAACACGGCGATCGCGACGGGAGTCGCCGCCGACGGCGGCGACGTCGCGTCGCCGTCGGACGCCGACGCCTACGCGCTGCCGCAGTCGCCGAGCCTCTCGCTCGTGAAGGAGGCGTCGGCGGACGGCGCCGCGGCGGGTGCGACCGTGACGTACGACTTCACCGTCGTCAACGACGGCACCGTGACGCTCGACGGCGTCACGATCGCCGACGCGCTGCCCGGTCTCTCCGAGATCGCCTACGACTGGGACGGCTCGACCGATCCCGCCACCGGCGAGGGCGTGCTCTCGCCCGGCGAGACGGTCACGGCGACGGCGACCTACGTGCTCACGCAGGCCGACGTCGACGCCGGCGGCGTCGTGAACGCGGCCGAGGTCAGCGGCACGGTCGTCGGCTGCGACGACGCGGCGTGCGCGACCGTCGACGACGACGACGCCGTGACGACGCCCCTCGCTCCCGTGGCGGCGCTCGAGATCGTGAAGGGCGCCGATCGCGAGCGTGCCGTGATGGGCGACGTCGTCACGTACGCCTTCACGGTCGAGAACGTCGGCACCGTCACGCTCACCGACGTGACGATCGATGACCGGCTCGAGGGCCTCTCGGCGATCGACTACGCATGGCCGGGCGAGCCGGGCGTGCTCGCGCCGGGCGAGCGCGTCACCGCGACGGCGACCTACGAGGTCACGCGCGCCGATGCGATCGCGGGCGGCGTCACGAACGTGGCCGTCGCGACGGGCACGGCACCCGGCTCGTCGACGCCGGTCGAGGCGACGGACGAGGTCGAGGTGGAGGTGCTGCCCCCGGGCCAGGCGCTGCCGCCGACGGGCTTCGAGCACGGCGCCGGGCTCGCGCTCGCCGCACTCGTGCTGCTGCTGCTCGGTGCCGCGCTCGTGCTGCGTCGTCGCGCTCGGCGCGCCTGATGCCCGGTCGCCTCGGTCGGCACCGTGCCGGCCGGGGCGACCGCATCCGCCAGGGGGCGCCCGAGCCGCATGCCAGGCTCGTGTCGTGAGCGACGAGGACCCGCAGCACGGCGTCGGCCCCTGGGTCGGGCCGTGGCCGACCGATGCGCGCTACGACCCCGAGCTGCTCGAGCACGGTGACCGGCGGAACGTCGTCGACGGCTACCGGTACTGGTCGCTCGAGGCGATCGTCGCCGACCTCGACGCACGCAGGAACCCCGTCCACGTCGCGATCGAGAACTGGCAGCACGACCTCAACATCGGCTCGATCGTGCGCACCGCGAACGCGTTCCTCGCCGCCGAGGTGCACATCGTCGGTCGGCGTCGCTGGAACCGCCGTGGGGCCATGGTGACCGACCGCTACCAGCACATCCGTCACCACGAGTCGGTGGAGGCGCTCGCCGCGTGGGCCGAGGAGGCGGGGCTGCCGATCGTGGCGGTAGACACGCATCCCGCATCCCGCCCCGTGGATGCAGCACCCCTGCCGCGCGCGTGCGTCCTGCTGCTGGGGCAGGAGGGGCCGGGGCTCACCGACGCGGCGATCGCGGCGGCGTCGGAGCACGTGCACGTGCGGCAGCTCGGCTCGACCCGCTCCCTCAACGCCGCCGCGGCGGCCGCGATCGTCATGCACGAGTGGCTGCGGGTGCACGCCCCGAGCGGCTGAGGTTCGGGGTCAGGCGCCCGTGAAGGTGAGCCAGAGCAGCAGCACGTTGAGCGTGACGAGCGCGGTGGCGAAGAGGGCGCCGAGCGCCGTCGTCCACCAGCGGTTCGCATGCTCGCCCATGACCGAGCGCCGCGCCGTGAGCCACACGAGCGGCACGAGCGCGAAGGGGATGCCGAACGAGAGCACGACTTGGCTCAGCACGAGCGCGAGCGTCGGGTCGACGCCGAGCGCGAGGATCGCGAGCGCCGGCACGAGCGTGACGAGCCGGCGCGTGGTCACGGAGATGCGCACGCGGACGAGCCCCTGCATGATCTCCGACCCGGCGTACGCGCCGACCGCGGTCGAGGCGAGCCCCGAGGCGAGCAGGCCGATGGCGAAGAGCGTCGCGACGCCCGCGCCGAGCGCGGCGGCGATCGCGGCGTGCGCGCCCTCGAGCGAGTCGGTGCCCTCGACGCCCGCGAGGTTCGCGGCGGCGAGCACGATGATCGCGACGTTCACCGTGCCGGCGATCGCGAGCGCGATCGTCACGTCCCAGCGCGTCGCGCGCAGCAGGCGCGGCACGGGCATCCGCTCGCCGTCGCTCGAGCGGAATCGGTCGCGCGTGAGGCTCGAATGCGCGTAGATCGCGTGCGGCATGACGGTCGCGCCGAGGATGGATGCCGCGAGCAGCACGGTGTCCGGCCCCTCGAAGCGCGGCACGAGGCCGCCGAGCGCCTCGGGGCCCGGCGGGCCGGCGACGAGGCCCGCCGTGAAGCCGACGGCGATGACGACGAGCATGCTGGCGATGACGATCTCGAAGACCTTGGGTCCGCGTCGGGACTGCAGCCACAGCAGCGCCATCGAGATCGCTCCGGTGATCGCGCCGCCGGCGACGAGCGGGATCTCGAACAGCAGCCAGAGCGCGACGGCGCCACCGATCACCTCTGCGACGTCGGTCGCCATCGCCACGGCCTCCGCCTGCAGCCAGTAGGCGATGCGGCCGACGCGCGAGCCGAAGCGCTCGCCCAGCACCTCGGGCAAGCTCTTGCCGGTGACGATGCCGAGCTTCGCCGAGAGGTACTGGATGAGCCAGGCCATGAGGTTGCCCACGACGACGACCCAGAGCAGCAGGTAGCCGAAGCGGGCGCCCGCGGTCATGTTCGCAGCGACGTTGCCGGGATCGAGGTAGGCGACGCCGGCGACGAGCGCGGGGCCCAGCAGCCAGATCGGCCGCGCACGCGCGAGCGGGGAGGTGCGGCGCTCGTCGAGTTTCGGCATGCCGAAATCGTAGGGCCGGGGTCAGCGAAAGCGCAACGCCGCAGCGAGGCCCGTCCGCGTCGCGTCGCGATGCCCGTTCGTGCGACGCATCGGCGGGACCCTTTCGAGGCTCGCTGCGCTCGCACCTCAAGGGCCGGTGGGGGAGGTCGTGCCGGGTTGGAGGCAGCAGCCCGAGCACGCACCGTGACCGCTCCTCGAGGTGCGAGCGAAGCGAGCCTCCAGAGGAGCCCGAGTACGCACCGTGACCGCTCCTCGAGGTGCGAGCGAAGCGAGCCTCCAGAGGAGCCCGCAGACGCGCCATGACCGCTCCTCGAGGTGCGAGCGAAGCGAGCCTCGAAGCGAGCACGCGGACGCGCCGTGACCGCTCCTCGAGGTGCGAGCGAAGCGAGACTCGAAGGGAGCCCGCGGACGCGCCGTGACCGCTCCTTGAGGTGCGAGCGAAGCGAGACTCGAAGGGAGCCCGCAGACGCGCCATGACCGCTCCTCGAGGTGCGAGCGAAGCGAGCCTCGAAGGAAGCCCGCAGACGCACCATGACCGCTCCTTGAGGTGCGAGCGAAGCGAGCCTCGAAGGGAGCCCGTGCAGAGCCGGCGGGGGAGCCCCTGCTGCTCCAGCGCGCTACCCGATGAGGCTCGGCTGCAGGTCGCGCAGCGTGCGGTGATCCATCATGCGCGCGACGCCGAGGATCACGAGCACGAGGGCGCCCGCGCCGAACAGCGCCAGCACGAGCGCGTCGTGCCACGCGATCGCGGGCGAGCCGCCGTACATGACCTGCCGCAGCGCCTCGACGGCGTACGTCATGGGCATCGCATGGTGCAGCGCCGCGAGCGGACCGGGCAGCGTCTGCCACGGGAAGGTGCCGCCCGCCGTCACGAGCTGCACGACCATGAGCACGAGGCCGAGGAACTGCCCGACGGATCCGAGCCACACGTTGAGCGCGACGACGATCGCCGCGAACACGGCGGAGGCGAGCAGCATGACGCCGAGCACGCCGAGCGGCACCGCGAGCGTGAAGCCGAGCGCGAGCGTCACGATGCCGAAGAGCGCGACCATCTGCAGCGCGCCGAGCGCGGCGGGCGCGAGCCACGAGGCGAGGCCGACCTGCACGGGCGAGCGCAGCGCCGTGACGGCGCGACGCGAGACGGGATGCACGATGAGCAGCAACGCGTAGATGCCGATCCACGCCGCGAGCGACAGGAAGAAGGGAGCGAGCCCCTCGCCGTACGAGCCCGCAGAGGTGAGCGCGTCGGCGTCGAGCGCCGCCGGGTCGGCGATCGTCTGCGCCTGCTCGGCGCGGAGCGACGGGCTGGACGCGGGGATCTGCGCCACGGCGTCGTCCAGTCCGGTGCCGAGCCGCGTCGCGCCGTCGTCGAGCTGCGCGAGCCCGTCGTCGAGCGCCGCGGCGCCGTCGGCGGCGTCGTGGGCGCCCGAGGCGAGCGTCGACGCGCCCGTGGCGGCGGCGTCGGCGCCGTCCGCCAGCTCGCCCGCGCCGCCCGAGAGCCGCGTCGCGCCGTCCGCCGCCTGCCCGATGCCGCCCGCGAGCTGCGGTGCGGCCGCCGAGAGGCGTGCAGCACCGTCGGCGACCTGCTGCGCGCCGCTCGCGAGCGTCTGCAGCTGCCCGGACGCGGACTGCACCTGCGCGTCGCCGTCGACGACCGCCGCGCCGAGCGCGTCGAGCGGCACGAGCGCATCCGCGATCTGCGCATCCGTGAGCCCTGCGGCCTGCAGCAAGGCGACGACGTCGGCGCGCGTCTGCGGCACGTCGGCGGCGAGGGCGCTCGTGACGCCGGCGACCTGCGCGCCGACCGACGCGACCTGCGCGTTGCCGTCCGCGACCTGCTGCGCGCCGCTCGCGAGCGCGGCGGCGTCGGCCGGCAACGTCGCCGTCGACGACTGCAGCGTCGAGAGCCCGGCCGCGAGGGGTGCGGCGCCGTCGGCGAGCGCGTGCGCGCCCGATGCGACCTGCGCCGTGCCGTCGGCGAGCGCATCCGCGCCCGAGGCGAGCTCGGTGGTGCCGGCGGCGAGCGCGCCCGCACCGTCGTGCGCCTGCGCGGCGCCCGCGGCGAGGTCGTCGGCGCCGCTCGCCGCGTCCACGAGCCCGTCGCGGATGTCGCTGAGCGCGAGCAGCAGCCGGCCGGCGGCCTCCTCGCCGACCGACTCGCGCACGGAGGCGAGGATCGCATCGGTCGCCCGCTCGCCGATGGTGCCCGCGAGATAGCCGTTCGCGTCGTTCGTCTCGAGCACGACGCGCGCCTGGCGAGGGTCGTCGCCCGCGGCGCTCAGCAGGTCGGCGGAGAAGGAGGCGGGGAGCGTCACCGAGAAGTCGTACGTGCCATCCTCGACGCCGGCGGCGGCCGACGCGGCCGTGACCCGATGCCAGTCGAAGTCGCCTGCGTCGACGAGCCGCTCGGCGACCTCGTCGCCGACGACGCGCGTGGCGCCGTCGTCGTCGACCGCACCCGCGTCGGCGACGACGAGTGCGACGGGCACGTCGCCGAGGTTGCCCTGCGGATCCTGGTTCGCCCACAGGTACAGGCCGCCGTAGAGCAGCGGCACGGTGCACAGGGCGAGCAGGGCGAGGCGCGCCATCGGCGTGGCCACGAGGCGGCGCAGCTCGGCGAGCACGATCTGGGGCACGGTCATGCCGCCACCTCCTGGGATGCGGATGCCGGCGACCGGTCACGAGTGGAAGGCGAGTGGGCAGGAGTGGTTCGCGGCACGCCGTGCGGCGAACCATCGGCGCCCACTCGATCCAGCTCGCCGGCGGAGCGCAGCGCGCGCTCGGATGCGGGGCTCGCGATCGCGAGCACCGCGAACCCACGATCGGCGAGCGAGCCCGCGAGCGACCACCAGTCGCGGGGGTCGCCGCCATGGCGGTCGGGGCACGCGAGCACCACGGCCTCGACGCCGTCGCGCAGGATCGCGAGCTCGGCGAGCAGGCGCGTGCGCCGCGCGGGGGCGAGGTCGGCGACCGTCGCGTCGATCGCGTCGGCGACGCCGAGCTGCGTCGCCCAGCCGCGGACGCCGCGCGGATGGCCGGGGAGCCCCGCGAACAGCAGCTCCTCGGCGATGACGCCCCGCACGCGAGCCGCCGGGTCGGGATCGGAGGCTCGCGGCGCGTCGACGAGGGCCACGCGCCTGCGCAGCTCGCGACGATCCTCCTCGCCGTCGAGCAGCACGCGCCCGGCGGCGGGCACCATGCGCCCCGCCGCGACGAGACCGAGCACCGTCGGCCGCTGCTCGGTCTCCACGACGACGAGCGACGCCTCGCCCGACGCGAACGCGGCGTCCGTCGGCGGCAGCGCCGCTCCCATCGCGACCTGCTCGATCCGCACCTGCATCGCATCCTCCTCCGACCGGACGACGGTATACTAAACTGACCAGTCAGTACAAGTATTCCGACGGGAGTCCCGATGGCACGGCCGAACCGCAGCCGCGAGAAGGTGCTGGATGCCGCAGCGGCGCTCGCCGCCGAGCGCGGCGTGACCGCGACGACCGTCGACGACATCGCCGAGCGGGCCGGCGTCGCGAAGGGCAGCGTCTACTACTCCTTCCCGTCGAAGGACGCCGTGTTCGAGGCGGTGCTCGCCGATGCCGTCGAGCGCACGGGGACGAGGCTCGGGCACGCGCTCGCGGATGCGCCGAGCGGCGGGGCGCTGCGCGCGGTCGTCACGGCGTTCCTGCAGGGCGTCGAGGAGCGCCCGACGGCGGCGAAGGTGGTCGCGGGCGAGCTCTTCCGCACCGATCGCCCGTGGCAGGAGTCGCTCGCCGGCTACCGCTCGGCGCTCTTCGCGCTCGTCGCCGACGCCGTGGAGACCGATGGCGCCGCGCGCCCCTCGACGCTGCGCGCGTCCGCCGTCGTCGGCGCCATGGTCATGGTCGCCTTCGAGCGCACGGTCTTCGAGCCGGATGCGTCGATCGCCGAGGCGGTCGACGCCGTGCTGGCCGGCGCCTGAGCGCGGGTCATCCCAGGCGCAGTAGCAGCTCGACGACCTCGGCCCCGACGCCGGGCGCGAAGGCCCGCTCGCGCGCCACCTCGACGAAGCCCGCGCGCTCGAGCACGCGCCGCGATGCGACGTTCGCCTCGGCGACGCGCGCCGCGAGCGGCCGAACGGGCTGCTCGGCGAGCAGCGCCGTGAGGGCTGCCGTCGCGATGCCGCGACCCCAGTGCGCGCGAGCGATCCAGTACGTCACCTCGCGCTCGCCGTCGGCGTCGAACGCCGCCACCGTGCCGACCGCCTCCGCGTCGACCTCCACCATGCGCATCCGCACGCCGGGATCCGCGCGGATGCGGGCGAGGTGCGCGTCGAACGCTGCGCGATCGTCGGGATCGGCGCGCGTGAAGGCGGCCATGCGCACGGCGACCGGGTCGCGCTCCCACGCGAACAGCACCTCGGCGTCCCCGTCGTGCAGCGGCCGCAGCGTCACGTCCATGCGGCCACGCTAGCGGGAGCCTCCGACCGCGTCGCCGCCGTCGCGACCGCTCGTCCACGACCCTCCGGTCGGCACACGCCTCCGCGGGTCGCCGACGCGCGGATCCGGCGGCGCCGTCGGCTCCAGGGTCGGCGCAGGGCCCCGCGATAGGGTGGAGTGCAAGCGGGCTCCCGCTTGCCGACCGAGCAGAAGGGGACCCCATGCCAGGCATCGTGATCCTCGGCGCGCAGTGGGGCGACGAGGGCAAGGGCAAGGCCACCGACCTCCTCGCGAGCCGCACCGACTACGTCGTGAAGTTCAACGGCGGCAACAACGCGGGCCACACCGTCGTCGTGGGCGACGAGAAGTACGCGCTCCACCTCCTCCCGTCGGGCATCCTCACGCCCGGCGTGGTCCCGGTGATCGGCAACGGCGTCGTCATCGACCTCGAGGTGCTGTTCGACGAGCTCGAGGCGCTCTCCGCACGCGGCGTCGACGTCTCGAAGCTGCGCATCTCGGCCAACGCGCACATCATCGCCGACTATCACCGCACGCTCGACAAGGTCTCGGAGCGCTTCCTCGGCAAGCGCTCGATCGGCACGACCGGACGCGGGATCGGCCCCGCCTACGCCGACAAGATCAACCGCGTCGGCGTGCGCGTGCAGGACCTCTTCGACCCGTCGATCCTGCGGCAGAAGGTCGAGGGCTCCCTCGACCTCAAGAACCACCTGCTCACCAAGGTCTACAACCGCCGCGCCATCACGGTCGACGAGATCGTCGAGGACCTGCAGTCCTACGTCGAGCGACTGCGGCCGATGGTGGGCGACACCGCCCTCGAGCTCGACCAGGCGCTGGATGCGGGCAAGACCGTCGTGTTCGAGGCCGGCCAGGCGACGATGCTCGACATCGACCACGGCACCTACCCGTTCGTGACGTCGTCGTCGGCGACGGCAGGCGGCGCCGCGACGGGCTCGGGCGTCGCGCCCGCGCGCCTCGACCGCATCATCGGCATCGTGAAGGCGTACACGACGCGCGTCGGCTCGGGACCGTTCCCCACGGAGCTCTTCGACGAGTGGGGCGAGCGCCTGCGCGCGACGGGCTTCGAGTTCGGCACGACCACCGGCCGTCCGCGCCGCACCGGCTGGTACGACTCGGTCATCACGCGCTACGCGGCGCGCGTCAACGGCGTCACCGACTTCGTGCTCACGAAGCTCGACGTGCTCACCGGCATCGAGCGCATCCCCGTCTGCGTCGCCTACGACGTCGACGGCGTGCGCCACGACGAGATGCCGGTGTCGCAGACGGACGTGCACCACGCGACGCCCATCTACGAGGAGTTCCCCGGCTGGAGCGAGGACATCTCCGGCTGCCGCACGTTCGAGGACCTGCCGAGGAACGCGCAGGACTACGTGCTCGCGCTCGAGGCGATGTCGGGCTCGCGCATCTCGGCGATCGGCGTCGGCCCGGACCGCGAGGCGATCGTGGTGCGACACGACCTCATCGACGGCTGACCCCCTTCACGACAGTGGGGCTCTCGGCCGGATGTGAGATCACATCGGGCCGGAATCCTCCTGCTGTCGCGTGCGAGTGCGGAGGGATGGGCGCATGACGGCCGGGGAGGATGCGCGGCTGCCGCGGTCGTTCCGATGGCTGCTCGCCGCCGAGTCGGCGTCGAGCGTCGGCACGTACGTCACGCTGCTGGCGCTGCAGACGATCGTCGTCGTGACGCTCGGCGGCGATGCCGCCGACACCGGGCTGCTGAGCGCCGCGCGCTGGCTGCCGTACCTCGTGGTGGGCCTCCTCGTGGGCGCGCTCGTGGACCGGATGCGGCGCAGGCCCGTGATGGTGGCGAGCGACGCCGTGCGCGCGGTGCTGATCGCGACCATACCGGTGCTGTGGCTGCTCGATGCCCTCACGCTGCCCGCGCTGCTCGCGGTCGTCGTCGCGTACGGCGTCGCGACGGTCGTGAACGACGCGGCGTCCATGGCGTTCCTCCCGCGTCTCGTCCCCGGCCCTGCGCTGCAGGCGGCGCACGCCCGCATCGACACGGCGGATGCCGTCGCCCAGTCCGGCGGACCGGCGCTCGGCGGCCTCGTCGTGCGGTTCGCCGGCGCGCCGTTCGCGGTGCTCGTGGACGCCGTCGCGTCGGCGTTCGCGGCGGTCGCGGTCGCGCGCATCCGCGTCGAGGAGCCGCCGCCCGCCGGCCGACGCTCGGTGCGCGGCATCCTCGCCGACGTCGCCGAGGGCATCCGGCTCGTCTACCGCGGCACGGCGCTCACGCGCCTCGCGGTCGCGACGCACGTCTGGTTCGCGGCGAACGCGACGCTCGGCGTGCTCGTCGCGCCGTTCGCGCTCACGACGCTCGGGCTCGGCGCCGCCGCGTTCGGCCTCGTGCTCGCCGCAGCGGGCGTCGGTGCCGTCGTCGGCGCGTCGATCACGGGCCGCGTGGGTCGACGCCTCGGCGCCCTGCCGACGATCGCCACCTGCCATGCGCTGTCGGCGATCGCGGTGCTCGTCATGGCGGCGGCCGTGCTCGTGGCGTCGACGCCCGTCGCGGCGACGGTGCTGCTCGCCGCGGGACAGCTGCTGCACGGCCTCGCGATGGGAGCATCCAACTCGCACGAGATGGCGTTCCGGCAGACGCGCACGCCCGACGCGGCGCAGGCGCGGGTCACCATGACGATGCGGGCCGCGAACCGCGCCGTCATCGTCGTGGTCGCACCGATCGCGGGCGTCGTCGCGGTGGACACGGGCACGCTGCCGATGCTCGCCGTGGCGGCCGGCCTCTTCGCGCTCTCGGCGCTCGCGATCGCCCTCCGGCAGCGGCCCTGACGGCTCCACGATCTGCTCCGAGCGCGCACGGATGGAGGTTCTCGGCCGCTTGTGCCCTCGCAAGCGGCCGCGAACCTCCATCCGTCGCATGACGATGCGTCACCACGGCAGCGCGTCGGGGATGGGATCGCCGCCGAGCACGTGCTGCGCGCAGAAGGCCAGCACGGTCTCGTTCCACGTCACGGCGTTCGAGGGCCGCAGCACCCAGTGGTGCTCGTCGGTGAGCTGCAGGAACCGGTGCGGCATCGTGCCCGGCGTGCCCCACCAGCCCGAGACGAGGTCCCACCACAGCCGCAGCGCCTCGCTCACCGGCACGCGGTAGTCGCGATTGCCGTGCGTCACGAGCATGGGCGTCGTGATCGCCGAGGCCGAGTGGTGGGGCGAGTACGCCCGGTACCACTCGGGCAGGTCGTCGGGATGGCCGTGCACGCGCACCTTGTGCGCGGCCGCATCCGTCGTCGTGTGCTGCTGGTCGAGCGCCCACAGGCCGGCGTGCGTCACGATCGCGCCGAAGCGGTCGCTGTGCCCGGCGATCCAGTTCGTCATGAACCCGCCGAAGGATGCGCCGAGCAGTGCCGTGCGGGACGCGTCGAGCGTTCGACGTCGCAGGACGTGGTCGAGCAGCGTCTCGCACTCGTGCCAGACGACGTCGGGCCGTCGCGGCCACCCGCGGTTGAGCCCGGCGTGCCCGTAGCCGGTCGACATCGCCGGGTCCGGCAGCAGCACGGCCCAGCCGCGCGCGACGGCGAGCCACGGGTTCCAGCGCCAGCTCCACGCGTTGTACGAGCCGTGGGGGCCGCCGTGGATCCACAGCATCACCGGGGCTGGGGCGGTCGACGACGCGGATGCGGGGGTGCACAGCCAGCCGCCGACGGTCACGCCCTCGACGTCGGCCTCCACCCACTCGAGGTGGCCCGGCAGCGCGCCGACCGCGCCGGGGGCCGGGATGGGCGTCGCCTGGACGCGGCCTGCGCCTGCGAGCGGGATGCGCACCGGCGAGGGCGGCGAGGCGAGGTCCGAGCGCAGCGCGAGCACCGAGCGCCCGTCGTGCGCGGGCGCGAGCGACGCGTACGGTGCGTCGTCGACGAGCGTGCGCACGCGACCGGTCGCCGCATCCACGAGCAGCACGGCGCCGCGGGATCGCAGGTCGCCAGCGACGACGAGCCGTGCGTCGTCGACCCACGCGTACGAGCCGACCGTGAGGTCGCCCACGTCCACGGCGATGGGGTCGCCGCCGTCGAGCGGATGCAGCTCGAGGAAGTCGTACGACGTGTCCGTCGGCGTCGAGGTCGTGACGCGCGTCACGGCGACGCGCGTGCCGTCCGGCGAGAGCCGCGGGCTCGACCAGCCGTGCGCGGCGGTCGCCGACAGCAGCGTGCGCCTGCGACGCGTGCGCACGTCGATGGCGGCGATGCCGGTGCGGGTCTCGCCGCCGCGCGCTCGCTTCGTCCAGGTCGTCACGGCGGTGGCGCCGTCACGGGCGAGGTCCGCGGAGGCGTTCGTGAGCGCGACGACGTCGGCGCCGGGCGTGAGCTCGCGCAGCTCGCCCTGCGGCGACACGAGCACGAGGCGCGTCGACTGGTCGCCGAGCTCATGATCCCAGTAGCGGATCGGCATGCCGGTGTGCCAGATCGCCGTGCGCTTCGCTGCGGCGCGAGCGTCGCGGCGCTCGGCGTCGTCGGCGAGCGAGCCGCCGGCGAGCACCTGCGTCGTCGCGAGCATCGTGCCGTCGTCGGCGACGGCGACGAGCTGCAGCCCGCCGGGTGCGGAGGCGACGACGTGCGCCTCGCCGCGCTGGGGCAGGCGCCAGATGGCCGCCGCGTCGTCGTCGTGCTCGCCCGTGGGGTCGGGGCGGGAGGAGGCGAAGAGGAGGGATCCGTCGGGCGCGAAGCGCGGCGACGACTCGCCCTCGCTCGACCTCGTGAGCCGCTCGGGCTCGGCGGCGCCGTCGGGATCGAGCTCCCACAGCGCCGACCGGGTGCGCGCGAGGTCGTCGGTCGCCTGCTGGATCTGCGCGACGACGCGGCCGCCCGGCCCTGCGACGAGCCCCGCGATGCGCGGGATGCGCAGCAGCCCCTCGATGTCGTTCCAGTCGTCGAATCGCGTCGCAGCCATCCTTCGACGCTATCCCGAGCATCCTTCTGAGGTTCTCGGCCCTTTCCGATGTCAGAGAGGGCCGAGAACCGCAGATCGTTCAGGCGGTGAAGACAGCGTGGGCGGCGGGGACGCGGGCGCGGCCTCCGAGCTCCGTGAGCTCGAGCACGACCGCGACGCCCGCGACCGTGCCGCCGAGGCGCTGCACGAGCTCGATCGCCGCCTGCAGCGTGCCGCCCGTCGCGAGCACGTCGTCGACGAGCAGCACGCTGCGACCGGCGAGGTCGCCGGACGCCTCGATCGTCGCGACGTCGTACTCGAGCGCGTAGTCGACGGATGCGGTGGGATGCGGCGTCTTGCCCGCCTTCCGGATCGGCAGGAGGCCCGTGCCCGACGCCGCCGCGACGGCGCCCGCGAGCAGGAACCCGCGCGCCTCGACCCCCGCGACGAGATCGAACGCGCCGTCGAACGGTGCCGCGAGCGCGGCGGTGACGGCGGCGAGCGCCTCGGCGTCGGCGAGCATCGGTCCGATGTCGCGGAAGAGCACGCCGGGCTTCGGGAAGTCGCGGGTCAGCGCGATCCGCGCCTCGGCGCGAGCGAGAGCGTCGGGGGAGGGATGCGGCACGGACTCCAGGGTAGGGGTGGATGCACTCTTCGCATCGGCCGGTCGAGGAGCGCGCGCTTCGAGCAGGCGGGTGGTCGCGTCGGGCGGGCGGGTCGCGTGGTCTCGTGACGGCTGCAGCCTGCGGATGCGGCCTCCTCGACCAGCTGAACGGCGACGCCGCAGCCTCGATCGGCTGCGGGGAGCCGCGGCTCGTCGAGCGGATCGCCGCGACCGTGCTGTGATGGTGGGGTGACCGCGCGCATCCCCGTCCCGACGACGCTCGAGGGCGACGCCGTGCACCTCGAGCCGCTCACGCGCGACGTGCTGCTCGAGTTGCGCGACGCCATCGGCGTGCCCGAGGTGTTCGCCGCCGGCTACGGCGGCGGGCCGGCGGCACTCGACGCATCCGACGAGGGCTGGACGGCGTGGGCCGAGCGCGCGTACCCGTGGCATGCGCTGCCGTTCGCGATCCGGCTGCGCCACAGCGGTCGGCTCGTCGGCACGACCTCGCTCGCCGACCTCGACGCCGCGACCGAGCAGTGCCACCTCGGATGGACGGCGTACGCCCCGGACGTGTGGGGCACCGTCGTCAACGCCGAGGCGAAGCTGCTCGTGCTCGGCCACGCGTTCGCGCACGGCTTCGGCCGCGTGCGCATCCAGGCGGATGCGGCGAACGCGCGCTCGCGTGCGGCGATCCTGCGGCTCGGCGCGACGTTCGAGGGCGTGCTGCGCCGCATGCGGCAGGACGCGGAGGGCACGTGGCGCGACGTCGCGGTGCACTCGATCCTCGTCGACGAGTGGCCCGCGGTGCGGGATGCGCTCGTCGAGCGCGTGCGCAAGGCGCCGCGTCCGTAGCCCCGAGCCTTCCGCGCCCCTCGCGCCGCCCCGCGCGCGCCGCCCCGCCTCCTCGTCACGAGGTACCCATCTCGCCACGAGGTACGCCATCCGCAGGAGCCGGTCACGAGATGCGTACCGCGCAACGAGGGGTCAGGACGGCAGGGTCACCGCGCGCGACGCGCGCACGGCGTCGAGCCCGGATCGCCCGATGGCGAGCACGACCATCCGCCGCGCCGCGGCGACGAGGATCGCCACGAGCAGCGCGTTGCGCAGCGTCAGCAGCCCCACCGCCCACGGCTGCAGGTCGACGAGGGCCATGTAGGCGATGGGGAAGATCAGCGTCGTCAGCAGCCCCGTCGCGAGCAGCGCGGCCGTCATCCGTCGCCACCAGCGCTGCGCCGCACCGTCGACCGACGCGAGGGCGACGATCGCGACGGGCAGGATCCAGAGCATGTACTGCGGCGAGCCGACGCGATTGCAGGCGAACATCGCCGCGGTGATCGTGAGCGCGGCCGACAGCAGCGTCTCGAGCCGGTCGGCGCCGCGTCGCACCGCGACCTGCGCGAGCACGAGCGCTGCGATGGTCGCGAGCAGCATGAGCGGCGTCGACGCCGCGAGCGCGAGGCCGTCGTGGGGGCCGATGACCTCGCGCGTCGCGAGCGCCACGTCCTGGATCACGCGAGCGTGTCCCACGCCGAGCATCGCCATCCACACCCAAGGCGTCGCGAGGGGCGCCTCGAGCTGCAGGCTGCGGTCGTCCTGCATCGTCGCGAACGACGCGAGCTGGCCCACGTTGCCGAGCGCGATCGCGAGCACGACGACGCCCGCCGTGACCACGGCGCCGGCCTGCACCACGCGGCTGCGCTCGCGCATCGCGACGAGGGCTGCGCCGACGACCGCGGCCGGCCACACCTTGATCCAGGTCGCCGCGGCGAGCAGGCCCCCCGCGACCCACGGTCGGCGCGCGAGCATCGCGACGGCGACGACGACGAGCGGGGCGGTGACGCCCTCGAGGCGCAGCAGCGCGACCGGCGCGAGCGCCAGCAGCATCCCGAGCCACGCCCATCCGGCGATGATCGCCCGCGTCGAGCCCGATGCGAGCAGCGAGCGCAGCGCGAGCGCGTCGAGCACGCCGATCATCGCGATCCACATCGCGAGGTACGCGGGTGCGGACGCGAGGTTCGCGAACCCGATCGGCAGCCACGCGAGCAGCGGGTAGACCCACGGCTCGTCGATGCCGACGATGCCGCGGCCCTCGAACGCATCCATCGCCCACTCGCGGTAGAGCGGCAGGTCGCCGAGCGTGTCGCCGGCGAGCATGTGCCCGGCGAGCACGGCGATCGTCGCGACCTGCAGGACGCCGAAGGCGATCCACACCGTGCGCGTCTCGCGCCATCGCGGCGCGAGGCGGGCGACGCGGCGTGCGTGGCGCAGGGCACGCTCCTGCGCGCGCTGCGCGGCGTGCGCGCGACGCGTCCCCGGGACTCGCGAGATCGTCGCCATCGGTCGCAACGGTAGGCGGCGTGCAGGGCCGCCGCACGGGCTTGCGCCGCATCGTCCCCTGCCGTCCACCGAACGTTCATGCGCAGGCGCGAGCGACGCCGTCCGACGCCCGCGAGGGCCGGCGAGCGAAGGTGCGCGTGCGGATGCGCAGGTCGCCGGTCGTAGGCTGGCGGGGTGTCCGCGAACGACGAGCTCGACCGCTACCGCAGCAGCATCGACAACATCGATGCCGTCCTCATCCACACCCTCGCGGAGCGGTTCAAGCTCACGCAGGCCGTGGGGGCGTTGAAGGCGGCGGAGGGCATGCCGGCGTCGGATCCCGCGCGCGAGCAGCGCCAGATCGCGCGCCTGCGTCGCCTCGCCGAGGAGTCGGGACTCGATCCGGCCTTCGCGGAGAAGTTCCTGAACTTCGTCATCGCCGAGGTCATCCACCACCACGAGCGCCACGCAGCCGGTCAGGGCTGAGGCGACGCGCCGCGGCTCAGGCGGGCGGCAGCGCGCGCAGCACGCGCAGCACCTGCTCCGCGGGCATCTCGCACGGCTTCAGGTGCGTGCCGGAGGCCGTGCGCCAGACGTTGGCGCTCATGCGGCCCGCGCCGCCGAGCTCCTCGCCCTCGATGGTCGACGACCGCCCACCGGCGTGGTCGACGCGCGTGACGCCCCACGCGCGGCCGTCGACCTCCTGTCGGCTCCAGCCGAGCGGCACGCGATCGACGAGCGCGTCGAGGTCGTCGTGGTCCATGGGGTCACGGTATCCCCATGGTTTCGCTCGTCACGCCCGCCAGTCGCTCGACGCGACGTGTCCCCTCGGCGGGTCGAGGAGGCCGCGAGCGCCGCGAGCAGCCGTCGCGAGACCTCGTGAGGTGCTCGCCCGGCGCGACCATGCGCGTGGCTGCGCGGGAGCAGCGCTCGCGTGGTCTCGTGACGCGTGCTCGGCCTTCGGCCTCGCGCGCTCCTCGACCAGCTGTCGGAGAGCGCTTCGCGACCTTGGCGGGACTGCGCCTCCAAGAGATGCCTCTTGGAGGCGCAGTCCCGGCTCGCAACTCAGAGCGTGGCGGGACGCCGGGATCAGGCGAAGCGGTCGTAGATCGTCGAGCCGTGGCGCTGGCGCAGCTCGTCGAGGCCGATCGTGAAGACGTCCTGCACCTCGATCGAGCCCGTCGTCGCGTCGGTGGCGCCGATGCGCAGCGACGGCACGCCGCGCGCGGCGCACATGCCCTGGAAGCGCACGTCGTCCTCGCGCGGGACGGCGACGAGGATGCGCGCGCCCGACTCCGAGAAGAGCGCGGCGGTGAGGTCGACGCCGTCGCGGTCGCACAGCTCGTCGAGCCACACGCGCGCGCCGATGCCGAAGCGCAGCGCGCCCTCGGCGAGCGTGACGCCGAGGCCGCCCTCGGACAGGTCGTGCGCGGCGGCGAGCAGACCCTCGTGCGCGGCGGCCTGCACGAGGCCCGCGACGGCCTGCTCGGCGGCGAGGTCGACGATGGGCGGCGTGCCGCCGAGGTGGTCGTGCACGACGCCGGCCCACGCTGAGCCGTCGAGCTCGTCGCGCGTCGTGCCGAGCAGGTACAGGTGCAGTCCGTCGTCCTGCCAGCCGGCGGGCACGCGGCGGGCGACGTCGTCGATGACGCCCAGCACGCCGACGACGGGCGTCGGGTGGATCTGCGTCTCGCCCGTCTGGTTGTAGAACGAGACGTTGCCGCCCGTCACGGGGATGCCGAGCTCGACGCACGCATCCGCGAGCCCGTCGACGGCCTCCGCGAACTGCCACATCACGAACGGCACCTCGGGGTTGCCGAAGTTGAGGCAGTCGGAGACGCCCAGCGGCGTCGCGCCCGTGGCGGCGACGTTGCGGTACGCCTCGGCGAGCGCGGCCTTCGCGCCCTCGCGCGGGTCGAGCTGGCAGTAGCGGCCGTTCGCGTCGACGGAGACGGCGAAGCCGAGGCCGGACTCCTCGTCGATGCGCACCATGCCGGCGTCGTCGGGCATCGACAGCGCGGTGTTGCCGAGCACGTACGAGTCGTACTGCTCGGTGATCCACGAGGTGTCCGCGAGGTTCGGACTGCCCGCGAGCGCGAGCAGCTCGGCACGCAGGCCGGCCGCCTCCGAGCGGGGGAGGCGGGCGGACGTGTCGGCGCGGAGCGCGTCGAGCCACTCCGGCCGCTCCATCGGTCGGTCGTACACGGGGGAGTCGACGGCCACGGTGCGCGGGTCGACGTCGACGATCGTCTCGCCGCCGTGCGTGATGATCAGGCGGCCCGTGCCGGTGACCTCGCCGAGCACGCTCGTCTCGACGTCCCACTTCTCGGTGACGGCGAGGAAGGCGTCGAGCTTCTCAGGGGTCACGATCGCCATCATGCGCTCCTGCGACTCCGACATGAGGATCTCCTCGGCCGTGAGCGTGGGGTCGCGCAGCAGCACGTGGTCGAGCTCGATCTGCATGCCGCCGTCGCCGTTCGAGGCGAGCTCGCTCGTCGCGCACGAGATGCCCGCGGCACCGAGGTCCTGGATGCCCTCGACGAGATCGCCGGCGTACAGCTCGAGGCAGCACTCGATGAGCACCTTCTCGGCGAAGGGGTCGCCCACCTGCACGGCGGGGCGCTTGGCGGGCCCCTCGTCGTCGAACGACTCGGAGGCGAGGATGGAGGCGCCGCCGATGCCGTCGCCGCCGGTGCGGGCGCCGAAGAGCACGACCTTGTTGCCCGCGCCGCGCGCGTTCGCGAGGTGCAGATCCTCGTGGCGGAGCACGCCGACGGCGAGCGCGTTCACGAGCGGGTTGCCCTGGTAGACGGCGTCGAAGACCGTCTCGCCGCCGATGTTCGGCAGGCCGAGGCAGTTGCCGTAGAACGAGATGCCGCCGACGACGCCGTGCACGACGCGCGCGGTGTCGGGGTGGTCGATGGCGCCGAAGCGCAGCGCGTCCATGACGGCGACGGGGCGCGCACCCATCGAGATGATGTCGCGCACGATGCCGCCGACGCCGGTCGCCGCGCCCTGGAACGGCTCGACGAACGACGGGTGGTTGTGGCTCTCGATCTTGAACGTGACGGCCCAGCCCTCGCCCGCGTCCAGCACGCCGGCGTTCTCGCCCATGCCGACCATGAGGCGCTCGCGCATCTGGTCGGTGACCTTCTGGCCGAAGACCTTGAGGTGCCGCTTCGACGACTTGTACGAGCAGTGCTCCGACCACATCACCGAGTACATCGCCAGCTCGCCCGACGTGGGGCGGCGGCCGAGGATCTCGCGGATGCGCTCGTACTCGTCGGTCTTGAGGCCGAGCGCCGCGTACGGCTGCTCCCTCTCCGGGGTCGCGATCGCGTGCTCGACGGTGTCGGCGACGGGGCGGGCGGGGGCATCGGGCACGGCGGAGACCTCACGGAGGGAGCGGATGCGGTGCTCTCGAGTCTACCCGCGGGCCGCATGCCCATCCGCGGGGCGGGAGCGCCGCGCGAGCACCGCTGCGCGGTGGCGTCCGGCACGAGGGGGACGCCACCCCGGTCCGCCGCTCGACCCGCCTCGCTCCCTCGCTACCGTGGCCCCATGCCCGAGCGCCACGACCTCGAGGTGCGCGCTCGTCGTCGCCTCGTCGTGGCACGCGTCGTCCTCGTGCTGGCCATCGGCATCCAGGTCTGGGGGCTCTACGCGCCCGACGTGCCGAGCGGCGGCGGGCTGCCGGGCGCCGACAAGGTCGCCCACGCGGGGATGTTCGCGCTCGTCATGGCGGCCGGGGTCGCCGCCGGCGTGCCCGCGCGGCCGCTCGCGGCCGTGCTCGTCGCGCATGCGGTCGCGTCCGAGTCGATCCAGGCGGTGCTCATCTCGACCCGGGCCGGCGACGTGCTCGACGCGCTCGCCGACGTCGTCGGGGTGGGCGTCGGATGGCACGTCGGGCGGCCCTTCGCGCCTCGACCGCGCAGGCCCCTGCCGCCGATCGGCCCACGACGTGCCGCCCCCACGGCACCACCTGGCTGACGGACGACGCGACCGGCGCCGGCCCGACGCTTCCCAGCGCCATGCGTCGGTGGTAGGCCTGCATGCGTGGAGCAGCAGTCGCAGCCGAGGCTCGCCGAGGCCCCGCGCTCGGCCGAGCGCATGGTGTTCTTCACCGACGCCGTCGTCGCGATCGCGATGACGCTGCTCATCCTGCCGCTCATGGAGAGCGTGTCCGAGGGCGGCGGGCTGAGCGCGGCGTCGTGGGCGGCGGAGCATGCCGACCAGCTGCTCGCCTTCCTCATCTCGTTCGCGCTCGTCGGCACCTTCTGGCGCTGGCACCACGCGCTCTACGAGCGCGTCGAGCGCTACACCCCCGCGCTCATGCGGTGGAACTTCCTGTGGATGCTCGCGATCGTCTGGCTGCCCGTGGCGACGGCGCTGTCGACGTCCGACGGCGGTGACGCGTCGAACGTCGTCGTCTACGTCGCGTCGATCGCGGCGATCCCGCTCGTGAGCGCCGTCATCCACCTCCACGTGCTGCGGCATCCCGCGCTCGTGCGCGAGGGGATGGACGTCGACCATCGCGGACTCGTCGCCAACGTGGCGCTCGTGCTCGTGCTGGGCGTCGCGCTCGCGATCGCGCTCGCCGTGCCGGCCATCGGCTACCTCGCGCTGCTCATCACCTTCGGCACGCGGTTCGTCGGCATGGCGCTGCGACGGCCCATCGAACGGCTCGCCGGTCCTCCGCGTCGCGCGAGGGGCGCGGCCGACTCCGACGCGGGCTGACGAGGTCCCCGATCCCGCCCTCGCCGCGAGGGCCGGCACGTGGTGGTGATGCGTGCGCGGTGCCGCGGTCTGGCCGCGAGTGCGCGTGTGCGGCGTGCCGGGCGAAGATCCGAAGCGGATGCGTCGGCCCGTCGACGCTGCGAGCCTGCGCTTGCCCCCGCAGGCGTGGGGTCCGTGCCCGCTCCCGTCGCGGCTACCGACTCGTCAACCCAGCTCCGTCGTCCAGTTCACCTCCTGGATGCGCAGATCCAGCTCGCGCAGCTGCTTCGCGATCCGGTCGGCGCCCGCGTGCAGCGCCGCGACGTCGATCGTCGGCAGCATGCGCAGCTCGGCGCCTCGCATCCGGTCGGCGCGCGGCGTCGACTGCTCGGCGAGGGTCGTGAGCATGCGGTGGCGATGGCGCAGCGTGTCGCGGCGCGCGAGCGCCGCCGTGAGCGGCACGCCGTCGACGTCGGTGCTCGCGTTCGTGAGGTTGATGCGCACGACGAGGGCCTCGAGCTCCGCGAGCACGGCCTCGTGCTCGGCGAGCAGCGCCGCGGGGTCGTCGACGGGCGTCGTGCCCTCCTGCGTCAACGCCGCACGGTAGGCGCGCTGCGCGAGCGCATCGGCGCGCGTGGCGAGGTCGGCACGGTGGCTGAGGGCTGCTGCGAGGCGCATGCGCTCGACGCTATCGGCGCACGCGGGACGCGCGCAGCCCTGGCTCGACGGTCATGAGCCGACGAGGTTCCCGGTGGCGGCGAGCACCGCCAGGACGACGCCCGCGACGACCGCGCCGCCGCCGCCGACGATCGCGGCGACGAGTCCGATCCGCGTGGTGGCGGCCATCGCCGTGCGGAAGCCCGCCCGCTCGACCGCGGCCCGCAGCGGCGTCGCGATCTCGCCCGTCGAGAACGCGTAGTCGACGGGGAGGCCGACGCCTCGCTTGTCGACGCCGACCTCCTTGCGGAACGAGGCCTGCACGACGCGACCGCGCATCCCCGCGATGCGCCCGGTGAGCCGAGGCACGAGCGAGCCGTCGACGCCCGCCGTCCACTCGACGACCTCCTCGGCGTCCTCCCACGCCACTCGGGAGGGCGCCTTCCACGTCAGGCGCGTGCGGTAGACGACGCCGACCCGTCGCACGCTCGCGAGCCCGAGGAAGCGCGCGTCGGCGAGGTCTGCGATGACCGTGATCGCGTCCGGCGCGACGTCCACGCGGTACGGCGAGCCGGCGAAGGCGCGCTGCACCTCGTCGACGAGTCGCGGCCAGCCCGGATCGGTCGAAGCATCCATGCCGTGCATGCTCGCAGACGCAGATGGGAGCGCGTCGGCGCGTGCCGTCGTCACGCGAGGTCGCGCAGGTCCTTCCGCAGGATCTTGCCCGAGGCGGACTTCGGGATCGCCTCCACGTAGGCGACCTGGCGCACCTTCTTGTACGGCGCGACGCGCTCGGCGACCCACGCCATGAGCGCATCCGCATCCTGGCTCGCGCCCGCGGCGGGCACGACGAACGCCTTCGGATCCTCGTCGCCGTCCTCGGTGCGCACGCCGACGACCGCGGCGTCGGCGACGTCCGGATGCGACAGCAGCAGCGCCTCGAGCTCGGCGGGCGCGACCTGGTAGCCGTGGTGCTTGATGAGCTCCTTGAGCCGGTCGACGATGTGCACGTTGCCGGCGGCGTCGTAGCAGGCGAGGTCGCCCGTGCGCAGGAAGCCGTCGTCGCGCAGCGTGTGCGCGGTCGACTCGGGGTCGTCGAGGTAGCCGAGCATGACCTGCGGACCGCGCACCCACAGCTCGCCGGGCTCGGAGAGACCGTCGTGCTCGGGCGGCTCGATGGACTCGTCCGACTCGATGTCGACGATGCGATCCTCGGTCCCGCCGATGACGGGTCCGACGGATCCCAGCGGTCGCGCGTCGCCCTCGCCGCGCGCGAAGGCGTGGCTCACGGGGCTCAGCTCCGTCATGCCGTAGCCCTGCAGCATCTCGATGTCGATGCGCTCGGCGACGGCGTGGCCGAGCTGCTCGTCGAGCGGCGCGGCACCCGAGAACGCCGTGCGCAGGCTCGACAGGTCGTACTCGTCGACCATCGGGTGCTTCGCGAGGGCGACGGCGATCGGGGGCGCGATGAACGCGAACGCGACGCGGTGATCCTGGATGACGCGCAGGAACTCGGCGAGGTCGAAGCGCGGCATCGTCACGAGCGTCGCGCGTGCGCGCAGCGCGAGGTTCAGCAGCACCGTCATGCCGTAGATGTGGAAGAACGGCAGCACGGCGAGCACGCGCTCGCCGCGCTCGACGCCGAGGATCGGCCTGCACTGCGCGACGTTCGCGACGAGGTTGCGGTGCGACAGCCGCACGCCCTTCGGGATGCCCGTCGTGCCCGACGAGTACGGCATGACGGCGACGTGGCTCGCGGGATCGATCGCGACGTCCGGCGCGGGATGGCCGGCGGCGAGGAGGCTCGCGAGGCTCGGATGCCCGTCGAGGCCGTCGAGCACGACGATGCGGTCATCGGCGATGCCGACGGCGTGGGCCGCCTCGAGCGACTGCGCTGCGAGCGGCGAGACGGTCACGTGCGCGACGGCGCCCGAGGCGCGCAGCTGCACCTCGATCTCGTGCGCCGTCGAGAGCGCGTTGACGGTCGTCGCGGTGGCGCCCGCGCGCAGGATGCCGTGGAAGGCGATCGCGAACGCCGGCACGTTCGGGCAGTGCAGGCCGACGACGTCGCCCGGCCGGATCCCCATGTCGGCGAGCGCGCCCGCGAACGCCTGCGCGCGCCCGACGAGCTCGCCGTACGTCATGACGTCGCCCGACGTGCCGTCGATCATCGCGGGCATGCCGCGCTCCTCGTCGGTGAGGTCGTCGAAGAGCGCGGCGAACACGCTGAGGTCGGGGATCGTGGGCTCGGGCCGGGTGCTGCGCATGGCGTCTCCTCACCGGGCCGGCGCCGTCGCCGCGCCCGTGGCGGCAGCCTAGGCGCGCCGCGTCTCGCTCGGTAGCGCTTGCGGGGACGGGCGGGGTGCGATGCGGTCCCGTGGACAGGTGCGCGCGTCGCGTCAGTGGGCGGCCCACCGTGCGGCGCATCCCGTTGCGAGGTACCCGTCCTGTCGCGAGGTACCCCGATTGCCGTACCCGGCTGCGAGATGCGTACCTCGGAACGCGACGTCGGCGACGTCCGTGCCCCGCGATCCGCCGGGGAGGCGCGTCAGGCCGCTGCGGCCTCGAGCGCGAGCGCGAAGATCGTCAGCCCGTCGAGGCCCGAGCGCATGCGCGTCGAGGTGTCGGGGCCGAAGCCCAGCTCGACGGCGTGCTCGGGATGCGGCATGAGGCCGACGACGTTGCCCGCGGCGTTCGAGACGCCGGCGATGTCGTCCATCGACCCGTTGGGGTTGCGCCCGGCGTAGCGGAAGGCGACGAGGCCCTCGCCCTCGATGCGCTCGAGCTCGGCCTTCGTCGAGACGAAGCGGCCCTCGCCGTTCTTCAGCGGGATGACGATCTCCTGGCCGGGCTCGAAGCCGTTCGTCCAGGGCGTCGTCGTGCGCTCGACCGTGAGGCGCTGGTCGCGGCGCACGAACAGGCCGGATGCGTTGCGGACGAGCCCGCCGGGCAGCAGCTTCGCCTCGGCGAGCATCTGGAAGCCGTTGCAGATGCCGAGCACGGGCATGCCGCGATTCGCGGCGTCCACGACCTCGGTCATGATCGGCGACAGGGCGGCGATGGCGCCGCAGCGCAGGTAGTCGCCGTACGAGAAGCCGCCGGGCAGCACGAGGGCGTCGACGCCCTGCAGGTCGTGCTCGCGGTGCCACAGCGCGACCGGCTCGTGGCCGGCGAGGCGCACGGCGCGCTGCGCGTCGCGGTCGTCGAGCGTGCCCGGGAAGGTGACGACGCCGACCCTCACGCCTGATCCTCCACGTGGATGCCCACGACGTCCTCGATCACGGTGTTCGCGAGCACGTCCTCGGCGACCGTGCGGATCTGGCCGAGCAGCTCGTCGGTGACCTCGCCGTCGACGGTGAGCTCGAAGCGCTTGCCGATGCGCACCTGCCCGACGGCCTCGTGGCCGAGGCGGGCGAGGGCGCGCGTGACCGCCTTGCCCTGGGGGTCGAGGATCTCGGCCTTCGGCATGACGTCGACGACGATGAGGGGCATGGGCTTCGACTCCTCGCGGGGTGGGATGCCTCCAGTCTACCGACGACGGATGCCGCGCCGTCCGCGGCCCATCCTCCCGGCTGCGAGCGCCTGCGACGTCGTGATCGGCGACGTCGGCATGGCTGAGGTCGCCGATCGCGGGTCGAACTCGCCGATCGACGGGGCATCGGTGACTTCGGCACGGACGAGGTCGCTCTTCGACGCCTGACGTCGTCACTCGGACGCGCGGGGTCGTCGGTCGCGGCCCGAGGTCGCGAACCGCAGGCGATTGGCGACTTCGGCACGGTTGAACTCGCCAATCGCGGCCCGAACTCGCCAACCGGGAGGCCGAAGTCGCCAATCGCGGGCCGAAGTCGCCAATCGGTGCCGAGGTCGCCGATCCGCCAGCGACGTGCACGATCGCGCGCCGGCTGTCCATCCCGCTGCATCGGAGGCGGCGCGGACTACGCTGCCGCCATGACGTTCCGCGGCGATGCGCAGTTCGACACGACTCGGGTGCGCCGCGGCGGAGGCGGCGCGCGCGGCGGCGCCATCGCGATCGGCGGCGGCGGCCTCATCACCGTGCTGCTCTTCGTCGTCTCTTCCTTCCTCGGCATCGACCTCACGGGGCTCGGCAGCGCCATCCAGCAAGGCCCGTCGCAGGGTTCGAGCGAGGGCACGGAGGTCGTGGGCTGCTCGGGCGAGGACGCGAACGATCCCGCGATCTACGACTGCCGCATGGAGGGCGGCGCCGACTCCCTGTCGGCGTACTGGTCGAGCGTCTTCGCGCAGAACTCCCTCGAGTACCGCGACCCCACGGTGCTGCTCTTCACGAGCCAGGTCTCCACGGGCTGCGGCGCGGCGACGAGCGCCGTCGGCCCGTTCTACTGCCCGCCCGACGAGCAGATCTACCTCGACACGACGTTCTTCGACCTCATGCGCGAGCGCTTCGGCGCATCGGGCGGATCGCTTGCGCAGCTCTACGTCCTCGGTCACGAGTGGGGCCACCACGTGCAGCAGCTCACGGGCGACCTGCAGCGCGTGAACCCTGAGGACACCGGCCCGTCGGGCTCCGCGGTGCGCAGCGAGCTGCAGGCCGACTGCTACGCGGGCGCGTGGCTCGCGGCGGCCTCGCAGACGCCCGACCAGGATGGCGGCGATCCCGTGCTGCTGCAGCCGACGCAGGCCGAGCTCGACGACGCGCTGGACGCGGCGGCCGCGATCGGCGACGACACCATCCAGTCGTCCTCCGGCGGCGGCGTGAACCCGGAGACCTGGACGCACGGCTCGAGCCAGCAGCGGCAGACGTGGTTCTCGAACGGCTACCAGCAGGGCGTCTCGGCCTGCGCCCAGGTGTGGCAGGTGCCGACGCCGTAGCGGCATCCGCGGCGTGCGGCTCGCGCACGTCGACCGGCACGGCCCTCGCACGCCGCGCACAGGGATCGCACAGGCTCGTGGAGGAGCGCCGCCTAGCCTGCCGGAGACGAGCCGCGCACCGCGGACTCGCGACGGCGGACGCGGAGGTTCGAGGCGATGGTCATCTGGCGCGGTTGGGGCATCCTGGTGCTGTTCGGGCTCATCGCGGGGCTGCTGCTCGCGCTCTTCGTCATCCGCGACGCGCTGCCCGTCGAGCCCGCCTATGCCGCGACGAGCATCGCCGTGGGGATCGGCTTCGTCATCGGTGCCGTGCTCGCCCTCGGCGTGTGGCTCCTGCGCCTCTTCCGCATCATCGACGTGCCGCGCGAGGTCGCGCCGGGCGTGTCCGCCGCGCGTCGCCCGTCGTCGAGCCTCTTCTTCATCCCGCTCGTGGCGTGGCCCGTCATCCTGCTCGTGATCGGCGTGCTCGGCATCGTGATCGGCTCGAGCGAGGCTGCCTGACCGTTCCGAGGTGCGCGTCTCGCAGCGAGGTACGACGATCGCGGTACCTCGCGACGAGATGCGTACCTCGGAACGCGAGATGCGTACCTCGGAACGTGACCGGCGTCAGGCGACGAGGCGCTCCAGCAGCTCGGCGTAGCGGGCGGCGGTGCGCTCGACGATGGATGCGGGCAGCACGGGCGGCGTCGTGCGACGGTCCCAGCGGCCCGCCTCGGCCTCCGCCAGCAGCCAGTCGCGCACGATCTGCTTGTCGAACGACTCCACGCGTCCTGCCTCGAGCGCGTCCGCATCCCAGTAGCGCGACGAGTCGGAGGTCAGCACCTCGTCGGCGAGCACGATCGCGCCGGATGCGTCGCGGCCGAACTCGAGCTTCGTGTCCGCGAGGACGAGCCCCTTCTCCGCGGCGATCGCCGCGCCCCGGCCGAAGACCTCGAGCGAGCGCGTGCGCAGCGTCTCGGCGGTCTCGGCGCCGACGAGCTCGACGACCCGGTCGAGGGAGATGTTCTCGTCGTGCTGCCCCTTCGGCGCCTTCCAGGCGGGAGTGAAGATCGGCTCGGGCAGCGCGTCGCCGTCCCGCAGCCCCGCGGGCAGCGCGACGCCCGAGATGGCACCCGTCTCGCGGTACTCGACGAGGCCGGAGCCGGTGATGCGGCCGCGCACGACGCATTCGACGGGCAGCATGTCGAGGTTGCGCACGAGCAGCGCCCGACCGGCGACGGCGTCGGGGATGCGGGCGAGCGCGTCGCCGCCGGGGCCATGGTCGCCGGCGAGCTGCGCCTCGTCGCCGAGCGTGCGCAGCCACCAGGTCGTCATCGAGGTGAGCGTCGCGCCCTTGCCCGGGATGGGCGGCTCGAGCGCGTGGTCGAACGCCGAGACGCGGTCGGAGGCGACCATGAGGATGGCGTCGGCGGTCGCGAGGTCGGCGCCCGCCGGCACGTGCAGGTCGCGGACCTTGCCCTGGTAGACGAGGTCGTAGCCGGGCAGGGCTCCCATCAGGCGCCCGCTGCGGCGCGGGCGATGTCGGAGCGCGCCTGCGAGCCCTCGAGGCGGATCTCCTCGACGCCGGCGTACGCGCGCTCGCGCGCCTCGGCGAGCGTCGCACCCGACCCGACGACCGAGAGCACGCGGCCTCCGGTGGCGACGAATCCGTGCTCCTCGCTCACGACGGTCGCGGCGTGCATCACCTGCACGCCCTCGAGGGCATCCGCGTCGGCGATGCCCGTGATCGGGCGACCCGTGCGCGGGTCGTCGGGGTAGCCCTCGCTCGCGACGACGACGGTCACGGCTGCGGTGCCGCCGAACTCGAGCGGCGGGATGCGGTCGAGCGTGCCCGTCGCGGCGGCGTGGAGCGCGGCGCCGAACGGCGACGACAGCCTCGGCAGCACGACCTGCGTCTCGGGGTCGCCGAATCGCGCGTTGAACTCGATGACCTTGATGCCCGCGTCGGTGACGATGAGGCCGCAGTACAGCAGGCCGACGAACGGGGCGCCCTCGGCGCGCAGCGCGTCGATCGTGGGCTGCGCGATCGTCGCGACGACCTCGTCGACGAACGCCTGCTCGCCGCCGAAGCGCGTCTCGAGCCACGGCAGCGGCGAGTAGGCGCCCATGCCGCCGGTGTTCGGGCCCTCGTCGCCGTCGCGCAGGCGCTTGAAGTCCTGCGCGGGGGCGAGCGGACGCACGGTGGTGCCGTCGGAGAGCAGGAAGAGGCTGACCTCGGGGCCGGAGAGGAACTCCTCGACGAGCACGGGACCCTGCTGCAGCCAGTAGTGCGCGTGCGCGTCGGCGGCCGCGCGATCGTCGGTGACGATGACGCCCTTGCCCGCGGCGAGCCCGTCCGCCTTCACGACGTAGGGGGCGCCGACCGCGTCGAGGGCGGCTGCGGCCTGCTCGACCGTCTCGGCACGCGTCACGGCTCCCGTGGGCACGCCCGCGGCGTCCATGATCCGCTTCGCGAACGCCTTCGAGCCCTCGAGCTGCGCTGCGCGCTTCGACGGGCCGAAGACGGGGATGCCGGCGGCGCGCACGGCGTCCGCGACGCCCGCGACGAGCGGCGCCTCGGGGCCGATGACGACGAGCTCGGCGCCGACGTCGGTCGCGAGCCGGGCGACGAGGTCGCCGTCGTTCTGGTCGACGCGCACGGTCTCGACGACCTGCGCGATGCCGGCGTTGCCGGGCGCGGCGATCACCGAGTGCTCGCCGTCGCGCAGCAGCGCGGTGATGATGGCGTGCTCTCGCGCGCCGGAGCCGAGGACGAGGATGCGCACCGGTCCATCCTACGAGCGCGTGCGAGCGGGTGCGGCCGGGTGCGCGTCCCGTCGCCTCCGCCGCAGATGGGAGGTTCTCGGCCGGATGTGACCTCGCATCCGGCCGACGACCTCGACCCTGTGGGCGCGGTAGCGTCGTCGCGTGGCCGCCAAGCGCATCCCGGACCTCGAGGGCATGGATGCCGTGCGCGCGGCGCTCGGCGACGGCGCCGGACGCACCGAGCGCGCCACGGCCGTGCGCTACACGCTCCAGTGCCTCGCGGATCGCGCGCCGGGCAAGAGCGTCGAGGTGCGCGTGCCGCCGTTCGGCGCCGTGCAGGCCGTCGAGGGCCCCGGGCACACGCGCGGCACGCCGCCGAACGTCATCGAGACCGACACCGACACGTGGCTCGCGCTCGCGACCGGGGCGACGACGTGGGCGGATGCCGTCGGCGCGGGTGCGGTGCGCGCATCCGGCGTCCGCGCGACGATCGAGGCGTGGCTGCCGCTCGTGCGCGTCTGACGGCCGAGATCTCCGCCGCGAGGCGATCGATTGGGCAGCAGTGGTTCGCGCTGCGGCGTGTCGTCCGCCACTACTGCCCAATCAAGCGCCAGAAGTGACCGATCGAGCGGAAGGTCAGCGGGCGGCGGGCGCGGAGCCCGCGTCCGACACCGACGCCGCCGGCGGGGCGCCGAGGCCGTCGGCGATCTCGTCGCCGCCGCGCAGACGCTCGAGCAGCGCCATGAGGTGGTAGATCACGAGCGTCGCGACGGTGCCGAGCAGGATGCCGCCGAGCGTCACCGCGCCGGCGTTCAGGGTGAAGTCGGCGATCGCGACGATGAGGCCCACGCCCGCCGAGAACTGGTTGCGAGGTCGCGAGAAGTCGACGCGGTGCTCGATCCAGATGCGCACGCCGATGATGCCGATGAGCCCGTACAGCGCGGTCGTGACGCCACCGATGACGCCAGCGGGCGTCGCGGCGATGATCGCGCCGACCTTCGGCGACAGCGACAGCGCGATCGCGGTGCACGCCGCGATCCAGTACGCCGCGGTCGAGAAGACGCGCGTCGCGCTCATGACGCCGATGTTCTCGCCGTACGTCGTCGTCGCCGAGCCGCCGAAGAGGCCGGCGAGCACCGTCGCGACGCCGTCGGCGATGAGCGCGCGACCCGCGACCGGGTCGAGGTCGCGGTGGATGAGCTGGCCGACGCCGCGCACGTGGCCGACGTTCTCTGCGATGAGCGGCAGCACGATCGGCACGAACATGAGCAGCAGCGGCCACTGCGCGAGGTCGATCGACGGCGTCTGGAACGTGGGCAGGCCGATCCACGCCGCCTCGTCGACGTCCGACCAGTCGACGACGCCGACGACGGCGGATGCGACGTAGCCGACGACGACGCCGACGAGGATCGACAGGCGGGCGACGAGGCCGCGGAACACCACCGCGACGACGACGATCGTGAGCAGCGTGAGGGCCGCGATGCCGGGCGCCGCGAGGAAGGAGTCGCGCGCCGCGGGCGCGAGGTTGAAGCCGATGAGCGCGACGATCGTGCCCGACACGACGGGCGGCATGAGCACCGAGAGCCATCGCGTGCCCGCGACCTGCACGACGAGCCCGACGAGCGCGAGCAGCGCGCCCGTCAGCACGACGCCCGCGAGCGCGAGGCCCGGTCCGCCCGCCGTCGAGGCCGCGACGACGGGCGCGATGAACGCGAAGGACGAGCCGAGGTAGCTCGGCAGGCGGTTGCCGGTGACGAGCAGGAAGAGGATGGTGCCGACGCCCGAGAAGAGCAGCGTCGTCGACGGCGGGAATCCCGTGAGCGTCGGCACGAGGAACGTGGCGCCGAACATCGCCACCACGTGCTGCATGCCGATGCCGATCGTGCGCGGCCACGACAGGCGCTCCTCGGGCAGGACGAGGTCGCGGATGCCGCGCTCGGCGCGGGCGGTCCAGGGCAGGGGCATGCTGCAGGTCCTTCGTGCTTCGGGAGCGGCGCGCGGGCGGGCGCCTCGGCGATGCTAGCGGCGCGCGCAGCCACCGCCGCGCGCCGATGCCTGCGCACGCTGGCCGCATCCACTCCTAGGCCGCGCTCGGCTCACTGTGCTTCAGTGGATGCATGAGCACCGTCGAGCAGCAGCGCCGCCCGAACGCATCGGCGGCCATCACGGGCATCGGCCTCTTCATCGTCGGCCTCGTGCTGCTGTTCAACGGCGTGCCGAGCCTCTTCGGCAGCCTCGGGAGCCTCGTGCAGTGGGCGGCGGTGCTCGGCTTCGAGCGTGCGATCGAGACGACGCTGCCGTACATGATCGTGCCGGCGCTCATGACCGTGGGTGGCCTGCTCATGGTGCGCGGCGGCTTCGGCATCCTGCGCAGGCAGGGCCGGCAGGGTGCCCGGTGGGCGCGCGAGGAGTGGCAGCAGCAGCAACCGCAGGTGCCGCAGCGCGTGCAGTCGGCGCGCGACCAGCTGCAGCGCCAGGGCGCCTCGGCGTGGCAGCAGGCGCAGCAGCGCGGGCAGCAGGCGACGGGATGGGCGCAGCAGCAGGGACGCCCGGGATGGCCGGGTCAGCCGCAGCAGGCGCAAGGCAGGCAGCAGCAGTGGGCCGGGCAGCAGCAGTGGCCCGGCCAGCAGCAGCGCATGCAGCAGCCGCCGCCTCCGCAGCCGAGCCAGCGTCAGCTCGCGCCGCAGCAGCAGCAGCGGCAGCCGTCGACGCTCGAGCGCATGCAGCAGCGCATCGCCGACTCGGCGACCGCCGCCGACCGCGCCAGGGACCGTGCGACCGCGAAGCACGAGCAGCAGGCGGCTGCGCTGCAGCAGCGCGCCGAGCGCGCCGCGCAGCAGGCGGCGGGCGGCTCGTTCGGGACACCGGAGCTCGTCGCCGGTCGTCGCGCGTCGAGCATCCTCTCCTCCTCGTCGCTGCGCGCGTCGTCGCTCGGCCGCACCTCGTTGACGCTCGACTCCCTGCGCCTGCGCCGGTAGCGCAGCGCGCCGCCGGCCGCACCGATTCGCCTCGCCCGCGCGGCGGATGGGATGCTGGATGCGTGACCTCCCGCCCCGACGACGACGCCCGACCCGGCTCGGGTGACCGCGACGGAGGCGACGCCGCGGGCGCGCCCACGCCGGCAGAGGAGCCGGCCGCAGCGACGGACGCGCCGGTCGAGCCCGCTGAGGCGGAGGTCGCCGCGGCGCGCGCCGACGCATCGTCGACCGAGCCGCCCGTCGAGCGCGAGCGCTCCGTGACCGTCGAGCGCGACGACGTGCAGGTGCGGGCGCGACTCGTGCCGCGCTACGGCCGCTTCATGGTGCTCGGCGCCATCGTCGGCGCGGTCGGCGGCTGGCTCTTCTCGCGGCTCGGCTCGTCAGGACCGTGGCTCGGCGCGGGTCCGACCATCGACACGTCGGCGGTCGTGCCCTTCCTCGTCGTCGTCGGCATCGTCGTCGGCATCGTGCTCGGCGCGGTCGTCGCGATCCTGCTCGAGCGCATCGTCGGTCGTCGGCGCCGCACGCTCACCGCCGAGCGCACCCGTCACCACCGCGACGACGCCTCGGACTGACCCCGCGGTCCCCGCCGCATCCGTCGTGCGCACCGTCGCCGCTCGGTGCGCGGCGCACCCCTGCGGCGCGTCCCTGCCGCGCATCGCGCGCATCCGACCGACGCCGCGGCGCGCACCCTCGACGTGCGGGAGGATCGAGGCGATGCCCCTCCTCGACCACGCACCCTCGCCCTGGGATCCCGACGCCGCGTTCGACGCCTTCGCGGGCTGGGCCTTCGACGAGCGCGGCCTGAGCCTCTACCCGGCGCAGGAGGAGGCCCTCATGGAGATCGTGAGCGGGGCGAACGTCATCCTCGCCACGCCGACGGGCACCGGCAAGTCGCTCGTGGCGATCGGCGCGCACTTCGCCGCCGTCGCGCAAGGAAGGCGAACGTTCTACACCGCGCCGATCAAGGCGCTCGTGAGCGAGAAGTTCTTCGACCTCGTCGGCATCTTCGGCGCCGAGCGCGTCGGCATGGTGACGGGCGACTCGTCCGTGAACCCCGACGCCCCGATCGTCTGCTGCACGGCCGAGATCCTCGCGAACGTCGCGCTGCGGCAGGGCGCGGATGCCGACGTCGGCCAGGTCGTCATGGACGAGTTCCACTTCTACGGCGATCCGCAGCGCGGCTGGGCGTGGCAGGTGCCGCTGCTCGCGCTGCCGCAGGCGCAGTTCGTGCTCATGTCGGCGACGCTCGGCGACGTCACGCGCATCGCCGACGACCTGAGCGCCAGGACGGGCCGCGAGACCGCGCAGGTGACGGGCGTCGAACGACCCGTGCCGCTGCACTTCTCGTACGCCATGACGCCCGTGCACGAGACGATCGACGAGCTGCTCGCCACGCAGCGCTCGCCCGTCTACATCGTGCACTTCTCGCAGGCCGCGGCGCTCGAGCGGGCGCAGGCCCTCACGTCGACGAAGGTCGTGAGCCGCGAGCAGCGGGATCGCATCGCGGACGCGATCGGCGACTTCCGCTTCACGACGCGCTTCGGGCAGACGCTCTCCCGGCTCGTGCGCGCCGGCATCGGCGTGCACCACGCCGGCATGCTGCCGCGCTATCGACGGCTGGTGGAGCAACTCGCGCAGCAGGGGCTGCTGCGCGTCATCTGCGGCACCGACACCCTCGGCGTCGGCATCAACGTGCCCATCCGCACCGTGCTCCTCACGGCGCTCACGAAGTACGACGGGCAGCGCATGCGGCACCTCACCGCCCGCGAGTTCCACCAGATCGCCGGACGCGCGGGGCGGGCAGGCTTCGACACCGCGGGCGACGTCGTCGCCCAGGCGCCCGAGCACGAGGCGGAGAACGCGAAGCAGCTCGCGAAGGTCGGCGACGACCCCAAGAGGCGCCGCAAGCTCGTGCGCAAGAAGGCCCCGGATGGGTTCGTCTCGTGGGGGGAGCCGTCGTTCCAGCGGCTCATCGACGCCGAGCCCGAGCCGCTGCGGTCGCAGATGCAGGTGACGCACGCGATGGTGCTCGGCGTCATCGGTCGCCGCGGCGACGCGTTCGCGGACATGCGCGACCTCATCCGCTCCTCCCACGGCACGCGCCGCGAGCAGCTCGCCCTCGAGCGTCGAGCGCTCGCGATCTACCGCACGCTGCGCACCGCGGGCGTCGTCGAGCAGCATCCCGACCCCGCGGATCCGAGACGGCAGGTCATCCGCCTCACCGTCGACCTCCCGCCGCAGTTCGCCCTCAACCAGCCGCTGTCGCCGTTCGCGCTCGAGGTGATCGACGTGCTGGATCCCGACTCGCCCACGCACCACCTCGACGTCGTGTCCGTCATCGAGGCGACGCTCGACGACCCCCGGCCGATCCTCGCGCAGCAGCAGTTCCTCGCGCGCGGCGAGGCCGTCGCGGCGATGAAGGCCGACGGCATCGACTACGACGAGCGCATGGAGCTGCTCGAGGAGGTCACGCATCCGAAGCCCCTCGAGGAGCTGCTCACCGAGGCGCTGCGCGTCTTCGCGTCGTCGCAGCCGTGGGTCGAGGATGCCGTCCTGTCGCCGAAGTCGGTCGTGCGCGACATGTGGGAGCGGGCGATGACGTTCGCCGAGTACGTGCAGCACTACGGGCTGTCGCGCTCGGAGGGGCTCGTGCTGCGCTACCTGTCGGACGCGTACCGGGCGATCCGGCAGACGGTGCCGGAGGAGGCGAAGGGCGAGGAGCTCGTCGACCTCATCGAATGGCTCGGCGCCGTCGTGCGGCAGGTCGACTCGAGCCTGCTCGACGAGTGGGAGGAGCTGCTCCACCCGACCGACGACGCGGATGCGCCCGTCGCGCCGCCGCCCCCGCCGACGATCGTCGCGAACCCTCGCGCCTTCCGCATCCTCGTGCGCAACGCGCTCTTCCAGCGCGTGCAGCTCGCGGCGCTCGACCGCGTCGACGCGCTCGGGGAGCTCGACGGGCCGCACGGCTTCGACGCCGACGCGTGGGGGGAGGCGCTCGACGCGTACTTCGCCGAGCACGACTCGATCGGCACGGGGGCCGATGCGCGATCGGCGCGCATGCTCGTCGTCGACGAGGGCACGACGGCGTGGGAGGTGCAGCAGATCCTCGCCGACCCGGCCGGCGACCACGACTGGCGCATCTGGGCGACGGTCGATCTCGAGGCGTCGGCGGAGGCGGGCGAGCCCGTCGTGCGCGTGACGCGGGTGGGGCGGATGTAGCGTCTCCAGGAGCGGGTGGTCGCCCCCTACGGCCCTTGAGGTGCGAGCGAAGCGAGCCTCGAAAGGGTCTCGGCGGCGGGATCCCTTCGAGGCTCGCTGCGCTCGCACCTCAGGGAGCGGGTGGGGCTGCGCACGCGACGCGGTCGAGCGATCGGCCTTCGGCGTGCGAGCGGAGGGGCCCGCGTCAGTCGCCCAGCACGTCGTCGAGCGCCGCGATCGCACCCCAGGCGCCGCCCTCGCTGTTCGCGACGACCGCGACCGTCGCATCCGCGTCGGGGTAGTGCCGCACGATCGCACTCGCGCCGACGTTCATCCCCTCCTTGTACAGCGAGCGGATGGACCCGTCCGCCCGCACCTCGATCTCGAGGCCGAAGCCGAAGTGCAGCGCCGAGCCGTCCTCCTCCTCGTGATGCAGCACCTGCGGGGACAGGAACGCGCGCGTCGACGTCGGCGAGAGCAGGCGGCCGGCGCGGATGGCGTCCAGCAGCCGCTCGAGATCCTCGGCCGTGGCATGCATCCCGCCGTCGGGCGAGCCGATGGGCGGGTACGAGTAGACGTTCTGCCGCCAGCCGACGATCGGCCCGTCCTCGACGTCGCGGACGGGCTCCCAGCCCTCGGCGACGTCGGGCTCGGCCTCGGCCATGTGGAAGAAGCCCGAGCGCTCCATGCCCGCCGGGCGCAGCACGTGCTCGACGACGTGCTCGCGGAACGCCGTGCCGGTCACGGCCTCGAGGACGAGACCTGCGAGCACGTAGCCGACGTTGCAGTAGCGGCAGTCGGTGCCCGGCGGCACCCGCGCGGGCTTGAAGGCGAACTGCGGCAGGAAGTCCCGCGTCGTCGTCACCGCGTAGCTCGGGCGGTCGCGCCAGAGCGCCTCGTACGACTCGCCGGCCTCCTCGTCGGCGTCGTCCGCGATGCCGGAGGTGTGGGTGAGCAGGTGCCGCAGCGTGATCGCCGGATCGATGGTCGTGCCCTCGAGGTCGAGGTGGTCGCCGATCGGCGCGTCGAGGTCGAGCACGCCGGCGTCGACCTGCTGCAGCACCGCCACGGCGGTGACGAGCTTCGTGACCGACGCGACGTCGAAGCGCGTCGACGTGGCGACGGGCACGCCCCAGCGACGAGAGGCGACGCCGAAGGCCTCCTCGTAGCGCAGCTCGCCCGCGATCGAGACGCGCACGACACCCGACAGGTCGTCCTCCTCCACCGCCGTGCGGACGGCGATGCGGATGCGGTCGTCGAGGGTCGTGTCGGTCGCGGGATCGGTGCGGGCGGCCATCGGAGGGCTCCTTCGTCGAGGGATGCCCCTCGTCGGCGCCCGTCGGCGACGAGCCCGCCAGGCTACACGGACGCGCCGGGAGCGCCCGGGGCGCGAGGATCCCGCGTCGTCGCGACGGCCGCAGCGCGCTCGCGGTCGCGCTTGCGCAGCGCGGAGATCGCGGCGCTGCGGGCGACGAGCCACTGCAGGATCAGGCTGACGACGAGCGCCGGGAGCCAGACCGGGAGCCAGATCATGAACGTGTCGAACGGGGTGTTGCCCATGGCCGCAGCCTAGGAGCCGGATGCCGGGAGGACGCCGAGCGCGGATGCCCCGGGCTCAGCCGCGGTAAAAGGCCTCCGCCACGCGCGCGAGGCCCGCGAGGTCGGCGACGCCCGCGAGCTCCCGCGCGGAGTGCATCGAGAGGATCGGGATGCCGACGTCGACGGTGCGGATGCCGAGCCGCGTGGCCGTGATCGGGCCGATCGTCGAGCCGCACGGCACCGTGTTGTTCGAGACGAACTCCTGCACCGGCACGCCTGCCGCCGCGCTCCACCCGCGCCAGGCCGCCTCGCCGGCACCGTCGGTCGCGTACCGCTGGTTCGCGTTGATCTTCAGGATGGGGCCGGAGCCGAGCACGGGTCGCACGACGGGGTCGTGCCGCTCGGGGTAGTTCGGATGCACCGAGTGCCCGACGTCGCTCGAGACGTGCCACGACCGGGCCATGGCGCGCATCCGCTCCTCCCGCGTCGCGCCGAGCGCGACGCCGATGCGCTCGAGCACCTCCGCGAGGAAGGGCCCTGCGGCGCCGGTGCGGGTCTCGGAGCCGATCTCCTCGTGGTCGAAGATCGCGAGCATCGGGATGCGGTCGGCCCCGACGCCGTCGGCGGCTGCGGCGAGCGCGACGACGCCCGCGTGCACGCTCGCGAGGTCGTCGAGCCTCCCCGCGGCGAGGAAGACGTCGTCCTTGCCGAACACGACGCCGCGAGCCGCATCCGCCACGGAGAGGTCGTAGCCGCGCACCCGGGCGGGGTCGACGCCCGCGACGCCCGCCAGCTCGCCGATCAGGTCCGCCGACTCCGGGGCGCCGAGGCCCCATACCGGCTGCGTGTGCGCCTGCCGGTCGAGCGTCAGCCCGTCGTTCACCGATCGGTCGAGATGGATGGCGAGCTGCGGCAGCCGCAGCATCGGGCCGGAGTCGACGAGCACCGAGCCGCCATCGTCGAGCACGAGGCGTCCCGCGAGGCGCAGCTCGCGGTCGAGCCACGAGCTCAGCAGCGGCCCGCCGTAGATCTCGACGCCCGCCTGCAGCCATCCGAGCCGACCCGTCGTCGGCTGCGGCTTCAGCACGAAGCCGGGGGAGTCGGTGTGCGCGCCGAGGATGCGCACGGGCGTCGTCGCGGTCGCGCCATCCGGCACGATCCAGGCGATCGCGGCGCCGTCGCGCACCACGAGGTAGCGGCCGGGCGTCGTCGGCCACGCCTCCGCCTCGTCGAGCGGCTCGAACCCGACCTCGACGAGCCGCCTGGCCACCTCGGCGGCGGCGTGCAGCGCGGAGGGGGATGCTGCGACGAGGTCGGCGAGATCCCGAGCGTGGGCGATCGGATCGGCGGCAGCGGGCACGGGCGGACCTCCATCGGCGGCGGGGACCCGTCCACGCTATCGCTGCGTCGCGGCCCCCTCGGCGGCGCGGCGGCGCGGCCGGACGAGCCGGGCGACGAGACGCCAGCCGACGAGCAGGAGCAGCAGCGTCAGCGTCGCGACGACGACGAATGCGGTGGCGGTGCCCTCGCCGAGCAGCACGCGGCCGAGCATGCCGCCCGCGACCGTCACGATCCAGATCGGCACGCCGGCGCGCACGGGCGCGACGGGGCGGCGCCACGCGAGCGACGCCAGCCAGGCGACCGCGAGCGCCGACACGAACGGCGCGGCCGTCGTCACGACGCCGACGAGCGTGGACGATCCGTGGCTCGCACGGCCGACGGCGGCGAAGAGCACGACGGCGACGAGGTCGATCGTCGCAGCGATCGCGACGCGGCGCGCGCGGATGCGGGCGGCCACGGGCGTCAGCTCAGCTGGGTGCGCTCGACCCAGGAGAGGTACTCGTCCGTCACGGTGCCCGTGACGTACTCGCCCGTGAAGCACGACATGTCGAGGCCGGCGATGTCCGAGCCCTCGAGGATCGCCGACTGCATGTCCGCGACCTCCTGATACACGGTGTAGTCGGCGCCGAGCGCCCGATTGACCTCGGGGATGGTCTTGCCGGCGGCGATGAGCTCGGCGCGCGAGGGCATGTTGATGCCGTACACGTGCGGGAAGCGCACGGGCGGCGCCGCGGACGTGAACGTGACCTTGTTCGCGCCGGCCTGCCGCGTCATCTCGACGATCTCGCGGCTCGTCGTGCCGCGCACGATCGAGTCGTCGACGACGAGCACGTTCTTGCCGCGGAACTCGCTCGGCATCGCGTTGAGCTTCTGCCGCACCGACCGCTTGCGCTGCTCCTGGCCGGGCATGATGAACGTCCGCCCGACGTAGCGGTTCTTGTAGTAGCCCTCGCGGTACTCGATGCCGAGCCGCCTGGCGACCTGCATCGCCGCGGGCCGCGCGGAGTCGGGGATGGGCATGACGACGTCGATGTCGCCGCTCGGTGTGTACTGCGCGATGGTGTCGGCGAGGCGGTCGCCGAGGCGCAGCCGCGCGTCGTAGACGCCGATGCCGTTCATCGTCGAGTCGGGGCGGGCCAGGTAGACGTACTCGAACGAGCACGGCAGGAGCACCGGGTTCGGGTGGCACTGCTGCGAGACCATCTCGCCGTCGAGCGTGATGAACACGGCCTCGCCCGGCGCGACGTCGCGCACGACCTCGTAGCCCGACGCCTCGAGCACGAGCGACTCCGACGCGAGCACCCACTCCATCCGATTGCCCGCCGGGCGACGGCCGAGGATGAGCGGGCGGATGCCGTAGGGGTCGCGGAAGCCGAGCATGCCGTGGCCGGCGATGAGCGCGATGGCGGCGTACGAGCCCTCGACGCGCTCGTGCACGCGACGCACGGCGGTGAAGAGCTGGTCGGCGTCGAGGCCCGAGCCGTTCACGAGCTGCTGCAGCTCGGAGCCGAGCACGTTGACGAGCATCTCGGTGTCGGAGCCCGAGTTCACGTGCCGCATGTCGAGCGTCTCGAGCTGCGCCGCGAGCTCGCGGGTGTTCGTGAGGTTGCCGTTGTGCACGAGCACGATGCCGTAGGGCGCGTTCACGTAGAACGGCTGGGCCTCGAGCTCGTTCGACGCCTCGCCCTTCGTCGCGTAGCGCACGTGACCGAGGCCGACGTTGCCGAGGAGGGTGCGCATGTCGCGCGTGCGGAAGGCCTCGCGCACCTGCCCCTGCGCCTTGCGGACGTGGGCGTGCCGACCGTCGATGGTGGCGATGCCGCAGGAGTCCTGGCCTCGGTGCTGGAGGAGCGCCAGCGCGTCGTAGACCTGCTGGTTGACGGGGCTGGTGGAGACCAGGCCGACGATGCCGCACACGAGAAGGGGGCTCCTGACTGCAGAGCGGGGGACGGGGCGCGTCGAGCCTACTCCCCGGCGCATCCGCCGCCGCGCGCGTCAGTCGCCGGGAGCGCTCGTCGCGGTCGCGAGCAGATGCGACCGCGCGAGGACCCAGCCGGCGATGGATGCGCCGCGGTGCCGGATGCGCGCAGCCTGCTCCCACGCGTCGACGAGCAGCGCGACGGTGAGGCCGTCGGCGCGATCGGCGCCGGTCGCGGCGGACAGCGTGGCGTGCACGCGCGGCGCGAGGAGGCCGGTGAGCTCGGCGAACGCAGCGCGGTCGCCCGCGGCGACACGATCCTCGATCGCCGCGAGCGTCGTCGCGTCGATCGGAGCGCTGGTGCGCTGGGCCTCGAGAGTCATCGAGTCCATGCTGCGCGAGCGATCCGAGCCCCGCACAGGCTTGACGGATCGGGGATCGGATGCTGTCGGCGGCGGCCTCCATCGGCATCTCGACGCCCCATCCGAGCGCGTGCGACACGTGACGCGTCCCGCGCCGCTCGGTCGACCGGTGATGGCGGGCGTCGCGCGACACACGCCCGTAACGAGCAATCCTTATCTTCAGCAGAGGCGACCGTCTCCCTTCGGGCCGCCCTTGCACCCCCGATGAGGAATCCATGACCCGATCGAACGGTCGACCCTCGACCGCGCGGCGCCTCGCCGCCCTCGCCCTCCCGCTCGTGCTGCTGGGCGGGCTCGCCACGGCGAGCTCGACCGCCGCCGCCGCCGCCGAGCCCGTCCCCGGCGCGCAGACCTCGGGCGACGCCATGTTCCCGAACGTCGGCAACGGCGGCTACGACGCGCTCGACTACGACGTCGCGATCGCCTGGACACCCGGAGCGACCCTCGCCGCGAGCACGATCGAGGCGACCTCGACGATGACGGCCCGCGCCGAGGGCGAGCTGAGCAGCTTCTCGCTCGACTTCGAGGGCCTCGTCGTCGACGCCGTCACCGTGAACGGCCAGCCGGCGACGTGGGAGCGCATCGTCGACCCCGCTTCCATCACGTTCAAGCTCGTCATCACCCCCGCGGCGCCCGTGAGCGGGACGTTCACGACGACCGTGGCCTACCACGGCGTACCCAGCCGGCACGTGGACGCCGACGGCTCCTTCGAAGGTTGGAACGTCACGGCGGACGGCGCGACCATGCTCGGCCAGCCCGTCGGGTCGATGACGGGCTACCCGCACAACAACACCCCCGCCGACAAGGCGACGTACACGTTCACGCTCGACATCCCGTCGACGATCACGAACGCCGCGGGGACCGGAGCCGCGGCGGCCGTGAGCAACGGCGAGCTGCTGTCGCGGACGCCGTCGGCCGACGGCACGCGCACCACCTGGGTGTGGGAGCAGCGCGAGCCCATGGCCTCGGAGCTCGCCCTCGTCTCCATCGGCAAGTACGACGTCATCGAGTCGAACGTCACGCTGACCGACGGCACCGTCATCCCGGCGTGGTCGTTCATGGACAGCGCGCTGAGCGAGACGAACAAGACCACCATCCGCACGCGCGTCGCGCTGCTCGAGACGATCATCCGCAACCTCGAGACCATCTACGGCCCCTACCCCGGCAACAGCACGGGCGTCGTCGTCGACACGGTGCCGTCCGGCATCAGCTACGCGCTCGAGACCCAGGATCGATCGTTCTTCCCGTCGGCGGGCACCGTCGCCGGCAACACGCTCATCCACGAGCTCGTGCACCAGTGGTACGGCAACCACGTCTCCCCGACGACCTGGACGGACATCTGGATCGCCGAGGGCATGGCGACGTGGGGTCCGCAGTACTACAACTCGGCCGAGGGCTTCGGCGCCGGCAACCCCTCCGAGCGCACCTACTTCAACTCCTGGAACAACCTGGCGGCGTCGAGCACGAGCTGGCAGATCCCGCCGGGAGCGCAGACCGACTCGGCCGAGCTGTACGGCTACCAGACCTACACGCGCTCGGCGCAGTTCTGGGCGGCGCTGCGCGTCGCGATCCGTGACGAGGCGTACTTCGCGCTCATCGAGGAGTGGCAGACCCGCTACGCGGGCACGAGCCGCACGGGTGCCGACCTGCTCGCGCTCGCCGAGGAGCTCTCGGGCCGCGACCTCGGCGCGTTCTACCAGGACTGGATCCTCGACGCGGGCAAGCCGAGCTGGCCGGACAAGGTCGACGTGACGCTCACGGCGGCCGCCGAGACGGAGGCGCTGCAGCGCGGCGACGTCGTGACGTACACGCTGAGCGCGACCAACGTGGGCTACGGCCCGCTGAACGCATCCGTCGTGACGGTCGACGTCTCCTCGCTCCTCGCTCGCGCGACGATCGATCCCGCGACGCTGCCCGCAGGCATCACCCTCGAGGGCACGACGCTGACGTGGGCGGTGCCCGCGACGCCCGCCTCGGCCACGCCTCCTGCGGCACCCGTCACGGCGACGTTCGACGCGACGATCGCCGACGACGCATCCGGCGGCACGATCGAGGCGACGGCCGAGGTGGCGAGCCTCGGCGGCTCGTGCGTCGACTGCGCGACGAGCCTCCTCGTCGACGACCAGCCCCTCGACGCGGCCACCCCCGTCGTGTCCGGCACGCCGCAGGTCGGCGAGGAGCTGACGGCCGTCACGGATGGTTGGACCGAGGGCACGACCTTCGCGTACCAGTGGCTCGTCGACGGCGAGCCGGTGGAGGGTGCGACGGACGCGACGTTCCTCGTGCCGGCGTCGGCGGTCGGCCTCGACGTCGCCGTGACGGTCACCGGCTCCGCGGAGGGCTACGTCACCGAGGAGCGGACGAGCGAGCCGGTCGGTGCCGTCGTCGGCGCCGTGCTGACGGCGGCCGCGCCCGTCGTGACCGGCACGCCGCGCGTCGGCGAGACGCTCGGCGCGGCGACCGACGGCTGGACCGAGGGCACGACCTTCGCGTACCAGTGGCTCGTCGACGGTGAGCCGGTCGATGGTGCGACGGAGGCGACGTTCGTGGTGCCGGCGTCTGCGGTCGGCCTCGACGTCGCCGTGACGGTCACCGGCTCCGCGGAGGGCTACGTCACCGAGGAGCGGACGAGCGAGCCGGTCGGTCCCGTCACGGCCGCCGACGTCGATCCCGAGCCGTCCGCTCCCGCGCCGTCCGCGCCCGCCCCGTCGGCACCCGCACCGTCGGCACCTGGCGCCCCCGCGCCGAGCGGTGCTGCAGGCGGGCTCCCCGTGACCGGCGGCACGAGCGCAGCGGACGCCCTGCCGTGGGCGCTGGCGCTGCTGCTCGCGGGGCTCGGCATCGTCGGCGTCGGCGCGGCCCGTCGCAGGGCGGCCACCACCCGATAGGTCGGCATCCCGCAGTCGCCGGCCGGTCGTCGTGAGGACCTCCTCGCGACGGCCGGTCCGCGGCGTCCGGGCCGTCCTGTCGTGCGTCAGACGCGACGGTGCACGAGCAGCGGCAGCACGTGGGCCGCGCCCGCCTCGCGTAGCCGCGCCGCCGCGATCGTCACGGGCCACTGCGAGGCCGTGGCGTCGACGACGAGCAGCACCGTACGACCGGCGACGTCGGTCGGCACCTGGATCGATCGCTGCCACGCGGCGGCCTCGTCGGCCGACGTGAGCTCGCGGCCCGGCACGTCGGCGACCGTCGCGTGCGCGAGGTCGAGCCGGCCGGCGCTCGCGATGCGCTCCGCCACGCCCTGCGCGAGGGCGCCGGCGTCCGGCGCCGCGCGCAGCATGACGGCGACGTCCGGCCGCGCCGGCCACGTCGTGCGCCACGCCGCGAGCGTCGCGACCGCCGCGCGGCCGAGCTCGTCGAGCGCAGCCTCGTCGCCGGCGATCGCGGCGCGCAGCGCATCCGACCACTCCGGCGCGTCGGCATGCACGATGACGCGACCGGTCTCGGCGCGCAGACCCTCCGGGATGCGTCCGCGGCCGAGCGCACCGCCGGGCCACATGCGCCGCGGCTCGAGCTCGTGCGCGCTGCCGCGCAGCGCCGTGCTGATGGCCCGGACCGTCTCGGGGCTCGGCGCGCCCGCGAGCCCTTGGGACAGCGCGCCCGTGCAGACCGAGCAGCGGCCGCACGGCGCCGCCGTCGGGTCGTCGAGCGACTCCTGCAGCAGCTGCATGAGGCATCGCCTGCCGCGCGCGTAGTCGCGCATGATGTCGGCCTCGCGGCGGCGCACGGCGACGACGCCGTCGTAGTGGGCACGGTCGTAGTGCCAGGGCGTGCCGGTCGCCGACCAGCCGTCGGCGGATCGCTCGACGACGCCGTCGACGGCGAGCTGCTTGAGCATGAGCTCGACGCGCGTGCGGCGCAGGCCCGTGCGCGCCTCGAGGTCGACGACGGACGCCGGCTCGGCGCTCAGCTCGCCCAGCAGCGTCGCCATCTGCTGCTCGTCGGGGATCGTCGCGGTCGCGAAGTAGTCCCACACGCCCGCATCCGACTCCGAGTGCAGCAGCACGACCTCGGCGTGCTCGATGCCGCGGCCCGCTCGCCCGACCTGCTGGTAGTAGGACACGGGCGACGGCGGCGCGCCGACGTGCACGACGAAGCCGAGGTCGGGCTTGTCGTAGCCCATGCCGAGCGCGCTCGTCGCGACGAGCGCCTTGACGCGGTTCTGCAGCAGGTCGTCCTCGAGGCGCTCGCGCGCGGCCGGCTCGAGCTGCCCCGTGTACGCCTCGACGCGGAGGGCGTCGCCGTGCACGGCGCGCACGGCCGTCGCGAGCCGCTCGGCGTCGGCGACCGTGAGCGCGTAGACGATGCCCGAGCCGGGCAGCGCGGGCAGGTGGTCGACGACCCAGGCGTAGCGCTCGATCGGCGTGAGCGCCGGCACGACGTTCAGCGCGAGCGAGGCGCGCGAGAGCGGGCCGCGCAGCACGAGCGTCTCGGTGCCGCCGATCGTGCCGAGCTGCGCCGCGACGTCGGCGGTGACGCGCGCGTTGGCCGTCGCCGTCGTCGCGAGCACGGGCGTCGTCGGCGACAGCCGCTGCAGCACGTCGGACACGCGCCGGTAGTCGGGGCGGAAGTCGTGGCCCCAGTCGGAGACCGCATGCGCCTCGTCGATCACCAGCAAGCCGAGCCGATGGCCGATGGCGTCGAGCACGCGGGCGCCGAAGCCCGGGTTCGCGAGCCGCTCGGGCGACACGAGCACGACGTCGACCTCGTCGTCGGCGAGCGCGCGCTCGATCTCGCGCCACTCGCCGACGTTCGACGAGTTGATGGCGGCGGCGACGAGCCCACCGCGCTGCGCCGCGGCGACCTGATCGCGCATGAGCGACAGCAGCGGGCTCACGACGAGCGTCGGACCGTGCCCCTGCGCGCGCCGGATGGCCGTCGCCACCCAGTACACGGCCGACTTGCCCCATCCCGTGCGCTGCACGACGAGCACGCGCGCTCCGTCGCCGGCCACGAGTGCGTCGACCGCCGTCTGCTGGTCGTCGCGCAGGCGCGCGAGCGGGCCGGCGAGCGCCTCGATCACCCGCTGCGCGACCGCCTCGTGCGCGCTCGTCGGGCGCTCCGCCTGCTCGTGTGTCGTCTGCGCCCCGCTCACCCCTCGAGGCTAGGCGCACCCGCCGACGCCGCGCGGCGACTGCGGGCGACCGAGCACCGCCGAGCCGTCAGGCGACGGGCGCGTTGTAGGCGAGGAGGGCGACGCGCAGGCCGTCGCCGTCGCGGCGCGCGTCGAGCGTCGTGCGGGTCGCGTTGTCGAGCCGCGGGAGGACCCTGCGGTACTCGTCGAGCGGGATGCCGAGCGCACGGCAGAGCACGAGGCGGATGAGGGTGGTGTGCGCGACGACGAGCGCCGTGCCGTCGCCGACCGCGTCGACGACGTCGCCGAGCGCCGCCCACGCGCGCGCGGCCGCGTCGGCACCGGCCTCCCCGCCGGGCAGCGGGCTCGACGCCGGACGCGCGACGAAGGCGGCGCGCGCCTGCGGCATCCGAGCCTCCTGCTCGGCCGTCGTGAGCCCCTCCCCGCTGCCGAAGTCGACCTCGCGCAGGCGCGCGTCGACCCGCAGCTCGACCCCCGCGGCGTCGGCGGCGACGCGCGCCGTGTCGATCGCACGCGTGAGGTCCGAGGCGACGACGGCGTCGAGGCCCGCGCTCGCCGCCCACGGCGCGAGCGCCGCCGCCTGCGCGCGCCCGACGTCGTCGAGCGCGACGTCGGACGCGCCCGCGTACCGGTTGCCGTCGTGCCACACGGTGCGGCCGTGCCGCACGAGATGGATCGTCGTCATGCTCGTCATCCTCCTCCGCTCGCGCGGCTCAGCCGATCGCAGCGAGCGCGACGGCATGGGTCGCGGAGGGCAGCCAGCCCTCCGCGCGCAGCCGATCGAGGAGCGCGACGTGCGCGTCGCGCAGCCACGCAGACAGCGGCTCGGGGTCGACGGTGGTCGACGCGGCACGCATGCGCGCCGCGACGGCGGGCAGCGCCTCGCCGTCGACGCCTGCCGCCGCGAGCATCGCCATGCCGAGCGCGCCCTCGCTCGCCGACGGCAGCACGAGCGGATGCTGCTGCAGCGTGGCCCGCATCCGCGCCCACCACGGGTTCCTCGACCCGCCGCCCGTCGCGATGCGCCGCCCGTCGACGGGCAGCCCGGCGTGGGCGACGACGTCGAACGCGAGGCGCTCGATGCTCGCGACGCCCACGGCGGCACCCGCGAGCACCTCGGCGTCGGATCCCGCGGGCACGATGGCGCGCGCCGCCTGCGCGACGAAGGGGAAGCGCTCGCCCGCGCCGACGAGCGGATAGGCGAGCGGCGGATGCGCGACGTGCCGCGCGCGCTCGGTGAGCGCAGCGAGGTCGGCATCCGGCAGCCACGTCGACAGCACGCCGGCCCCCGTGCTCGACGCGCCGCCCGGCCACCATCCGAGCTCGAACGGCGCGCGGTGGGCGTAGACGGCGTCGACGCCCGTCGGCCGCTCGGCGGCGACGCCCTTCAGCACGAGCGTCGTGCCGAGCACGGTGCTCCAGTCGCCCGGCTCGAGCGCGCCCGCGGCGATCTGCGCGGCGCAGCCGTCGGTCATGCCGGCGACGACGGCGCAGCCGACGGGCAGGCCCGTGGCGTCGGCGGCGGCCTGCGAGACCGTGCCGAGCACGGCGCCGGACGCGACGACGTCGGGCAGGAGGCTCGCGTCGACGCCGAGCGCGTCGAGCACGTCGCGCGGCCACGCGACCACGTCGAGGTCGACGCCGGTCTTCAACGCGTGCGAGGCGTCGGTCGCGACCGCGGTGCCCACGAGGTCGGCGGCGACGACGTCCGCCTGGTGGGCGACGCGGCCGCCCGGTGCGATCGCGCCGTCGGCCCGCATCGCCAGGAGCGTCGGCAGCGCCCACGACGCCTGCATGCGGTATCCCATCCGCGCCCACGTCGCCGCGCCGGCGCTCGCCACGGCGTCGAGGAAGGGGGCGCCGCGGGTGTCGTCGTACATGACGGCGGCGCCCGTGGGCGCGCCGTCGGCGTCGACGGGCACGAGCGTGCCCGACGTGCTCGCGACCGCGACGCCGCGCACGACGCCACCCGCCTCGGAGGTCGCCGCGGTGACCTGACGCAGGCAGGTGCGCACCGCGTGCAGCCACGCGACGGGATCCTGCTCGTGCCGACCGCCTGCGCGATCGCTGCGCACGGCGTGCGTGGCCGCGCCGAGCACGCCACCGGCGTCGTCGACGGCGAGCACGCGGACGCTCTGCGTGCCGAGGTCGATGCCGACCCAGGCCGCGTGCTCAGGCATGCGACGGCATCCGGGGCCGCTCAGCCAGCACGGCCGTCGAGCACGCGACGCCGCAGATGCTCGTCGGGCCGCGTCTCGATGCGGTCGACGACGGCGGCGGGCAGGTGCTGCGGCGCGCCGATCGCGAGGACGCCGTGCATGATGCGCGCGACCTTCACCGCCATCTCCGTGATGCGCAGGCACTCCGCCGGGCTCTGCCCGATCGCGAAGATGCCGTGGTTGCGCAGGTAGGTGAGCTTCGGCAGCGCGCCTGTGCGGTCGCGGAACTCCGTGAGCGCCGCGTGCATCGCGAGCCCGAGGCCGAGCCCGGGGTCGAGGTAGGGCACCATGAGCTGCTCGGGGCCGAGCACGACGATCTGGTCGGGGAAGAGCGGCCCGTCGAGCAGCACCTCGGCGCGGTCCGAGCAGATGATCGCGTTCACGGCGACGGGATGCGTGTGGCACGCGGCCTGGGCGCCGAGCGACATGACGACGGCGTGCAGCAGCCCCTCGATGCTCGGCCGCTTCGCCGTCGGGTCGACGCGCGCGCCCATGAGCACCTCGGCGACGCGATCGTCCGACGCGTTCGGATCGTGCAGGAGCTCGAGGATCGGCGCCAGGCGGACCTCGACGAGGTCGTCGGCGCCCGTGGCCGCGAGCGACGCGCCGCTCGCCTTCACGAGCATCCGCTCGTCGTCGATGCGGGCGGAGACGTTGCCCTCGCCGAGGATCGCGAGCTCGCGATGCGGCTCGCCCACCGCGTTGGCGAGCCGGATGAGGTCGTCGACGACGCTCATGCGCCCTCCTTGCGGTCGGTGCGGGCGGTCGGTGCGGGCTCGTCGGGGATCTGCAGCGACTGCGTCGCCCCCATCGGCGCCGGGGCGACGAGCCCCGCCCGACGCCGCCGCTGGGAGATGCCGCCGAGCAGCGACGCGCCGAGCAGCACGACGCCGAGCGCGAGCAGCTGCATCTGCGAGCCGTCGTTGCCGGGCACGACGATGAGGATCGACGCGTTCAGCCAGACGATGAGCAACGCGGCGAGCAGCACGCCGGAGAGCCTGCCGATGCCGCCCGTGATGGCGACGCCGCCGAGCACGGCGATCGTGATGGCCGGCAGCGCCATGCCCGACCCGCTCGTGCCGGCGTCGGGACGCGCGGAGGCGAACTGCGCGACGGTGTACACGGCGACGAGGCCGCTGAGCGCACCCGAGAGCAGGTACGCCGTCATGCGCGTGCGACGCGGGTCGATGCCTGCCCACTGCGCGGCGACGTCGTTCGTGCCGATCGCGTACAGGCGCCTGCCGTACGTCGTGCGGTTGAGCAGCACCCACGCGCCGATCGCGACGGGCAGGAGGAAGGTGAAGACCCCGAGCGGCACGAGCGGCAGCGTCGCGCCGATGACGGGCAGCTCGATGGCGCGCACGCCCTCGTAGAGCGCCTGGATCTCGGGGCCGGAGATGGGGCGCGAGTCGGAGATGACGAGCGCGAGCGACCGGTACGCGTAGAAGGTCGCGAGCGTCGTGATGAGCGCCGGGTAGCCGAGGTAGGCGGTGAGGAACCCGTTGATCGCGCCGAGCAGCGCGCCGAATGCGATCGCGACGACGACCGCGGGCACGAGCGGCCATCCCGCCTGCGCGTACAGCATCCCGAACACGATGCCGACGAGCGAGACCATTGAGCCGACGGACAGGTCGATGCCGCCGCGCCCGCTGGTGATGACGAGCAGCTGCGCGAGCGCGAGCAGCGCGAGCGGCACGAAGGCGATGAGGGCGCCCGCGAGGTAGTCGCTGTCGAAGCGACCGGAGGTCAGGCCCGCGACGTCGGCGATCGTCATGACGACGATGAGCGCCACGATGAGCCCGGCGAGCAGCGTGGTGCGGTCGCGCAGGCCGCCGCCGGCGACCCAGTCGCGCACGGCGCCGATCGGGGTGGCGCGCGCCTCGTCGGCGCGCGGCGGTGCGGTGGTCGTCATCGTGAGCCCTTCCGTGCCCGCTCGCGCAGCAGGTCGGTGCCGACCGCGACGAGGATGCAGATGCCGACGAACAGGAACGCGAGCTGGGTGGGCCAGCCGAGCTGCACGACGCCGGTCGTGACGGTCTGCACGAGCAGCGCGCCGAGCAGCGTGCCCACGACGGAGCCGCGGCCGCCCATGATCGACGTGCCGCCGATGACGACGGCGGCGATCACCGCGAGCTCGCGGCCGTTGCCGACGGACTGGTCGAGGCTCGACGTGCCGGTCGCGATGGTCATGCACGCGGCGAGGCCGGCGAGCGCGCCGGTGAGCGCGTAGACCCACACGAGCCGCGGCTGCACCTTGATGCCCGCGAGGCGCGCGGCGGACGCGTTGCCGCCGATCGCGTACAGGTTGCGGCCGGCGCGCGTGTAGCGCAGGAACCACCAGGCGATCGCGACGGCGACGAGGGCGATGACGAAGGAGTGCGGCACGCCGAGCGTCTGGCCTGCGGCGCCGCGCCCGAACACCGCGAGGGTCGTGGGGATGCCGTTGACGGTCGAGGAGTCGAAGACGCGCAGCCCGATGAACTGGAACAGGTTCGCCGTGCCGAACGTGATGATGATGGCGTGCACCTTGCCGTAGGCGATGAGCACGCCGTTCACGAGGCCGAGCGCGAGGCCGACGAGCATCGCGAGCGCCACGGCCGCGACGAGCGGCAGGTCGAAGGCGACGAGCGACTTGGCCGTGACGACGGCGGAGACCATGATCGTCGCCGCGACGGACACGTCGATGCCCGCCGTGATGATGACGAACGTCATGCCGACGCCGACGAGCGCGATCGGCGCGACCTGCACGAGCAGGGGCCCGATGGACCCGGGGGTGAGGAACGTCGGCGTCGCGATCGCGAGCGCGATCCAGAGCGCGACGATGACGCCGAGCAGCACGAGCTCCTGCCCGGTCACGACGGGGGGCAGGATGCGTCCGAGCGCGCGCCTGCCGGGGGCCTCGGCGACGGTGGCGGTCATGCTGCCTCCTCCTTCAGGGATCCGGCGGCCGCGGCGAGGACCGTGGCCTGCGTCGCCGTGGCCGGCAGCTCCGCGACGATGCGGCCGCCGCGGAAGACGACGATGCGGTCGGCGATCCGCAGCACCTCGGCGAGGTCGGTCGTGATGACGAGCACCGCGGTGCCGGCGTCGGCGAGGTCGGAGACGATCTGGTGGATCTCCTCCTTCGCGCCCACGTCGACGCCCTGCGTCGGCTCGGCGAGCACGAGCACCTCGGGGCGATGCACGATCTGCCGTGCGAGCACGACCTTCTGGGCGTTGCCGCCGGACATGGCGCTGATGGGCTGCCGCTCGCTCGGGGTCTTCACCGCGAGCCGGCGGATGAGGTCGCGCGCGAGGGCGCGCTCGGTGCGTGGACGCACGAGGCCGCGCACCTTCGACAGCAGCCCGAGGGAGCCGATGGAGATGTTGAAGGCGATCGGCTGGAAGGCGAAGGAGCCCTGCGCGGCCCGGTTCGCGGGCAGCATCCGGACGCCGCGGCGCTTGGCGTCGGCGGGCGACGCGGTGGGGCGGGCGTCGCCGCGCAGCCGCATCGTGCCGGAGGTGGCGCGGCGCATGCCGTAGACGACGTCGCCCACCTCGGCGGCGCCGGAGCCCACGAGGCCGTAGCAGCCGACGATCTCGCCTGCGTGCACGACGAGGTCGACGTCGGCGAAGTGGCCATCGAGCGTCAGGCCCTCGAGCTCGACGAGCGGCTCGCCGGGCTCGTGCGCGCCGCGCACGCCCTCGGCGAGCGCGCCGCCGACCATGCGCTCGGCGATCTCGCGAACGCTGAGCGCCGCGATCGGCTCGGTGCCGACGGTCTCGCCGTCGCGCATGATCGTGACCTCGTCGGCGATGCGGAAGAGCTCGTCGAGGCGGTGCGAGATGTAGATGATCGAGACGCCGTCGGCCGCGAGGCGGCGGACCACGCCGAACAGCACCTCGATCTCGGCGTCGGTGAGGATGGCGCTCGGCTCGTCGAGGATGAGGACGCGCGCCTCCTCGAGCAGCGCCTTCGCGATGGAGACCTGCTGCTGCTTCGCGATCGAGAGCGTGCCGAGGGGCCGGGATGCGACCGAGCGGTCGAGGCCGACGAGGTCGAGCAGCTCGAACATGCGCGGCGCCTGCGCCGACCAGTCGATGACGGGGCCGCGGGTGATCTCGCGCCCGACGAAGAGGTTCTCGGCGACGGACAGCTCGGCGAAGAGCTGCGGCTCCTGGTAGACGGTCTGCACGCCGAGCGCGATGGCGTCGGACGTCGAGGCGATCGCGACGTCGCGGCCGTCGATGCGCACGGTGCCCGCGTCGGCGCTCTCGGCGCCCGCGAGGATCTTGATGAGGGTGGACTTGCCTGCGCCGTTCTCGCCGACGAGGGCGTGCACGGTGCCCGGCTGCACGACGAGCTCGGCGTGCCGGATGGCGCGCACGCCGCCGTAGCGCTTGGCGATGCCGCGCATCTCGAGCCTGGGCTCGGTCATGGACGTCTCCATCGACGTGGGTGGGTGGGGGGTGGTGCCCCGGGGCCCGACGCGATGCCGGACCCCGGGGACGGATGGTGCGACTCAGTAGTCGTAGTCGCCGGCGTTCTCCGCGGTGAAGATCGTCGGCGGGCCGAGCAGCAGCGTCTGCGTGTCGGCGTCGTACTCGACGCCCGTGAGGGTGTCGCTGACGTCGTTCGTCGCCTGGAACTCGTTGCCCTCGGCGAGCTGCACGCCCGCCCAGCCGGTGAGGTAGCCGAGCGCCTCGACGTCCCACAGGATCGAGGCCGACGACGAGCCGTCCTCGAGGTAGGGGAGCATCGCCTGCGGCGTGCCGAGGCCGACGGTAAAGACCTCGCCGATGCGACCGGCGTCCGAGACCGCCTGCGCGACGCCCGGGGCGCTCGAGGTGCACTCGCCCACGAGGCCCGTGAGGTCGGGGTTGGCGGTCATGAGCTCGGTGGCGAGCTGCGTGGCCTGCGCCTGGTCCTCGCCGGCGTAGACGATGTCGACGATCTCGGCGTCGGGGTATTCGGATGCCGTGTACTCCTCCTGCACGTCGATCCACGCATTGAGGTTCGCCGCCGTCTCGCCGCAGGAGACGATGGCGTACTTGCCCGAGCCGCCCATGGCCTCCATGAGCGCGTCGGTGAGCGCCTCGCCGATGCCCTGCGTCGACGCCTGGTTGACGAAGACCTCGCGCACCGAGTCGGGTGCGTCGGTGTCGGTCGTCGCGACGACGATGCCGGCGTCGGCGGCCTCCTGCAGGAGGGGTGCCATCGAGTCGGGGTCGTTCGGGGCGACGAACAGCACGTCGACGTCCTGCTGGATGAACGAGCGGACGATGTCGGCCTGCGCGGCGGCATCGGCGGTCGTCGGGCCCTGGTAGAGCCACTCGAAGCCGAGCTCCTCCGCAGCCTGCTGGCCACCGGTGTTCATGGCCTCGAAGTAGGGGATGCCCTGCAGCTTGGGCACGAAGGCGATGGTCAGCTGACCGTCGCCCTCGCCGCTGCCGCCGCTGGCAGCGGGCTCGTTGCGGTTGGTGCAGCCGCCGAGGACGAGCGCTGCGGCGACGCCGACGGCGATCGTTCCCGCGACCTTGCGAGAGATCTTCATGGGTGCTCCTTGGGAGAGGGGGTGGAGGCGCGTGCCTCCGTGGCCGGCACGGACGTCGGGCCGGAGATCGAGGCGGGAGCGGCGACGCGCGTGACCTGCACGCCCACGCCCTCCCAGTCGGCGACGAACTGGTCGCCGACGCGGTCGTCGGTGATGATCGTCGAGAGGTCCTGCGCGGATGCGAAGGCGTGGTAGCCGAAGCCGGCGGCCTTGGGCGCGGCGAGCACGCCGATGACGCGGTCGCAGGCGTCGACGAGGGTGCGCTTCGCGGCGGCCTCGTCGGGCGCGAGCTCGAGCAGGCCGCGCTCGACCGACAGGCCGATGCAGCCGAAGATGCCGACGGCGATGCGGCCGCGGCCGACGAGATGCTCGGCGCCGGTGCCCACGAGGCTCGCGGACTGGCGGCGCAGCACGCCGCCGGGCACGACGACCTCGGCGTTCGAGCGCTCGAGGAAGAGCATCGCCATCGGCAGGCTCTGGGTCACGACGACGAGGTCGCGCCGGTCGAGCAGCTCGACGCCGACGGCGTGCGCCGTCGTGGAGGAGTCGAGGGCGACGACGTCGCCGTCCTGCACGAGCTGCGCGGCGACCTGGCCGATCGCCTTCTTCACGCGAGCCTCCTCGCGCATCCGCTCGCCGTATGCGCCCTCGACGGAGGACCGCATCGGCACGGCACCGCCGCGGATGCGGCGCAGCAGCCGGCGCCGCTCGAGCTGCTCGAGGTCCTTGCGCACCGTGACCGCGGACACGCCGAGCGTCGACGCGAGCTCCGTGACCTGCACGGCGCCCGCCACGTCGAGCGCTTCGAGGATGAGCGCCTCCCGGTCGAGCACGTGGACTCCTTCGTCGATGTGTCGTTGGCGTGACTGTACGCACAGCGAAAGGAGAAGCGCAAGCAACGAAAGCATCTCGGTTGCGTTCGAAAGCATCGCGGGTGCATGCTTGCGCTCGGAGGGTCCGCGACGAGGCGGACGACGCGATGACGCAGACACCCGGCGCGAGCCCCGCGGCGCAGCACGTGTGCTTCCGCCTGCGCGTGCGGCCCGAGGCGGTCGCCACCTACCGCGAGGCCCACGCCCGCGTCTGGCCCGAGATGCTCGAGGCGCTGCACGACACGGGCTGGCGCGACTACCGCATCTTCGTCGCCGACGACGGCACCGTCATCGGCACCGTCACGGTCGATGACCTGGGCGCATCCCTCGCCGCCATGGCCGCCCGCGACGTCAACGCGCGCTGGCAGGCCGCCATGCAGCCGCTGCTCGCCGACGCCGACCGCCCCGCGGACGAGTCGCTCGAGCTCCTGCCCCTCGCCTTCGACCTCGACCGTCAGCGCACCGCATCCACCCCCTCCCCTGGAGCAGCATGAGCGTCCCCATCGACACCGACCGCCTCGACCTCCTGCGCATCGAGGTCCCCTCGTGGGCCTACGGCAACTCGGGCACGCGCTTCCGCGTGTTCGGCACGCCGGGCACGCCGGGCGACGCCTTCGAGAAGGTCAGCGACGCCGCGCAGGTGCATCGGCACACGGGCATCGCGCCGACCGTCGCCCTGCACATCCCGTGGGATCGCGTCGACGACTTCGGCGCGCTGCGCGCGCACGCCGAGTCCGAGGGCGTCGCGCTCGGCACCGTCAACTCGAACACCTTCCAGGAGGAGGACTACAAGTTCGGCTCGCTGTGCCATCCGGATGCGCGGGTCCGCGCGAAGGCCGTCGCCCACCACGCCGAGTGCATCGACATCATGCGCGAGACGGGCTCGCGCGACCTGAAGGTCTGGCTCGCCGACGGCACGAACTACCCAGGGCAGGACTCCATCCGCGAGCGCCAGCAGCGGCTGGCGGACTCGCTCGCTGAGATCTACGCGATGCTCGACGACGATCAGCGCCTCGTGCTCGAGTACAAGTTCTTCGAGCCGGCGTTCTACCACACCGACGTGCCGGACTGGGGCACGAGCTACGTGCACTGCGTCGAGCTCGGACCCAAGGCGAAGGTCGTGCTCGACACCGGCCATCACGCGCCGGGCACGAACATCGAGTTCATCGTCGCGCAGCTGCTGCGCCTCGGCAGGCTCGGCGCGTTCGACTTCAACTCGCGCTTCTACGCCGACGACGACCTCATCGTCGGCGCCGCCGACCCCTTCCAGCTCTTCCGCATCCTCGTCGAGCTCGTCGACGGCGGCGGCTACGGCGACCCCGACGTGCAGCTCGTGCTCGACCAGTGCCACAACGTCGAGGCGAAGATCCCCGGCCAGATCCGCAGCGTGCTCAACGTGCAGGAGGCCGTCGCGAAGGTGCTCGCGCTCGACGTCGACGCCCTCGCCGCCGCCCGCCGCGACTGCGACGTGCTGCTCGCGAACGAGATCCTCATGGACGCCTTCCACACCGACGTGCGCGGCACCCTCGCCGAGCATCGTGCGGCGCGGGGGCTGCCCGAGGATCCCATGCGGGCGTTCCTCGCCTCCGGGTACCTCGAGCGCATCGCGGCCGACCGCGCTGGTCGTGCGCAGGCGGGGTGGGGCGCATGAGCGCAGCGAGCGGCGAGCGCGAGTCGCCTGTGGTCGACGAGCTGCTGGGGCGCAGCAATCGCCTCGGCTCCGATCCCACGATCACGAACTACGCGGGCGGCAACACGTCGGCGAAGGGCACGGCGGTCGATCCGGCGTCGGGCGACGACGTCGAGCTCGTGTGGGTCAAGGGATCCGGCGGCGACCTCGGCACCCTGCGGGCGTCGGGCCTCGCCGTGCTGCGGCTCGACCGGGTCCGGGCGCTCGAGCGCGTGTATCGCGGCGTGGAGCACGAGGACGAGATGGTCGCGGCGTTCGACTACTGCCTGCACGGCACGGGCGGCGCCGCACCCTCGATCGACACGGCCATGCACGCGCTCGTCGACGCGCCGCACGTCGACCACCTCCACCCCGACGCGGGGATCGCGATCGCCGCCTCCGCCGACGGTGAGGCGCTCACGCAGCGCATCTACGGCGATCGCGTCGTCTGGGTGCCGTGGCGGCGCCCCGGCTTCCAGCTCGGCCTCGACATCCGCGAGATCCAGCGCGCGAACCCGCAGGCGATCGGCTGCATCCTCGGCGGCCACGGCATCACGGCGTGGGGCGACTCGAGCGCCGAGTGCGAGGAGCGCTCGCTGTGGATCGTGCGCACCGCCGAGGCGTACATCGCCGAGCACGGTCGGCCCGAGCCGTTCGGCCCGATCGTCCCGGGGTTCGAGCCGCTGCCGGTCGACGCGCGCCGAGCGCGGGCCGCCGAGCTCGCCGCGCAGCTGCGCGGCATCGCCTCCACCGATCGGCCCGTCGTCGGGCACTTCAGCGATCACGAGGACGTGCTCGACTTCCTCGCGCGCGCCGAGCATCGGCGGCTCGCGGCGCTCGGCTCGTCGTGCCCCGACCACTTCCTGCGCACGAAGGTCGCGCCGATGGTGCTCGACCTGCCCGGCGACGCGCCCATCGACGACGTCCGCGCGCGCATCGCAGCGCTGCACGAGGCGTACCGCGCGCAGTACGCCGCCTACTACGAGGCCCACGCCGACGCCGACTCGCCGCCGATGCGCGGCGCCGATCCCGCGATCGTGCTCGTGCCGGGCGTCGGGATGTTCTCCTACGGCAAGGACGCGCAGACCGCGCGCGTCGCCGGCGAGTTCGCGATCAACGCCATCCACGCGATGCGCGGCGCCGAGGCGCTCTCGACCTATCGGCCCATCCCCGACGCGGAGAAGTTCCGCATCGAGTACTGGGCGCTCGAGGAGGCGAAGCTCGCCCGCATGCCGAGGCCGCGCTCCCACGCGGGGCGCGTCGCGCTCGTGACGGGCGCCGCATCCGGCATCGGCAAGGCGATCGCGACGCGGCTCGTCGCGGAGGGCGCCTCCGTCGTCATCGCCGACCTCGACCTCGAGAAGGCCCAGGCGGCGGCGGCCGAGCTCGGCTCGCACGACGTCGCGATCGGGGTGCGCTGCGACGTCACCGATGCCGCGCAGGTGCAGGCGGCGGTCGACGCGACGCTGCTCGCCTTCGGCGGGCTCGACCTCGTCGTGAACAACGCCGGGCTGTCGCTCGCGCGCTCGCTGCTCGAGACGACCGAGGCGGACTGGGACCTGCAGCACGACGTGATGTCGAAGGGCTCGTTCCTCGTGTCGAAGGCGGCGGCGCGCGTGCTCATCGACCAGGGCATCGGCGGCGACGTCGTGTACATCTCGTCGAAGAACTCGGTCTTCGCGGGCCCGAACAACATCGCGTACTCCGCGACGAAGGCCGACCAGGCGCATCAGGTGCGGCTGCTCGCCGCCGAGCTCGGCGAGCACGGCGTGCGCGTCAACGGCATCAACCCCGACGGCGTCGTGCGCGGCTCCGGCATCTTCTCGTCCGGATGGGGCGCGAACCGCGCGCGGACGTACGGGGTGAAGGAGGAGGACCTCGGCGCCTTCTACGCGCAGCGCACGATCCTGAAGCAGGAGGTGCTGCCCGAGCACGTCGCCGACGCCGTCGCGGTGCTCACGGGGCCCGAGCTGCGGCTCACCACCGGCCTCCACGTGCCCGTCGACGCCGGCGTCGCCGCCGCCTTCCTGCGATGAGCGCCGTCCACGTCGCCGCGATCGACCTCGGCGCCACGAGCGGCCGCGTCATGCACGCCGAGGTCGGGCCGGACGTGCTGCGCCTCGACGAGGTCGCGCGCTTCGAGAACGCGCCCGTGCGCGTCGGGGACGGCCTGCACTGGTCGATCCTCGGCCTCTACGGCGCTGCGGGCGCGGGGCTCGGCGCCGCGACGCGCGCCGGGCGCATCGCCTCGGTCGGCGTCGACTCGTGGGGGTGCGACTACGCGCTGCTGCGCGGCGGCGCGATGCTCGGCATCCCGTTCTCCTACCGCGACGACCGCTCGCTGCGGGGCATGGCGCTCGTCGAGCAGCTCGTGCCGCACGCGGAGCTGTTCGCGCGCAACGGCCTGCAGCGCATCCCGCTCAACACGATCAACCAGCTGGTCATGGACCGGGAGTCGGGGCTGCTCGCCGCCGCCGACGGCTTCCTGCACGTGCCGGACCTCTTCGGCTGGTGGCTCACGGGCAGGCAGGTGGCCGAGCGCACCATCGCGTCGACGTCGGGCATGCTGCGCCTCGACGGCACCTGGGACGCCGAGCTGCTGGCACGCCTGGGCATCGACGCGGGCATCCTGCCCGACGTCGTCGAGCCCGGCACGCGCCTCGGGCCCGTGCTCGCCTCGACGGCCGAGCACTTCGGCATCCACGGCGACCCCGAGGTGGTCGCCGTCGGGTCGCACGACACCGCCTCCGCGGTGGTCGCGGCGCCCATGGAGGCCGGCGGTGCATACATCTCGTCCGGCACCTGGTCCCTCGTCGGCGTCGAGACCCCGGCGCCGATCGTGAGCGACGCCGCCCGCGAGGCGGGCTTCACGAACGAGGCGGGCGTCGACGGCCGCACGCGCTTCCTGAAGAACGTCATGGGCATGTGGCTGCTGTCCGAGACGCTGCGGCAGTGGGCCGCGGACGGCGAGCCTGCCGAGCTGCAGCCGCTGCTCGACGCCGCGGCGGCCGTCGACGGCGACGTCGCGACGTTCGATCCCACCGACGACGCCTTCTACCTGCCCGGCGACATGCCGGCGCGGATCGCGACGTGGCTGCGGGAGCGCGGCCTGCGCGTGCCGGCGACGAGGGCCGAGCTCGTGCGCTCGATCCTCGAGTCGCTCGCGACGGCGTACGCGGACACGCTGCGCGACGCCGAGCGGCTGAGCGGGCAGCGGATCGAGCGCGTGCACGTCGTCGGCGGCGGCAGCCGCAACGCGCTGCTGTGCCGGCTCACGGCGCAGCGCCTCGGCGTGCCGGTGGTCGCCGGCCCGGTCGAGGCGACGGCGCTCGGCAACGTGCTCGTGCAGGCGCGAGCGCTCGGCGCGATCTCGGGCGACCTCGAGGCGATGCGCGCGCTCGTGCGCCGCACGACGCCGCTGACCGTGCACGAGCCGACCGCCTGAGCGGCGCGGGGAGGCCGCGGCGGCCGGACGTCAGTCCTCGGCCACGACGTCCCAGGTCGCGAAGCGCTCGAGGCCCGCGGAGGCGGCGAGCGCCATCGACGCGGCGTTGTCGAGCTGGCACCGGTACTGGGGCTCGTGGCCCAGGTCGAGCGCGTGCGCGGCGAGGGCGCGCACCGTGCGACGCGCGAGGCCGCGGCCGCGACGCTCGGGCAGCGTGATCACGCCGAGGTCGGCGAGCGTCGTGCCGCTCCACGGATACGCGCTCGCCGCGCAGGCGAGCCGGCCGTCGACGAGAGCACCGACGACGAGCCAGTGGTCGAGCTCGACGAACGCCTCGTCGAGGTCGGACTCGGGCGCGGCCGCCTCGAACGCTCGGAAGAGGTCCGCGTCGTCGGTGCCGAGGCGTCGCACGACGATGCCGTCCGCGTCCTCGCGGCTCGCGTGCTCCCGACGCACGGCCTCCTGCTCCTCGATGCCGAGGTACCAGAGGGCGTCGGCGCCGTTGAGCGCGACGCCCGCCGCCGCGAGCGCATCCGCCAATGCCGTCCGGTCGATCGTGGCGCCGGCGACGAGGCCGATGCGACCGGCCTCCTCGCTCGTCGCGGTGACGATGCCGCCCGAGCCGATCGGCTCGAGCACCATGACGCGTCGGGTGCGCGGCAGGGCATCGTCGACGGCGACGCGGAGGTCGCCGGGAGTCGACGGCAGATCGTGCTCGGGCACGGCGCCGAACCAGTGGTCGCGGACGGTGGTGGAGAGCATGGGGCTCCTCGATGGAGGCGAGCCCCTCCGCGGCGCCCGCCGACGCCGAGCCGTCCAGGATATGCGACGGCGACGGCTCCTCCCGCCGCCTCTCGTTCCGAGGTGCGCTCTCTGCACCGAGGTGCGGTTGCAACGGCACCTCGCTGCAGGAGGCGCACCTCGCAACGTCCGCGGTCCGCGGTCCGCGGTCCGCGGTGCGCGATCCGCGCGGTCGTGGGAGGGCCGCGGGTCAGCCCTGCACGCGCGCCCTGGCCGCGACGAACGCCGCGATGGCGCGGTCGACGTCCTCGTCCGAGTGCGCCGCCGAGATCTGCACGCGGATGCGCGCCTCGCCGCGCGGCACGACCGGGAACGAGAACGCGGTGACGTAGACGCCCTCTTCGAGCATGGCGTCGGCGATCTCGGATGCGAGGCGGGCGTCGTGGAACATGACGGCCGTGATGGGGTGCGAGCCCGGCAGCAGCTCGAACCCGGCCTCCTCCATGCCCGCCTTGAAGCGCGCCGTCGAGCGCTGCAGGCGCTCGCGCAGCTCGCCCGCGCCCTCCACGAGGTCGAGCGCGGCGATCGATCCCGCGACGACCGACGGCGCGAGCGCGTTCGAGAAGAGGTACGGCCGAGACCGCTGGCGCAGCAGCGCCACGATCTCGGCGCGTGCCGCGACGTAGCCGCCCGACGCGCCGCCGAGCGCCTTGCCGAGCGTGCCGGTGATGATGTCGACCCGGTCGGAGACGCCCGCGAGCTCGGGCGTGCCCGCGCCCGTGGCACCCGTGAAGCCGACCGCGTGGCTGTCGTCGACCATGACCATGGCGTCGTAGCGCTCGGCGAGGTCGCAGATCGCCTCGAGCGGGGCGAGGTAGCCGTCCATCGAGAACACGCCGTCGGTGACGATCAGCCGCCGCCTGGCGCCCGACGCCTCCTGCAGGCGCGCCTCGAGCTCGGCCATGTCGCGGTTCGCGTACCGGTACCGCGCCGCCTTCGACAGGCGCACGCCGTCGATGATCGACGCGTGGTTCAGCGCATCCGAGATCACGGCGTCCTCGGCGCCGAGCAGCGTCTCGAAGAGCCCGCCGTTCGCGTCGAAGCACGACGAGTAGAGGATGGTGTCCTCCTGCCCGAGGAACGCCGACAGGCGCCGCTCGAGCTCGAGGTGCTGCTCCTGCGTGCCGCAGATGAAGCGCACCGACGCCATGCCGAAGCCCCAGTCGTCGAGCGCCGTCTTCGCCGCCTCGACGATCGCCGGATGGTCGGCGAGCCCGAGGTAGTTGTTGGAGCACAGGTTCAGCACCGACGCGTCGCGCACCGTCACCTGCGCACCCTGCGGCCCTGCGATCGCGCGCTCGCGCTTCGTCAGCCCCGCCTCCTCGATCTCCGCCAGCTCGGCAGCGAGCGCATCCTTGATCGCGTACATCACGCCTCCTTCGTCATGTCGAGCACGACCTTGCCCGCGGCGCCCGACCGCGCGACCGCGAACGCCTCGGCCCAGTCGTCGAACGCGAAGCGGTGCGTGATGACCGGCGACACGTCGAGCCCCGTCTCCGCGAGCGACGACATGGCGTACCAGGTCTCGTACATCTCGCGGCCGTAGATGCCTTGGATCGTGAGCATGTGGCTCACGACCTTCGCCCAGTCGATGTCGATCGACTGCGACGGCAGGCCGAGCATCGCGATGCGGCCGCCGAAGTTCAGGTTGTCGATGATGGCGGGCAGCGCGCTCGGCGCTCCCGACATCTCGAGCGCGACGTCGAAGCCCTCGCGCATGCCGAACCGCACCTGCGCATCCTCGATCCGCTCGGTGCGCACGTCGATCGCCTCGAAGCCCATCGACCGCGCGAGCTCGAGCCTCGCGGGCGCGACGTCGGTGACGAGGATGTGGCGGGCCCCGACGTGGCGGGCGACGGCCGCGGCCATGAGGCCGATGGGGCCGGCGCCCGTCACGAGCACGTCCTCGCCCACGACGGGGAACTTCAACGCCGTGTGCACGGCGTTGCCGAAGGGGTCGAAGATCCCGAACACGTCGAGCTCGGCGTCGCTCACGGCGTCGATCGTGCGGCCCGGGTGCACCCACACGTTCGTCGCGGGCACGACGACGCGCTCGGCGAACGCGCCGTCGCGCTGCACGCCCAGGTTCGAGGTGCGGATGCACAGGTGGCGCCTGCCGGCACGGCAGTTGCGGCACGTGCCGCACACGACGTGGCCCTCGACCGAGGCGATCTGCCCGGCCGCCAGGTCGACGACGCCGTCGCCCACCTCGACGATCTCGCCGACGAGCTCGTGCCCGACGACGAGGCCCGGGCGCACGGCGGCCTGCGCCCACGCATCCCACGCGTCGATGTGCAGGTCGGTGCCGCAGATGCCGGCGCGCAGCACGCGCAGGGCGACATGGCCGGGGCCGACGGTCGGCTCGGGCACGTCGGTCAGACGCAGTCCGGGCTCGCCCGCGGTGACGAGTGCTCGCATGGGGTCTCCATCGACGTCATTCGGGTCGCTGACGATCCTCGCACGCGGACGAGGATCGCGAAGGGACGGGGGCCGGCGGTCTGGCCAGCGCCGCGAGCTCGCCGCGCTGCTGGGCCGCACCGGGTGTCACGGCGAGGTCAGCGCGCGGAGAGCGCGCGCCCGCGGACGCCGTAGGCGAGCATGAGCGCGAGCATGACGAGCCCGACGGCGACGGCAGCGGCCTCGCCGCCGGGTGCGCCGACCACGATGGCGACGACCGTGCCCACGCCACCGAGGCCGACGAGGGCGACGCCGAGGTCGAGGAAGTGCCGCTCGTGGAAGGCGCGGGCGAAGGGCAGGAAGTGCAGGCCGACGGCCACCGCGATCGCCACGGGGATCGCCGCCTCCCGACCTGTCGCGGTCAGCGCCAGGCGTGCGAGGGCGATGAGGGCCAGCATGCCGACGACGGACGCGAGGTAGACCCACCACGCGCCGACCCCGACGGGCGCGGGCGCCCCGAGCGCGCGCGGGCGCACGAAGAGCGCGGCGAGGGTCGCGACGGCGAGGCAGACCGCGACGACGCGCAGCCCGATCGCGAGCGGCGGCGGCGCCCACGCGAGGTTGGCCAGCACGAACACGAGCCCGCCGGCGACGCCGACGATCGCCCCGACGCGTCGTGGATCCAGCCTGCTGCGGCCGGCGCGGACGTCGGCGCGCGCCGACTCGGGCACGCGCGCCATCCATGCGGGGTCGTCGGGGCGCGGATCGGTCGGGGTGGGAGGGGCCATGCTCGACGCTCTCACGGACGAGTCCTCGGCGCAGGGGACGGGCCCGAGCGGCGGGGATCGCACCCGCGGTCACGCGCGGTCGCGCGCCTCGTGCGCGGGCGTCGCGCCGGGGCGGGTCGGCATGCCGCGCGCCGGTACCCTGGAGACCGTGACGGATCTCTACGCGGCAGCAGGCGTCGACACGGCCGCGGGCGACCGCGCCGTCGAGCTCATGAAGGCGGCCGTCGCACGTACGCACGGCGCGGGCGTCGTCGGCGGCGTCGGCGGCTTCGCCGGGCTCTTCGACCTGTCGGCGGCCGGCGAGTACCGCCGCCCGCTGCTCGCCTCGTCGACCGACGGCGTCGGCACGAAGGTCGCCCTCGCGCAGGCGATCGACAAGCACGACACCATCGGCCAGGACCTCGTCGGCATGGTCGTCGACGACATCGTCGTCGTCGGCGCGAAGCCGCTGGCGATGACCGACTACATCGCGTGCGGTCGCATCGAGCCCGCCCGCATCGCCGACATCGTGCGCGGCATCGCGGCCGCGTGCGAAGCGACCGGCACGGCGCTCGTCGGCGGCGAGACCGCCGAGCACCCCGGGCTCCTCGGGCCCGACGACTACGACGTCGCGGGCGCCGCCGTCGGCATCGTCGAGGCGGATGCGCTGCTCGGCCCCGATCGCGTGCGCGCGGGCGACGCGGTCGTGGCGATGGCTTCGAGCGGCCTGCACTCCAACGGCTTCTCGCTCGTGCGTCGCATCCTCGCGGACGCCGGCATCGCGCTCACCGACCGCGTCGACGACCTCGGCGGCGTCGCCGCCGAGGTGCTCCTCGAGCCCACGCGCCTGTACACGAGCCCGCTCGTGGCCATGCTCGCCGAGGGGCGCCGCATCCACGCCATCAGCCACGTCACGGGCGGTGGCATCGCCGCGAACCTCGCGCGCGTGCTGCCTGCCGGCCTCGCGGTCGAGCTCCAGCGCGGCTGGGCGGTGCCGGACGTGTTCGGCGCGCTCGCCGCGATCGGCGGCCACGACCTCGTCGCCACCGAGGGCACCTGGAACCTCGGTCTCGGCATGATCGCCGTCGTGGATCCCGCCGATGCGGCCGCGGTCGTCGCCGACTCCGAGGCAGCCGGCATCCCCGCGTGGATCGCCGGCGAGGTCGAGGCAGCGGGCGCGACGCCCGAGGGCGAGGGATGGGTGCAGGGCGCGAAGGGCGTCGACGGCGGCGCCGTGCGCCTCGTCGGCGCACACGGCTGACCTGCGAGCGCATCCACGAAGTCCTCCGGCAACGCTGACGCGTCGTCCAGGACGCGTCCGGGCGAGGATCAGGACGGCTCGGCATCCTCGACCGCATGACCACGACGCCCGGATTCGCGGCCGCGCCGCAGCACCCCGCCGTGCAGCCTCCCGACCACCGCGCGATCGCGCCCCGGCCGCTGGCGCGCGGTCGCCGCATCGACCGCGTGACCATCGCCCTGCTCGTCGGCGTCGGCGCCGCCACGGCGCTCGCCGGCACCTCCGCCCTCGCGCTCGCCGCGCTCGGCTCGCTGCTCTGACCGGCGGCCGCGGGCCGAGCAGGTCGCGTCCGGGCTCGGCGCGTAGGATCTCCGTGCCGCGGGCCGCTCCGTTCCGCATCCTCGAGAAGGCGAACCCATGACCTACACCCCTCCCGGCCAGGAGCCGCAGCAGCCGCAGCAGCCGGCGTACTCCTCGCCCGACCAGTCCTCGTACGCCGCTCCGCAGGCGAGCTACGCGACGCCGCAGTACGGGCAGAACCCCTACGCGGGCTACGCGGCCTCGACCCCCCGCCCGAAGAGCGACAAGAAGACCTTCGGGCTCTGGTCGATGATCCTCGGACTGTCCGGCCTGCTCCTGCCGTTCTTCGTCAACAACCTCGCCGCGATCGTGCTGGGCATCTTCGGCCTCATCCGCGAGAACTCGAAGGGCATGTCCATCACGGGCCTCGTGTCCGGCGGCGTCGGCCTGCTGATCTGGGCGCCCATCGTGTGGTTCGTCATCGTGCCGTTCATCGCGATCCTCGCCCTCGGCGCGGCCTACCAGTACTGATCGACCGCTCGTCGCACGGGGGCCCGCCGCAGGCCCTCGTGCGCCGACGAGGAGACTCCGCATGACGAACCCCTACGGGCAGCCGGGCGCCTACCCGCCTGTCGGTCCCGCACCCCAGCAGCCGTACGCCTACGCCGGCGCCTATCCCGCCCCGCGCAGCCCGAAGACCACGCTCGGCATGTGGTCGCTCATCCTCGGCATCTCGGGCTTCCTGGTGCCGATCGGCATCAACTCGGTCGCGGCCATCGTGCTCGGCATCGTCGGCATCGTGAAGGAGCAGCGGCGCGGCCTGTCGATCGCCGGGCTCAGCGTCGGCGCGTTCGTGCTGCTGATCTACACGCCGTTCATCTGGAGCGTGCTCGCACTGCTCCTGTCGCTGACGCCGCTGCTCTTCCTGCCGTTCCTGTACTGACGACGGCGGCCGATCGCGGCCGGCTCAGCAGTCGACGAAGGTGACGGCGAGACCGCCCATGGCGGTCTCCTTGTACTTGTCGCTCATGTCCGCGCCGGTGCGCCGCATCGTCTCGACCGCGGTGTCGAGCGTCACGAAGTGCGTGCCGTCGCCGTGCTTCGCCATGCGCGCGGCGTTGATCGCCTTCACGGAGGCCATGGCGTTGCGCTCGATGCACGGGATCTGCACGAGGCCCTTGATCGGGTCGCACGTGAGGCCGAGGTTGTGCTCGATGCCGATCTCGGCGGCGTTCTCGATCTGCTCGGGCGTCGCGCCGATGACGGAGGCGAAGCCCGCCGCCGCCATGGCGCACGCCGAGCCGACCTCGCCCTGGCAGCCGACCTCGGCACCGGAGATCGAGGCGCCCGCCTTGATGATGATGCCGATCGCGCCCGCGACGAGCAGGAACTCCACGGCCCACGGCAGTCGACGCTCCTCGAGGTCCACGTACCGGTCGGCGTAGTGCATGACGGCGGGGATGATGCCCGCTGCGCCGTTCGTCGGCGCCGTCACGACGCGATTGCCGGCCGCGTTCTCCTCGTTGACGGCGAGCGCGAAGAGGTTGACCCACTCCATGCCCTCGAGCAGGTCGCGGCGATCGGTGCCGGCGGCGTCGCGCGCGAGCAGCTTCTCGTGCCAGGCCTTCGCGCGTCGCTTCACGTCGAGCCCGCCCGGCAGGATGCCGTCGGTGCGGATGCCGGCGTCGACGCAGTCCTGCATGACCTGCCAGACGTGCTCGAGCGCCGCGATCGTCTCGGCCTCCGACCGCCATGCCGACTCGTTCGCGAGCATGACCTCCGCGACCGTGCGACCCTCGACGCAGTGCGCGAGCAGCTGGTCGGCCGTCGAGAACGGCAGCGGCAGCTCCCCGGTCGCCTCGGCGGGCTCGGGCACGGGCGCGAGCACGTCGCCCTCGTCGTGACGCATGACGAAGCCGCCGCCGATCGAGTAGTAGCCGTGGGTCTGCAGCGTCTCGCCGTCGGCGTCGTAGGCCGTGATGCGCAGGGCGTTCGGATGCTCGCGCCGGATCGTGAGGGGGCGGAAGACGACGGCGGTCGCGGCGTCGAACGGCACGGGATGCTCGCCGGCGAGCAGCAGCGCGCGGTCGTCGCGGATCGCCGCGAGCGTCGCGGCGATCTCGTCGGTCGTAACGGTGTCGGGTGCGTGGCCGGACAGGCCGAGCATGACCGCCGTGTCGGTGCCGTGGCCCGATCCCGTGGCACCCAGCGAGCCGAAGAGATCGATGCGCAGCCGGGCGGTCGCGCTCCGCAGACCTGCGACGTCGAGCAGGCGCACGAAGTCCCATGCGGCCCGCATGGGACCGACGGTGTGCGACGAGGAGGGACCGATGCCGACCTTGAAGAGGTCGAGCACCGACAGCGACTCGAAGACCGGGGCCGTGCCCGTGGCGTGCGGGCCGAGCGGAGCCGCGATCGCGTCGTCGCGCAGCGGCCGGGAGACGGAGGTCACGTCAGGCGCTACGGCCCTCGTACTCGTCGTCCCGGTCGTCCTGCACGTACTCGGCCCACTTGTCGACGTACTCGTCGTCCTGGTGCGCCGTGCCGATCTCGCGCTCGAGCGCCGAGTAGTTCACGTTCGGACTGTAGGCCTTGAGCTCACGAGCGATCTTCGTGTGCTTCGCCTTCTGACGACCTCGACCCATGCTGCACCCCCAACCGAGAACGCCCGCATCCTACGTGCGGGCGATACGCGCGCGCCACCGCGCTTTGCAAGCCATCTGGCAGAGTAGCACGGCGGTGTCGTCGAGCCCGATGCGCCACGGATCGAGATGGAGCACGCATGCACGAGCTGGCATCCGCCGCGAACGACCGCGTGGACGCCATCGTCGCCGACACGCTCGCCCTGTGCGCGGTCGAGTCGCCCTCGCGGGATGCGGAGGCCTCGCGGCGCAGCGCCGACGCCGTTCGCGCGCTGCTCGAGCGCAGGCTCGGCGCCACGGTGACGGAGCAGACGATCGACGGCTTCGTGCACGTGCGGGCGACGTGGGGCGAGCCGCGCGTGCTGCTCGTGTGCCACCACGACACCGTGTGGCCGCTCGGCACGCTCGAGCGCATCCCGCTCGTCGACGGCGAGGTCGTGTCCGGGCCGGGCACGGTCGACATGAAGGCGGGCATCGCGATCGCCGTCCACGCGCTCGCGCTGCTGCGCGAGCGCGGCGGCGACGCCGCCCTCGACGGCGTCGACCTCCTCGTCACCGGCGACGAGGAGATGGGATCGCCGACGTCGAGGCCCATCATCGAGGCCTCGACGGCGCAGGCGGCGCTCGTGCTCGAGGCCGCCGCCCACGGCGGCGAGGTGAAGACGGGGCGCAAGGGCGTGTCGATCTACCGGCTCGAGCTGGTCGGCCGCGCCGCGCACGCGGGCGTCGAGCCCGAGCTCGGCGTCAACGCGGCCGTCGCGCTCGCGCACGCCGTCCTCGCGCTCACCGACCTCGGAGACGCCGCCGCGGGCACGAGCGTGACCCCCACGGTGCTGCAGGCGGGCACGACGACGAACACCGTGCCCGCCTCGGCGTGGATCGCCGTCGACGTGCGCGCCTGGACCACGGGGGAGCAGCAGCGCGTCGACGACGCCATCCGCGCGATGACCTCGCCCGTCGAGGGCGCGAGTATCGTCGTGCACGGGGGCATCAACCGGCCGCCGCTCGAGCGGGCGATGGCCGTCGACCTCTACACGCAGGCGGCCGCCGTCGCCGCCGAGCTCGGCTTCGAGCCGCTGCGCGAGACGGCGGTCGGCGGCGGGTCCGACGGCAACTTCACCGCGGGTGCGGGCATCCCGACGCTCGACGGCCTCGGCCCCTGGGGCGGTGGCGCGCACGCCGACCACGAGCACGCGGTCCGCGCGGCCTTCCCGCAGCGCACCGCCCTCGTCGCGGGTCTCGTGCGCCGACTCCTCGCACGCTGATCCTCAGGGCCGGCGTCTCCCAGCAGCCGGTCGAGGAGCGCGCGAGCGCAGCGAGCACGCGTCACGAGACCACGCGGCCGCGGCTCCTGCCCAGCCACGCGCGTGGTCGCGTCGGGCGGGCGTGTCCCGGGGTCTCGTGACGGCTGCAGCCTGCGGCTGCGGCCTCCTCGACCAGCTGCAGCGTGAGCGGCTCGATACGGCTGGGCGTCCCATCCAGCCGGTCGAGGAGCGCAGGCGCGCAGCGCCGTCGCGTCACGAGACCCGCCGTCGTCGCCGGACGCGTCCAGCAGCGCCGTCAGCCCGCCGCACGCAGGAGCGCGCCGAGCCCGAGGCCCAGCGCCGCGAGCGCGACGCCCGCGAAGAGCGTGCCGCCGACGTTCGCGACCGCCGCGCCGAGGCGACGCCGATCGGCGAGCTGCACGGTCTCGACCATCCACGTCGAGAAGGTCGTGAGGCCGCCGCAGAAGCCGGTGACGACGACGAGCAGCAGCAGCGGGTCCCCGGCGAGCAGGCTCGTCGCGAGGCCTGCGACGAACGCGCCGACGAGGTTCGCCACGAGGATCGGCCAGGGCAGGCGGTCGGGATGCCCGAGCCGGGCGAGCGCGAACCGCGCGAGCGCCCCGAGGCCGCCCGCGAGCGCCACGACGAGGAGGCCGAGCCCTGCGATCACTCGTCGACCTCGAGGGCCGCTCGCGGTCGGCCGCCGAGCCGCAGGCCGAGCCACGCAGCCGCGATGCCCAGCACGATCGACGCGGCCGCGTAGACGAGCGCCTCGGCGTCGGGTCGCTGCGCGACGACGAGCGCGAGCGCGCTGAACGTCGTGAAGCCGCCCAGGAGCCCCGTGCCCAGCCCGGCGCGCAGCCACTCGGGCGCGATCGGCCAGACGCGTGCGACGAGCAGGCCCAGCGCGAGCGCGCCGGCGACGTTGACGCCGAGGGTCGGCCACGGATGCGCGCTCGGCGTCGCGAGGTCGATGCCGGCGCGCAGCGCGGTGCCGAGCGCGCCGCCGACCAGCACCGCGAGCCAGGGGAGGGCGCGCCTCACCGGCGGTGGCCGGAGTGGTGCTGCCGCGTCACGGGCCGCGGTCGACGCGCCGTGCCGCGGCGGGCGTCGCCGGGCAGCGGGCGCGCCTCGCGCTCCTCGAGCAGGCGCGCCGACTGCAGGCGCCACGGCACGAGGGCGACCGCGACGCCGTGCGTGAGGGAGAGGCGCTGGCGCACGCGCCGCGACTTGTGGCCGTGCAGCACCCGCTCCCACCAGTGGCCGACGACGTACTTCGGCATGTACACCGTGACGATCTCGGGACCGTGCTCGACGCGGCGCTCCTCGATGTGGTCGATGACCGGCTGCGAGACGTCGCGGTAGGGGCTCGGCAGGATGCGCAGGGGCACGTGGATGCTTTGCCGGATCCACGCCTTCTTCAGCCGCTTCGCCGCCTCGGGGTCGATCGCCGAGTGCACGGCCTCGAGCGACTCGTGGCGCGCCGCGATCGCGTAGTCGAGCGCCTTGAGCACGGGCTTCGTGAGCTCGCCCACGAGCACGATCGCGTGGTCGCCGCGCGCGCCGAACACCGTGTGCTCGTCCGGCTCGATCTCGCTCCGCACGCGTGCGTAGTAGCGGTGGATGGCCCACATCAGCACCCACAGCACGGGCCCGATGAGGAAGACGAGGTAGGCGCCGTGCGTGAACTTCGTGATCGTGACGACGACGAGCACCATGGAGGTGGCGATGGCGCCGACGACGTTGACGGCGTAGGAGACGGGGTCGAACTCGCCGCGGCGCTTCGGGTCGCGCCGGATGCGGTTCCAGTGCACGACCATCCCGGACTGCCCGAACGTGAACGACACGAAGACGCCGATGATGTACATCTGGATGAGCTGGTTGAGGTTCGCCTGGAAGGCGACGATGAGCAACGTCGCCCCGAGCGCGAGGACGATCACGCCGTTCGAGTAGACGAGTCGGTCGCCGCGCGTGCGCAGCGCCTTCGGCGCGTAGCCGTGGTTGGCGAGCACCGAGCCGAGCAGCGGGAAGCCGTTGAACGCCGTGTTCGCGGCCAGCAGCAGCACGAGCGCCGTGGCGGCCAGCAGCACGTAGAACAGCGGCGATCCGTCGCCGAAGACCGCGGCGCCCAGCTGGCCGATGACGGACGGCTGCGGCGTCGTCTCGCAGCTCGCGAACCCGACGAGGTCGCACGGGTCCTCGGCGTAGTGGATGCGCGAGATCAGCCCGAGGATCGTGATGCCGGCGAAGAGCGACATCGAGACGACGCCGAGCAGCACGAGCGTGATGCGCGCGTTGCGCACCTTCGGCCTGCGGAAGGCGGGCACGCCGTTCGAGATGGCCTCGATGCCCGTGAGCGCGGAGCAGCCCGAGGCGAACGAGCGCAGCAGCAGCAGCATGATCGCCGCCTGCGACAGCGAGTCGGTCTGCACGGTGTACTGCGCGGACTCGGCGACGGGAGCGTTCCCCGTCAGCGTCTGCACCAGGCCGACGACGATGAGCACGACGACGGATGCGATGAAGAGGTAGGTGGGCACCGCGAAGGCGCGACCGGACTCGCGGACGCCGCGCAGGTTCGCAGCGGCGAGCAGCACGATGAACCCGACGGCGATCTCGACGCGGTACGGATCGAGCTGCGGGAACGCCGAGATGATGTTGTCGACGCCCGACGCGACCGACACCGCGACGGTGAGGACGTAGTCGATGAGGAGCGCGCTCGCGACGACGAGGCCGGCGCGCGGGCCGAGGTTGCGGTGCGCGACCTCGTAGTCGCCGCCGCCCGACGGGTACGCCTTGACGATCTGCAGGTTGCCCGCGACGACGATCGCGATGAGCAGCATGACGGCGATCGCGACGTAGGGAGCGTTCGACAGCAGCGCGAGGCCGCCGATCGTGAGGATGAGGAACATCTCCTGCGGGCCGTACGCCACCGACGAGAGCGCGTCGGACGCGAAGATCGGCAGCGCGACCTTCTTCGGCAGCAGCTCGCCCTCGAGCTGCTCGGTCGGCAGCGGCTTGCCGATGATCCAGCGCTTCGGGGAGCGCTCGTCCGAGGTCACGACGCGTGATGCTACTCCTGCGCCACGGCGCCGCGCGCACGCCGTGCGGCGAGCGCACGCCGAGGCTCCACCGCCACGACGCGCGGGGCGGCGCCGCGCCGCGTCCGCCGAGCGCGCACGGATGCTTTGGTAGGCTGCTGGCGCTCCGACCCGCGGGAGCCTCTGCAGGACGTGACGAGGAGCGCCCGTGCCCAGGAAGACGATCAGCGTCGTCATCCCCAGCTACAACGAGGAACGTAGCGTCGAGGAGATGGTCGACCGCGTGACCGCGGTGTTCCGCGATCGGCTCCCTGCCTACGACTACGAGATCATCTTCGTCGACGACTTCTCGACCGATGGCACGCGCGCCACGATCCGGCGGCTCGCGAAGCAGGACCCCCACGTGAAGGGCGTCTTCAACGCCCGCAACTTCGGGTTCCACCGCAACATCTTCTCCGCGCTGACGTACGGCAGCGGCGACGCGACCTTCATGCTCTTCGGCGACCTGCAGGACCCGCCGGAGAACCTCCCCGAGTTCGTGGAGCGCTGGGAGCAGGGCGACAAGGTCGTCGTCGGCCAGCGTCGCTCGAGCGACGAGGGCTGGTTCATGACGATCCTGCGCCGCGTCTACTACACGACGATCCACCACCTGTCGGACACGACGCAGATCGCGCGCTTCACCGGCTACGGCCTCTACGACCGCGAGTTCGTCGAGACCCTGAAGGACATCGACGACGTGCAGCCGTTCTTCAAGGCCGTGGTCGCCGAGTACGGCCTCGACATCGCGATCGTGCAGTACGACCAGGCCAAGAGCGCTCGCGGCAAGTCGAACTTCAACTTCCTCAAGAACTACGACTTCGCCATGCAGGGGCTGACGGCGTCGACGAAGCTCATGATGCGCTTCGCCACGTTCTTCGCCGGCATCGTCGGCATCATCTGCATCGGCGTCGCCGTCTTCGTGCTCGTGAACAAGCTCATCGACTGGGAGCGCTACGAGGTCGGCGAGGCGTCCGTGACCGTGGGCATCTACCTGCTCGGCGCGGTGCAGCTGTTCTTCATCGGCGTGCTGGGCGAGTACATCCTCAGCATCAACGGCCGCATCACCCGCAAGCCGCGCGTCGTCGTGGGCGAGTGGGTCAACCTCCGCGGCGGCCGGCTCGGCCGACTGCCGGATGCGCCCGCCGAGTCCGCGGGCGAGGCCGAGCGGCCGCGTCCAGAGTCGGCCTGATGGCTGCGGCTCCCGGGGCGTCGCCCACCGCCTCGGCGCAGGACTCGCGCGGTGCGAGGATGCGCAGGCTCGCCATCCAGTTCGCGAAGTTCCTCGTGGTCGGCGGCATCTCCTTCTGCGTCGACTACGGGCTCTTCCTGCTGCTCCACACCGTGCTGGGCGTGCCGTACGTCCTGGCGAGCACCATCTCCTTCTCGATCTCGCTCGTGCTCAACTACGTGCTCACGCTCAAGTACGTGTTCGTGGCGCAGCCGGGCCGCTCGATCGCGAAGGAGTTCGCGCTGTACGTGGCGCTGAACATCGTCGCGCTCGGCCTGAACCAGCTCATCCTGTTCCTCTCGGTCGAGCTGCTGGGCGCGTGGCCGGAGGTCGGGAAGCTCATCGCGACGGCCGTCGTGCTCGTCTACAACTTCATCGCGCGCAAGATGCTCATCGAGCGGCCCGGCCTGCGCAGGCAGGCGGCGCCGGCGAGGCAGGATGTCGCAGAGACCACCGGGAAGGGCGCGGACGCATGACGAGGGACGACGCGGCAGACCGCGATCGCGCACGCGAGCAGGCGAACGAGGCCGAGGCTGCGACGCCCACGTCCGACGACCAGGCGCGTCCGGCATCCGCCGAGCGCGAGGGCGCGACGGCGGACGACGCGGCGCCCGCGACGGTCGCCGGCGCAGCGCCGACGACGGCCGCCACCGCCGCGGCGCCGTCGACCTGGCAGCCGGGGCGCGTCGGGCTCGCGCTCGACCGCGTGCAGGATCGCGTGGGCGGCGCGCTCGTCCGCGGCGGGGAGGCCGTGCGCCGCAGCCGCCCGGGTCGCTGGTTCCAGAACACCGAGCAGCCCGGCGTCGTCGACTGGCTGCTGCTCGGTGCGCTCGCGGTGCTCGCGTTCGTCACGTTCCTCTACGGCGACGTGCGCGCGACGTTCGAGCACTCGATGAACTTCCTCGACGCCGTCTTCTCCGGACGGATCCAGGACTTCTACCAGATCGCGATCGACAACAACTCGTTCGGCCATCCCGCCGTCTACGACGTGCCGGTCTACCTGGTCTTCGCGATCTGGAACCTGCCGACCTACGTCATCCACCAGCTCACGGGCTTCGACTACCTGAGCTCGGTGCCAGCCCAGCTGTGGCTCAAGGCGATGATGGTCTTCTTCCTCGTGCTCGCGGCGAAGACGGTCGTGGACATCGCACGCACCGCGGGCCTCACGCGCCAGCGATCGCGGTGGGTGGGCTTCTTCCTCGTCAGCTCGATGGCGGCGTTCGTGCCCGTGCTCGTCATCGTGCAGTACGACATCGTCTCGGTCGCGCTCATGCTCCTCGGCATCCACGCGTACATGCGCGGCCGCACGCGCGCGTTCCTGCTGTGGTTCCTCGCCGCCAACACCATGAAGCTCTTCGCGGTGTTCGTCTTCATCCCGCTCATCCTGCTGCGCGAGAAGCGCCTCGTGCACGCGGCCGGCCAGCTGGTGGTCGGCATGCTCGGGCTGCTCGCCTGCAAGCTGCTCTACCGCGGCGACCTCGCGTACGCGATCTCCACCGGCGGCTTCACGACGGACATGCTCGACCGACTCACGATCTCGGGCTTCGACTGGCACTCGGGCGTCACGGTGCCCGCGTTCGTCGTGCTCATGGTGTGCCTCGTCGTCTTCGCGTACCTCAAGCGCGTCACGAGCGACCGCGAACGGATCGCGCTGGCGATCTACATCCCGCTCGTCGCCTTCCTCGGGTTCTGCATCCTCGTGCCGCTCAACCCGTACTGGATCACGCTCGTCGCGCCGTTCGCGGTGCTCATCATCTTCCTCAACCCGCGGTTCCTCGTCTTCAACACGCTGCTCGAGACGGCGGTCGGGCTCGTGCTGCTCATCACGTACGGCATCGTCGGCTTCTCGATGTACAACGCGGGGATCTTCGACGACCTGATCTTCGGTGGGCTCGTGCCACCCGCTGGGTCGCAGCGGTGGGCGTCGCTGCAGGCCCTGCTCACGGGCGTCGGGCTCAGCGGGCTGCTGCCGTTCATCGTCGGCTTCCTCGTCGCGTGCCTCATCGTGGCGCTCGTCGTCAACTACCCGAACCGCGCCTTCGTGCTCGGCATGCCCAACGTCGAGCGCGTGCCGCGCACGGTCGTCCTCGTGCGGCTCGCCGCGATCGCGGGCTTCATGGGGCTGCTCTTCGCGATGTACCTCGTCCCCGCGCGCCCCGTCGCGTACACGTCGACGTCGAGCACGCCCGTGGCGAATCCCACGGACCTGCTCGTCGCCGGCAACGTCGTCGAGGAGGAGCTCGTCTTCGACGACACGATCGAGGTGTCGCAGTTCGAGGTCGGCTTCGACGCGCAGGTGTCGTGGTTGAACATCGCCGCCGTCACCGTCGAGCTGCTCGACCCGGACGGGACCGCGGTCTTCACGGGCTCCGCGCCCGTGAACACCCTCGGCGTGGGCCTCACGGCCTTCGACACGGGCGGCCTCGAGCTCGAGGCCGGCGAGACGTACACGCTGCGCCTCACCGCGGGGCAGAGCGACGCCGGCGGGCAGCTGCTCGTGCAGCTGAACCCGGAGCAGGACTCCTTCGTCACGACGTCGAACGGCGTCGTGGTGTCGGGCGACGTCGTGCTCGTGCTCGACGGCACGACGCGGTAGCGGAGTCCGCGGGCGATGCCGCCCGCGGCGCGGATGCGTCGCAGCATCTTGAGACAGGATGCCTCATGGGCGCGATGCTGCCCGCACGGACGAGAGGGCAGCGAGGGATGACGACGCAGGAGGCGGACGACCGCGAGAGCGGCGACGCGGGCGTGGCGACCGTGCGCACGGATGCCGATGACGCCGGCGACGCGCGCCGGTCGCGGGAGCGGCGAGCGCCGGGACGCGTCGGCCGGGCGCTCGACGACGCGCAGGCGCGCGTCGCCGCCCTCGTCGGTCGGGGCGTGGATGTCGTGAGCACGAGTCGCGCCGGCCGCTGGTTCCAGCGGACCGAGCAGCCCGGGCTCGTCGAGTGGCTGCTGCTCGGCGCGATCACGGTCTTCGCGTTCCTCACGTTCGTCTACGCGGACGTCAGCGCGACGTTCGACCACTCGCTCACCCTGCTCGATGCGATCTTCGCGGGCCGACTGCAGGACTTCTACCAGATCGCGATCGATCAGACGCAGTCCGGCCACCCGGCCGTCTACGACGTGCCCGTCTACCTCGTCTTCGCCATCTGGAACCTGCCGATCTGGCTCATCCATCAGGCCACGGGCTTCGATTACGTGGACTCGATCCCGGCGCTGCTGTGGGTCAAGGGCATGATGCTGGTCTTCCTGCTGCTCGCGGCGAAGACGGTCGTCGACATCGCCCGCACGGCCGGCCTCTCGAGGCAGCGATCGCGATGGGCGGGCTTCTTCCTCATCGGCTCGATGGCGGCCTTCGTGCCCGTCGTCGTGATCGTGCAGTACGACGTCATCTCCGTCGCCTTCATGCTGCTGGGCATCCACGCCTTCATGCAGGGGCGCACGCGCTCCTTCCTGCTGTGGTTCCTCGCCGCGAACACCATGAAGCTCTTCGCGGTGTTCGTGTTCATCCCGCTGATCCTGCTGCGCGAGAAGCGCGTGCTGCCCGCGATCGGCCAGCTCGTCGTGGGCATGCTGGGTCTGCTCGCCTGCAAGCTGCTCTACCGTGGCGACCTCGCCTACGAGACCTCCACGGGCCGGTTCACCGACGACATGCTCGACCGGCTGCTCTACGTCGGCTTCGACTGGCACTCGGGCATCACGGCGTCGCTCTTCGTCGGGCTCATGGTCGGCCTCGTGATCTTCGCCTACGCCAAGCGCGTCGCGGACGATCGCGAGCGGATCGCGTTCGCGATCTACCTGCCCCTCGTAGCCTTCCTGGGCTTCTGCGTGCTCGTGCCGATCAATCCGTACTGGATCATGCTCGCGGCGCCGTTCAGCGTGCTCATCATCTTCCTCAACCCCCGCTTCCTCGTGCTCAACACCCTGCTCGAGACCTTCACGGGGCTCGCGCTCATCGCGGCCTACGCGCTGCTGGGCTGGATCGCGTACGGGGGCCTCGTCGACAACCTCGTGTTCGGGCAGGTCGTGCCGCGCGCCGACCCGCAGCGCTGGTACTCGGTGCAGGACATGTGGCCGGGCGACGTGACGTGGGAGCGCGTGCCGTTCCTCGTCGCCTTCGCCATCACGTGCTTCGTCGCGACGCTCGTGCTGAACTACCCGCGACGGTCGTTCCTCGAGGGCATGCCGAACGTCGAGCGCATCCCCCGCTCCCTCGTGCTCGTGAGGCTCGGCGTGCTCGCGGCCTTCCTCGCGCTCATCGTCGCGACGTACGTGGTGCCGGCACGCTCCGTCGTCTACACGTCGGCGTCGCAGACGGTCGAGCCGGTGAACGACACGACCGACCTGCTGCTGCCCGGCAGCGTCGTCGAGCAGGAGATGGTCTTCGACGCCGACCTCTCGGTGACGGGCATGGAGATCGGCTTCGACGCGGGCGAGGTGGTCTGGGTCAACGTCTCGACCCTGCGGGTCGAGCTGCTGGGCTCCGACGGCAGCGCCGTGTACACGGGCATGGCGCCGGTCAACACGCTCGAGGTCGGGCTGACGACCTTCGACACCGGCGACCTCGACCTCGACGCGGGCGAGACGTACACGCTGCGCCTCACCGCGGACGAGAACGACGAGGGCGGTCAGGTGCTCGTGCAGCTGAACCCCGAGCAGGACTCCTTCGTCACGATCTCGAACGGCGTCGTCGTGCCCGGCGACCTCGTGCTCGTGCTGAACGGCACCGTGCGGTAGGGATGCTCGAGGCGGCGCGGCGTGGGAGGCCGCCGCATCCGCGCGTCGGTATCCTGGCGGACGGCGATCGGCGCCGTCGACGTGGGACGGAGCGCGACGCGACGACGAGAGAGAGGCTGCGGTGCAGCGAACGTGCCTGGTGACGGGCGGTGCCGGATTCATCGGCACCGAGCTCCTGCGACAGACGCTCGGGCAGTACGACCGCGTCGTCGTGCTCGACTCGCTGCTGCCGCAGGTGCACGCGACGGCACCGCAGCTGCCCGAGGGCGTCGAGCTCGTGGTCGGCGACGTCGCGGACGCGGCGGCGTGGACCGAGGTCGTCGGGGCGCTGCGCGACGCGGGACGCCTCGACGTCGTGCACCTCGCGGCCGAGACCGGCACCGGGCAGTCCCTCGCCGAGCCGTCGCGTCACGCGCTCGCCAACGTCGTCGGCACCACGCGGCTCACGGAGGCCCTCGATGCGGCCTCCGCTCGACCGGACCGCATCGTGCTCGCCTCGTCGCGCGCCGTGTACGGCGAGGGCGCCTGGTCCTTCGACGGCGAGCTGCGCTACCCGGGCCAGCGCGGCGTCGAGCAGCTGTCGGCCGGCCAGTGGGACTTCGCGGGCGCCGAGCCCGTCGCCATGCGCGCCGACCTCGTGCATCCCGATCCCGTGAGCGTCTACGGCGCCACGAAGCTCGCGCAGGAGCACCTGCTCGCCGCCTGGTGCGTCGCCCACGACGTGCCGCTCACGGTGCTGCGCCTGCAGAACGTCTACGGCGTCGGCCAATCGCTCACGAACTCGTACACGGGCATCCTCCCGCTCTTCTGCCGCATGGCCCGCGAGGGTCGGGCGATCCCGCTCTACGAGGACGGCCTGGTGCGCCGCGACTTCGTGCACGTCTCCGACGTGGTGGCCGCGATGCGCGCCGCGCTCGCGACCTCGACGCCCGGCGTGCAGACGCTCGACGTCGGCTCCGGCGAGTACGCGACGGTCGAGCACGTCGCCTGCGTCATCGCCGAGGCGTACGGCTCGCCGACGCCCGTCGTGTCCGGCGACTTCCGGCACGGCGACGTGCGGCACGCGTGGGCCGACACGTCCCGCACCGAGTCGGTGCTCGCCTGGACGCCGACCGTGCCGCTCGACGCCGGCCTGCGCGAGCTCGTCTCGTGGGTCGACGAGGTGCTCGGAGCGCAGGCGTCCGCACGCTGACGCTCGAGTCGACGCCTCGCGGGGTCGACGATCGCGGCGCGACCACGTCGTGCCGCTCCGCTTGACCTTGACGCTGCGTCAACTCCTACCGTGGTCGCCATGGAGGAGTGGTCGATCCAGCAGCTGGCACGCCTCGCCGGCGTGACCTCGCGCACCCTGCGCCACTACGGCGACGTCGGGCTGCTCGAGCCCAGCCGCGTCGGTGCCAATGGCTACCGGTACTACGACGCCCGTGCGCTCGCGCGGCTGCAGCGCATCCTGCTGCTGCGGCAGCTGGGCGTCGGCATCGCCGCGATCCGCGAGTCGCTCGCCGGCGCCGACGACGAGGAGGCGCTCGGCCACCACCTGCGATGGCTGCGCGAGGAGCGCGATCGCATCGATCGGCAGATCCGTGCCGTGGAGCACACGGTCACGGCGACGAGGGAGGACGGCGTCATGGACGCGGATGCGGCATTCGACGGATTCGACCAGCGGCGGTACGAGGCGGAGGTCACCGAGCGCTGGGGCGTCGAGGCGTGGCGCTCCGGGCAGGCGTGGTGGCGCGGGCTCGGCGAGGAGGGCAGGGCCGCCTTCCAGCAGGAGCACGTCGACCTCGTCGCTGGCTACGCCGACGCGCGCGCGGCGGGCCTGCCGGTCGACGGGGCCGAGGTGCAGGCCCTCGTGGCACGGCACTGGCGGTGGATCGCCGCGAGCTGGCAGCGGGAGCCGGAGGTCGAGGCGTTCGTCGGCCTCGCCGACCTGTACGTCGCCGACGAGCGCTTCGCCGCCGCGTACGGCGGGCCCGAGGCTGCCGAGTACGCGGCGGATGCGATGCGGGCGTTCGCGGCGGGGCGCGCGTAGGCGGCACCTCTCGCGACGACACCACCGTCGTCGAGGCGCTCGCCCTCAGCTGGTCGAGGAGGCCCCGAGCGCAGCGAGGAGCCGTCACGAGACCCGAGTCACGGCCAGGACGTCGCGCATCGAGACGCTCCACACGGACGGCGGGTCTCGTGACGCGTGCTCGCTGCGCTCGCCCGCTCCGCGACCAGCTGGGAGCTGCGTTCGCGCGCTCCTCGACCGGCGTCGAGGGGTCGCCACCGTCACGCAGCCCCTCTGTTACGACGCATGACCGGCGGACATGCGATGATCCGCCGCCTTCCGTACCGTCGGCAGCGTCGGGAGGAGGCCACCGTGGCAGCACTCGAGCTCGGCGACCGCCTCGCTGGGCTGTCGCTCGGACGCTCCACGCCGGCCGCGGTGCGCGTGGCCGGTCTCGCTCGCGCCTTCGGCGACCGGCCCGTCCTCGACGGCGTCGACCTCGACGTCGCCCCCGGCGAGATCGTCGCGATCCTCGGCGCCTCGGGCTCGGGCAAGTCGACGCTCCTGCGCATCGTCGGCGGCCTCGACGCGCCGACGGCCGGCGCCGTCACGATCGACGACCACGTCGTGCGCGGCATCGACGACCGCGTCGCGATCGGCTTCCAGGAGCCCAGGCTGCTGCCGTGGCGCACCGTCGCCGACAACGTCGCCTACGGCCTCCCCGCCTCGATCGCGAAGGACGCCGGCCGTGCGCGGGTCGCGGCGCTGCTCGAGCTCGTCGGGCTCGCGGACTTCGCCGCCCATCGGCCGCGCGCGATCTCCGGCGGGATGGCGCAGCGCACCTCCCTCGCCCGCGCCCTCGCGCGCGACCCCGGCGTCCTGCTGCTCGACGAGCCGTTCGGTGCGCTCGACGCCCTCACCCGCATGCGCATGCAGGACCTCCTGCTCGGCGTGCTGGGCGCCGCGCCGACGACGGTCCTGCTCGTGACGCACGACGTGGAGGAGGCGCTCCAGCTCGCCGATCGCGTCGTGCTGCTCGGCACCGACCCCGATCGCGCCGGCGCCCGCATCCAGCAGATCGTCACGGTGCCGGGCGACCGACCGCGCGACCGCGGCTCCGCCGAGCTCGCCGAGCTGCGCGCCGACCTGCTCGCGGGCCTCGGCATCGACCGCCACGCCCACTGATCCGTCCCCTCCCTCCCCAGCACCCGAGAGAACCCCCATGGCACGCACGACCACCTCCCGCCTCGCCGCCCTCGCGGCAGGCGCAACCGCCGCGCTCGTCGCCCTCACCGGATGCGTCGCCGGCGAGGACGCTCCCGCCGAGTCCGGCGCCGCCGACGGCGGCACGACGACCGTCGCCATCGACTGGGCGACGTACAACCCGCTCTCGATCGTCATCCGCGACCAAGGATGGCTCGAGGACGCGGGCTACGACGTCGAGTGGGTGCAGTCGCTCGGGTCGTCGGCCGCCAACGAGGCCTTGCGCTCGGGCGCGATCGACTTCGGCTCGACGGCGGGCTCGGCCGCGCTGCTCGCGCGCGCCAACGGCGCCCCGCAGCAGATCGTCACCGTCGTCGCGCAGCCCGAGTGGGCCTCGATCGTGACGCCGGCCGGATCCGACATCACGTCGGTCGAGCAGCTGCAGGGACGCACCGTTGCCGCAGCGCTCGGCACCGACCCGTACTTCTTCCTCGTGCAGTCGCTCGAGCAGGCGGGGCTGTCGATCGACGACGTCACCGTCGAGAACCTCGCGCACGCCGACGGCTGGGCGGCCCTGCAGGGCGGCTCGGTGGACGCGTGGGCGGGGCTCGACCCCATCACGGCGACCGCCGAGGCCGCCGGCGCGACGATCCTCGCCACCGACCTGTCGCTGAACTCGTACTCGGTGCTGAACGCGTCTCAGGAGGTCATCGAGCGCGACCCCGAGCTCGTGCAGACCGTGGTCGACCTCTACGAGCAGGCGCGCGAGTGGGCGCTCGCGAACCCCGACGAGATGGCGCAGCTGCTCGCCGACGCCGCCGCGATCGACCTCTCGGTCGCGCAGGTCGTCATCGACGAGCGCGAGGGTCTCGACGTGTCGGGCGTGCCCGGCGACGCGCTGCTCGACGTGCTGCGCCCCATCGGCGCGATCCAGGTGGAGATCGGCGACGTCGCCTCGCAGGACGCGATCGACGCGGCGCTCGACACCCTGCTCGCCCCGCAGTTCGCGCAGACGGCGGTCGACGCCGGATGACCGAGCCGGCGCTCCTCGCGGCGACTCCCGCCTCCGTGATCGGGGCGGGGTCGGACGGCGACCGCGCTCGCGAGCGGCGGCGTCCGCGTCGCGGTGCGCTCGCGAACCCCGCCGTGCGCGTGACGCTCGGCGCGCTGATCCCGCTCGTGCTCCTCGTCGTCTGGTGGGCGCTCACGATCCCCGGCGCCGCGATCGTCCCGCCGTACCGCTTCGCGAGCCCGCTCGCGGTGCTCGAGGCGGGCGTCGACCTCGCCGAGCGCGGCGAGCTGGGCCGCTTCGCCGCCATCTCGCTGCAGCGGGTGCTCGTCGGCTTCGCCGCGGGCGCTGCGCTCGGCCTCGTCGCAGGCGGTCTCGTCGGGCTCTCGCGACTCTTCGAGTCGCTCCTCGGACCCGTCCTGGGCGTCGTGCGCGCCGTGCCGAGCCTCGCGTGGGTGCCGCTGCTCATCGTGTGGTTCCAGATCGGCGAGCAGTCGAAGGTCATCCTCGTCGCCATCGGCGCGTTCTTCCCCGTCTTCACGACCGTCTCGCTCGCACTCCATCACGTCGACCGGAACCTCGTCGAGGTCGCGCGCGCGTTCGGCAGGCGCACCCTCGGCACCTTCGTCACGGTGCAGCTGCCGTCGGTGCTGCCCGCGGTCTTCACGGGGCTCAGGCTCGCCCTCGTGCAGGCGTGGCTGTTCCTCGTCGCCGCCGAGCTGCTCGGGGCGTCGATGGGCCTCGGCTTCCTGCTCTCGCGCGGCCAGGCGAACGGCCGCGTCGACCACATCCTGCTCGCGATCATCCTGCTCGCCGTCGCCGGCAAGCTCACCGACTCCGTCCTCGCACTCGTGCAGCGCTGGGCTGCGAGGCGCTGGTCGTGAGCGCGCTCGACGCTCTGCGGCTCGAGACGCGATCCTTCCCGCCGCCGGCGGACGTCGCAGCGACGGCCAACGTCGGGCCCGAGGTCTGGGATGCGGCGGCAGCCGACCCGGACGCGTTCTGGGCCGCGGCAGCCGAGCGGCTCGACTGGGCGACGCCGTGGGAGACGGTCCGCACCTGGCGCCCCGCCGAGCCGACCGGTGCGACGAACCCCGACGGCACGCCTGCGCTGACGGTGCCCGCCGCGACGTGGTTCGCCGGCGGCACGCTGAACGCGGCCGTGCAGTGCGTCGACCGGCACGTGGACGCCGGGCACGGCGACCGCGTCGCCACGCACTTCGAGGGCGAGCCCGGCGACCGCCGTACCGTGACCTACGCCGAGCTGCAGCGCGAGGTCGCCCGAGCGGCGAACGCGCTCGAGGCGCTCGGCGTGGGCTCGGGCGACCGCGTCGTGGTCGTGCTGCCGCCGCTCGTCGAGACCCTCGTCGTCACGCTCGCGATCGCGCGCATCGGCGCCGTGCACTCCCTCGTCTTCGGCGGCTTCAGCGCGGAGGCGGTGCGCTTCCGGCTCGAGGACCTCGGTGCGAAGGTGCTCGTGACGAGCGACGGGCAGCATCGACGCGGCGAGGCCGTGCTCGTGAAGGACCGCATGGACCGCGCGGCTGCGGGCGTCGCATCCCTCGAGCACGTCCTCGTCGTGCGCCGCACGGGCGACGCGACGCCCGAGGTGCCGTGGACGCCCGGGCGCGACGTGTGGTGGCACGAGGCGCTCGACGCGGCATCCGACGAGCACGAGGCGCGCGCGTTCGACGCGGAGCATCCGCTCTTCGTCATCTACACCTCGGGCACGACCGGCCGGCCCAAGGGGCTCGTGCACACGACGGGCGGCTACCTGACGCAGGCGTCGTGGACGCACTGGGCGGCCTTCGACCACAAGCCGGACGACGTGCACTGGTGCACCGCCGACCTCGCCTGGGTCACGGCGCACACGTACGCGATCTACGGCCCGCTCTCGAACGGCGCGACGCAGGTGCTCTACGAGGGCGTGCCCGATGCCGGTCACAAGGGCAGGCACCTCGAGATCATCGAGCGCTACGGCGTCACGACGTACTACACCGCGCCGACGCTGGTGCGCTCGCTCATGACGTGGTTCCCCGACGGGTTCGCGTCGGGGCCGCACGCCGGGGAGTGGGATCTCTCGACCATCCGCCTCCTGGGCTCGGTGGGCGAGGCGATCAACCCCGAGGCGTGGATGTGGTTCCGCGAGCACGTCGGCGCAGGCACGGCGCCCATCGTCGACACGTGGTGGCAGTCGGAGACCGGCGCCGCGATCCTCGCTCCGCTGCCGGGCGCGTCGACGCTGAAGCCCGGCTCGGCGACGCGGCCGCTGCCCGGCGTCTCGGCGCGCATCGTCGACGAGCTCGGGCAGACGGTGCCGTACGGCTCCGGCGGCTACCTCGTGGTCGACCGGCCCGGACCGGGGCTCGCCCGCACCGTGTGGGGCGATCCCGAGCGGTACCGCGACGCCTACTGGTCGCGGTTCTGGCAGCAGGGCGCGTTCTTCTCGGGCGACGGCGCCGCCTGGGACGCCGACGGCGACATCTGGGTGCTCGGACGCGTCGACGACGTCATCAACGTCTCGGGCCACCGCCTCTCGACCATCGAGGTCGAGTCGGCGCTCGTCGCGCACCCCGCCGTCGGGGAGGCCGCGGTCGTCGGCGTGCAGGACGCGCTGACCGGACATGCCATCTGCGCGTTCGTCACCCCCGCACGCGGCCACGAGCCCGGCGTCGGCGGGCGCGACGGGCACGTCGACGCCCTCGCGACCGCGCTGCGCGAGCACGTCGCCGAGGCGATCGGTCCCGTCGCGAAGCCGCGGCACGTCGTCGTCGTGCCCGACCTGCCCCGCACGCGCTCGGGCAAGATCATGCGCCGGCTGCTCGTCGACGTCTTCGACGGCAGGGCGCTCGGCGACACGACCTCCCTCACCGACGAGACGGTGCCCGAGCGCATCCGGGCCGTCGTCCACGGCTCCTCACGTCCCTCCTGAGGGCGATGCGCACCGCAGCGGATCGCCGATCCCGCATGCGGACCCCTCGATCCGCTGACGTGCGCATCCCGGCACGCGGGGCGCCGCTACCACGCGAGGACGGTACCGAGGGAGGACGACGCGCCCAGCCGCGGGCGAGGATCATGGAGGCGTGCATCTGCTCTCGGTCGCCAGCCTCGCCAACCGCGCGCTCGTCGCCCTCGTCACGATCTGCGTCGCGATCTTCGGCGGCGTCGCGCTGACGAGCCTGCGCACCGAGCTCGTGCCCGACGTCACGCTGCCGCAGGTCGTCGTCTCGTCGCAGTACCCGGGCGTGAGCGCCGAGATCGTCGACGGCGACGTCACGGGCCCCATCGAGGATGCGCTGCAGGTCGTGCCCGGCCTCGAGTCGACGACCGGCACGTCGACGACGGGATCCTCGACCGTCGTCGCCTCGTTCACGTACGGCACCAACCTCGCGACGACCGAGCAGCGCGTGCAGCAGGCGGTGAACCGCATCGCGCAGACGCTGCCGGAGGGCGTGACGCCCACGGTGCTGACCGGTTCGATCGCGGACCTGCCGATCATGCAGATCGCCGTGCCGCGCGGCGAGGACGAGGCGGCGCTCGTCGATCGGATCGAGCAGGTCGTCATCCCGGCCATCGAGCGCGTCGAGGGCGTGCGCGGCGCCGAGCTCGCCGGCGCCGAGGGGCAGCGCGTCACGATCGCGCCCGACGACGCGGCCCTCGCCGCAGCGGGGCTCACGCGGCAGGCGATCGGCGACGCCATCGACGGCAACGGCGTGCTGCTGCCCGGCGGCACGGTCGACGAGGGCGACGAGACGCTGAGCGTGCAGATCGGCGGCGCGCTGACGTCGGTCGACGAGATCGCGGCGCTGCCCGTGGCGCCCGGCCTCACGATCGCCGACGTCGCATCCGTCGCGCTCGAGGCCGACCCGCCGTCGTCGGTGTCGATCGTGAACGGCGAGCAGTCGATCTCCATCTCGGTGACGAAGCTGCAGTCGGCGAACACCGTCGAGGTGTCGAACCTCGTGCAGGACCTGCTGCCCCGGCTCTCGGAGGACCTCGGCGGCGTCGACCTCACCGTCGTGTTCGACCAGGCGCCCTTCATCGAGCAGTCGATCGACGCGCTCGCGACCGAGGGCGCGCTCGGCCTCGCGTTCGCCGTGCTCGTGATCCTCGTGTTCCTGCTGTCGGTGCGAGCGACGCTCGTCACGGCCATCTCGATCCCGACGAGCGTGCTCATCACGTTCATCGGGCTGTGGGCGGCCGACTACACGATGAACATCCTCACCCTCGGCGCCCTCACGATCGCCATCGGCCGCGTCGTCGACGACTCGATCGTCGTGATCGAGAACATCAAGCGCCATCTCGCGTTCGCCCCGACCCGCATCCGCGCGATCCTCGACGGCGTGCGCGAGGTCGCGGGCGCCATCACGGCGTCGACGGTGACGACGGTCATCGTCTTCCTGCCGCTCGCGTTCGTCACCGACGTCACGGGCGAGCTGTTCCGGCCCTTCTCGCTCACCGTCACGATCGCGCTGCTCGCGTCCTTGCTCGTCGCGCTCACGATCGTCCCGGTGCTGGCGTACTGGGTGCTGCGCGCACCGGCCGGCTCGCCCGCCGCGCTCGCGCGGGCCGGCGCGGACGACGACGCGACGAGGGACGCCCCGGCCGAGCCGCCGACGACCGCCGAGCCCGCGCCGCGCCGCTCGCTGCTCCAGCGAGTCCTGCACCCGCACGCCTCGTCGACCGCGGCGCCCGAGCCGGCGCCCGCTGCCGAGCCGCCCGCCGCCGTGCCCGCCGACGACGAGGAGGCGCCCGGCCGCCTGCGCCTCGGGTTCCGTCCCATCCTCGGCTGGGTGCTGCGGCATCCCGTCGTCGTGCTCGTCGGTGCCGTCGCGGTGCTCGGCGGCAGCATCGCGCTCACGCCGCTCATGGCCGTGAACTTCCTCGGCGACACCGGGCAGACGACGGTCCGCGCTACGCAGACGCTCGAGCCCGGTGCCTCGCTCGAGTCCCGGCTCGACGCCGCCACCGCGACGAGCGCCGCGCTCGAGGAGCTCGACGGCGTCGCGATCGTGCAGGCGACGGTGTCGCAGGGCGCCGGCGCCCTCGCGGGTTTCGGCTTCGGCGGCGGCGGGTCGAGCGAGGTGTCGTACTCGATCACCGCCGCCGACGACGCCGACATGCCCGCGCTCGTCGAGCGCATGCGCGACGTGCTCGCCGACCAGCCCGGCGAGACGACCGTGGCCGAGGCCGGAGGCGGCTTCGGCGGCAGCGACGTGACCGTCGACGTCTCGGCACCGACGGAGGACGAGCTCGTCGCCGCCACCGAGGCGGTGCGCGACGCGGTCGCCGACCTCGACGGCGTCGCGGCGACGACGGACAGCCTCGAGGCAGCGCAGCCCATCGTGCAGGTCACGATCGACCGGCAGGCGGCGGCGGACGCCGGGCTCACCGAGGCCGCGGTCGCCGGCCTCGTGGCGCAGGCCGTGCAGCCCGTGCCCGTCGGCGACATCCAGCTCGACGGATCGGTCGTGAGCATCTACCTCGCGCCGTCGCAGGACGTCACGACGATCGACGCGCTGCGGCAGGTGGCCATCCCGACCGCCGCCGGCATCCGCACGCTCGACGACCTCGGCGACGTCGAGGAGACGCTCGGCCCCGTGAGCATCGCGACGCTCGACGGCGAGCGGACGGCGACCGTCACGGTCACGCCCGCGACCGAGGACGTCGCCGGCGTCGGTGCCGCGGTGCAGGACGCGATCGACGGCGCGGACCTCGCCGACGGCGCCACGGCGACCGTCGGCGGTGCGGCCGCCGACATCGAGGACGCGTTCACGCAGCTCGGCATCGCCGCGCTCATCGCCGTGCTGCTGGTGTACGTCGTCATGGTCGCGACGTTCAAGAGCCTGCTGCAGCCGCTGCTGCTGCTCGTGTCGGTGCCGTTCGCGGCGACCGGCGCCATCCTCATGCAGGTGATCACGGGCGTGCCGCTCGGCGTCGCATCCATGGTCGGCGTCCTCATGCTCGTCGGCATCGTCGTGACGAACGCGATCGTGCTCGTCGACCTCGTGAACCAGTACCGCGATCGGGGCCTCGGCGTGCGGGAGGCGCTCGCGCACGGCGCGGAGCGCAGGATGCGGCCCGTGCTCATGACCGCGGCGGCGACCGTGTTCGCGCTCGTGCCGATGGCGCTCGGCATCACGGGCCACGGCGGCTTCATCTCGCAGCCGCTCGCGATCGTGGTCATCGGCGGGCTCATCTCGTCGACGCTGCTGACGCTCGTCGTACTGCCGGCGCTGTACCTCCTCGTCGAGGGGTCGATCGAGCGTCGCCGCGTGCGCCGCGGTCGCGGCACGCGCGCCCAGGTCCGCTCGGAGCTGCGCGCGTCCTCGTAGAGGCGCCTCACAGGCTGCGTACGAGCGGGGCTGGGAGAGTGAGGGCAGTCCGTCTCGTGGAGGACGACATGCCCAGCTTCCTGATCGTGCACAGCCAGCCGCCCGGCGGGCGCGCCGATCGCTTCGCCCAGCCCCCGACGCTCGAGGTCGCGGGCCTCGGCGCGCGCCTCGACTGGGGCGACACGACGTTCGAGGTGCCGCCGGGCGACCACCGCGTGACGATCTCGGTCGCGCCCGTCGCGGGCGGTCGCGAGGGCGCGGTCCTCACGGTGCGCGTCCTGCCCGAGACGGGCACGCGCATCTCCTTCTCCCCGCCGGCGCAGCCCGGCCAGCCCTCGACGCTGCGCGTCGACGGCCAGTGGCCGGCCGACGCGGCGATGGCGTACTACGCGGCTCGCGACCAGCGGCCGCTCACGCCCGTCGCGCAGGCGCAGGCGGGCGCGGATGCCGCCGCTGCCGCACCGTGGGGCGGGCCGCAGGCGTCGGGCGGGCAGGCTCCCTCGCAGGCGAGCCCCGGCGTCGCTGCACCGCAGCGGTCCCCGCATCCGCATCCGACGCCGTCGGTGCCACCCGTCGGGCCCTCGATCGGCTCGACGGGCTCCGTCCCGGTCGTCGGTCCGCCGCCGTCGAGCGCGCCCTCGTTCGGCCAGGTGCAGGGTGCGGTCGTGGAGCCCGGGGCGCAGCAGGCGCGCCCACCGGCCGCCCCGCCCACCGTGCCGTCGGCGGCCCCGACGTGGGCGCAGCCGTCGCCCTTCGCGCCGCCTGCGCAGCAGGGCGTGCCGCCGCAGTCCGGGTCGCAGCAGCCGCAGCAGGCGCCGCCGAGCGCAGGACCGCAGGGCGGCTGGCAGCCGGCGGCACCCCTCGGAGCCGGGCCGGGCCAGCCATCCGTGCAGCCGCAGCCGCAGCCGCAGCCGCCCGTCGTGCCGATGCGGACGGCCGGGCAGCACGCGCCGGGGCCGCAGCAGCCGTGGCAGGCGGGCGGTGCCGCGGCGACAGCCCAGCCGGGAGTCGATGCGCCTGCCTTCGCGCAGCGACCGGGACCGCGCGTCCCTCCTCCGCAGGTCGGGCCGCCGCCCGCCTCGGGTGCGCCGTCGGCCTTCGGCCCCGGTGCGCCGGCGCATCCGCCCATGGGCACGGAGGGCCAGCCGGCCTTCGGCCACCAGCCCGTCGTGCGGCGCGACGTCTACGGCCGCGACCGCGTCGACGGCGATCGCACGGCGCCCGCCATCCCGACGCCGCGGGAGTTCGAGGACTTCGCGCGCGCCGAGCGCGACCGTCACGAGGCGGAGCGCGCCGCGGCGAGCCGCCAGCCGCAGGGCTGGTACCCCGACCCGTGGGGGCGCTCCGACGTGCGCTGGCACGACGGCGAGCGCTGGACGCCCTCGGTCATGCGCGGCGGCCGCCGCGAGCACGATCCCGTCTGACGCATCCGTCCGCCTCCCGCCCATGCCGTAGCGTGGATGCTCCACGCGCGCGCGGCATCCCGCGCCCGCGAGTCGACCCACGAGAGCGAGCACCATGCCGCGTCCGCAGCGCGAGCCCGACCGTCGCCGCGGCGGCGGGGGAGACGACCGTGCCGGTCGGGGTCGATCGGACGCTGGCCGCGGCGGCGCGCGCGGCGATGCGGGACGCGGGCGCTCGGCCCGCCCGCAGCGCGATCCGTCGCGACCGAGCTGGGAGCCGCGCGAGAAGCCGAAGCGGTGGCAGCGCAGCGTCGAGCGCGACGAGCAGCGCGGCCATGGCGGGCGCGACGACCACGGCGCGCGCGACGAGCACGGCGCCCGCGGACGACGCGGGGACCGCGATCGGGACGGCGGCGTGCGCGGCTCCGGTCGCGGCGGCGAGCGGCACGGCCACGCCGCGCCGCGTGGCGACCGGGAGGCGCGACGCGCGGCGGTCGAGCGACGCGCCGCCGGTCGCGACCCCATCCGCGACCGCGCCCGCGATCGGGCGCGCGAGCCTCGCGGTCCCGAGGCGGGCACGTCGTACCGCGACCTCAAGGCGGGCCGTGCGGGCGCCGGGCGCCGGGACGCCGCGCGGGGCGACGAGCGTGCGCGCCCCATCGGCCGCTCGATCGGCGACGACCGTGCGCTCCTCGACGAGCGCGCGCGCCGCGACGACCGCGCGCGCCGCGACGACCGTGCCGCGCAGCATCGCGCCCGCGAGGGCCGCGACGACGCGCCCAGGATCGACCGCGCCCGCGTCGACGGCCGGGTCGACTCCACCTACTACCCGTCGCGGGCGGCGCAGCCGGGCGCATCCGACGACGTCGTGCACGAGCGCCTCGACGCGACTCCCGTCGCGCGGGAGGTCGAGGGCGTCGACTTCGCCGACCTCGGGCTGGGCGCGGGGATCGTCGGCGCGCTCGGCGGGCTCGGCGCTCGCGCGCCCTTCCCCATCCAGGCGGCGGCGATCCCGGAGGCGCTCGCCGGGCGCGACGTGCTCGGCCGTGGTCGGACGGGCTCGGGCAAGACCATCGCGTTCGTCGCGCCGATCGTCGAGCACCTGCTGCGCACGCGTCCCGAGGGCGGCCGCACCGTCGGTCGGCCCCCGCGCGCGCTCGTGCTCGCCCCCACGCGCGAGCTCGCGATGCAGATCGACCAGGTCGCGCAGTCGATCGGCCGGGCCGTCGGCATCTTCACGACGACCATCGTCGGCGGCGTGCGCCAGGGGCCGCAGGAGAAGGCGCTCGAGCGCGGCGTCGACATCCTCATCGGCACGCCCGGACGCATCGAGGACCTCGTCGAGCAGGGCATCCTCAACCTCGGCCGCGTCGAGACCGCGGTGCTCGACGAGGCCGACCACATGTGCGAGCTCGGGTTCCTCGAGCCGGTGCAGCGACTCCTGCGCCGCACGCGGCCCGACAGCCAGAAGCTGCTCTTCTCGGCGACGCTCGACCAGGAGGTCTCCGCGCTCGCGAAGGAGTTCCTGCGCGATCCGGCCGTGCTCGAGGTCGCCGGCGAGGACCAGGCGTCGGGCACGATCGAGCACCACGTGCTCGTCGTCGACCGCTACGACAAGGATGCGGTGCTCGAGCAGCTCGCATGGGCGGAGGGGCCGGTCGTGGTCTTCGCGCGGACGCGCGTCTACGCCGAGCGGCTCGCGCAGCAGATGGAGGCGGCCGGCATCCTCGCCGCGAGCCTCCACGGCGACCTGACGCAGGCGCGCAGGCAGCGCAACCTCGACCTGCTGCACAAGGGGCGCATCGACGTGCTCGTCGCGACCGACGTGGCCGCGCGCGGCATCCACGTCGACTCCGTCGGCCTCGTCGTGCAGGCCGACCCGCCGGACGAGCACAAGACCTACCTGCACCGCGCCGGTCGCACGGGTCGCGCCGGCCGCCGCGGCACGGTCGTGACGGTCATCGCGCCGTCGCGTCGCGACCGGATGCAGCAGCTGCTGCAGCGCGCCGAGATCGAGGCGCCGATGGTGCCCGTCGGTCCGACCGACGACGTGCTCGGCATCGTCGGCCTGCAGCCGCGCGCCTGATCCGCGCGGCGCCTGCAGCGGTCAGGGCTGCGTTTCGCAGGCGATTCCGCCGTACGAGGGAAGATCGCCCTCACGAGCCGGGATCGCCTGCGAAACGCGCTGGCGACGCTCGCGATGACTGCGTTTCGCGGGCGATCCGGGGTGGGCGAGGGAAGATGCCCCTCTGACCCCCGTGATCGCCCGCGAAACGCGAAGGCCGCGCGGTCGAGTCTGCGTCCGCTGCGTCTCCATCTGCGTTACGCAGGCGATTCCGCCGTACGAGGGAAGATCGCCTTCACGAGCCGGGATCGCCTGCGAAACGCGAAGGTGACGCTCGCGGCGGCGGCGGCGGCGGACGGCGGCGGCGGACTTCGGCGGGCGGATGCGCGCTCTCGGCGGCGGCGGCGCGCGCCGACGCCGTGCGCACCCTACGCATCCACCATGCGTGTGCGCGACGCGCCGCCCGCGCCTGGAAGCGCCCCGGGCGTCGGACGTACCGTGGACGCATGCGCATCGCAGTCTTCGGCGGCACGGGCAACGCGGGCGCGAGGGTCGTCACGCAGGTGCAGCGGCTGGGCCACGACGTCGTGCCGGTGTCGCGCAGCGGCGCGGACGTGCACGGCGCGCCGGGCGCCAAGGCCGACCTGCTGACGGGCGACGGCATCGAGTCGGCGCTCGACGACGTCGACGTGCTCGTCGATTGCACGAACGCCGCGAACCCGCTCGACACCCGCATCTTCACCCTCGGCGCACGGCACCTCATCGCGGCTGCCGAGCACGCGGGCGTGCAGCGCGCCGTCGTGCTGTCGATCGTCGGCGCAGAGCACTCGACGTTCCAGTACCACCAGCGCAAGGTCGACCAGGAGCAGCGGTACCTCGCCTCGCGGATCGACGCCTGCATCGTGCGCGCGACGCAGTTCCACGACTTCCCGGTGACGTTCTTCGAGCAGGCGCGGCCGCTCGGCGTCATCCCCGTCTTCCTCGGTGCGCGGTTCCAAACCGTCGACCCCGACGAGGTCGCTGAGCTCGTCGCGCACGAGGCGGTCGAGCCGTCGGGAGGCTCCTTCGTCGAGATCGGCGGTCCGCGCGTGCGGGTGTCGCGCGACCTCGCGAAGGCGTGGCAGCAGGCGACGCACGCCCGGGGCCTCATCGTGAACGGCCCCTTCCCGCCCTCGCTCCTCGCGTTCTTCCGCGAGGGGAGGAACCTGCTGCCCGCCGACGGCCACGTCGGTCGCGTCACGTTCGAGGAGTGGCTCGCGCGCACGACGCGCTGACGCCGCCGGAGTCGATCTCCACAGCCGGCCGCGGACGCCGGCGCTCCCGAGCCGCGGATGCGGGTGGGTGGCCGCTCGTAGGCTGGGAGGGATGAGCGACGCGACCCGAGGTGCCCCCGACGAATGGGTGCCGCCCGACGAGTGGGCGCCGCCCGCCGACGACGAGTGGCTGCCGCCAGACGAGGCCTTCCACGCCGGGCCGGTCGCGGGCGTGCCCGCCTCCGGCCGCGTGCGGGCGACCACGACGCTCGCCGCGGCCTCCCCGCCCCGGCCTGCGCCGACGACGCCGCTCGACGCGCTGCGCACCGTATGGGGCTACGACGCGTTCCGCGACAGCCAAGCCGAGATCGTCGACACGATCGTCGCGGGGCAGGACGCCATCGTGCTCATGCCCACGGGCGGTGGCAAGAGCCTCTGCTACCAGGTGCCGTCGCTCGTGCGCGAGGGCACGGGCGTCGTGATCAGCCCGCTCATCGCGCTCATGCACGACCAGGTGGATGCGCTGCTGCAGCTCGGCGTGCGCGCCGCGTACCTCAACTCGACGCAGTCGATCGACGAACGCCGCGCCGTGGAGCGCGACCTGCTCGCCGGCGAGCTCGACCTGCTCTACCTCGCCCCCGAGCGGCTGCCCGTCGTCGGCGACCTGCTCGACCGCGCATCCATCGCCCTCTTCGCGATCGACGAGGCGCACTGCGTGAGCCAGTGGGGGCACGACTTCCGCCCCGACTACCTGCAGCTGTCGATCCTGCACGAGCGGTGGCCGAGCATCCCGCGCATCGCGCTCACCGCGACCGCGACGGTCGAGACGCGCGCCGAGATCGCCGAGCGGCTCGAGCTGCAGGGCGCGCGGATGTTCGTGTCGAGCTTCGACCGCCCCAACATCCAGTACCGGATCGCGCCGAAGCAGGATGCCCGGGGCCAGCTGCTGCGCCTCATCCGCGAGGAGCACCCGGGCGACGCGGGGATCGTCTACTGCCTCTCGCGCAAGAGCGTCGAGCAGACGGCGGCGTGGCTCGCGGCGAACGGCGTCGAGGCGCTGCCGTACCACGCGGGCCTCGACGCGGGCACGCGCGCCCGCAACCAGTCGCGCTTCCTGCGCGAGGAGGGCGTCGTCATGTGCGCGACGATCGCCTTCGGCATGGGCATCGACAAGCCCGACGTGCGCTTCGTCGCCCACCTCGACCTGCCGAAGTCGGTCGAGGGCTACTACCAGGAGACCGGCCGGGCGGGGCGCGACGGGCAGCCGTCCACCGCGTGGCTGGCGTACGGCCTGCAGGACGTCGTGCAGCAGCGGCGCATGATCGACGAGGGCGACGGCGATCGGCAGCGCAAGCGCGCGCAGACGCTGCACCTCGACGCGATGCTCGCCCTGTGCGAGACGGTCGAGTGCCGCCGCCAGCAGCTGCTCGCCTACTTCGGCCAGCCGAGCGAGCGGTGCGGCAACTGCGACACGTGCCTCGCGCCGCCGGAGACGCTCGACGGCACGGTGCCCGCGCAGAAGCTGCTCTCGACCATCGTGCGGCTGCAGCGCGAGCACCGTCAGCAGTACGGCGCGGGTCATCTCGTCGACGTGCTGCTGGGCAAGGACACCGAGCGCATCCGCAGGCTCGGCCACGACCGGCTCACGACGTACGGCATCGGTGGCGAGCTGAGCGAGCAGGAGTGGCGCGGCGTGGTGCGGCAGCTGCTCGCGCAGGGGCTGCTGCGCGTGCAGGGTGAGTACGGCGTGCTCGCGATCACGGAGGCGGCGACGGAGGTGCTCGCCGGCCGGCGCGAGGTGCGGCTGCGACGCGAGCAGGAGCGCGTGCGTCGCTCCGCGCGCGCCAAGGCGGCGCCCATCGCGCTCGACGACGCGCAGCAGGAGCTCTACCAGCGGCTGCGCGCGTGGCGCAGCGAGGTCGCGAAGGAGCAGGGCGTGCCGGCGTACGTCGTCTTCTCGGATGCGACGCTCGCGGGCATCGCGGCGACGCGGCCGCGCGACGAGGGTGCGCTGCGCGGCGTCTCGGGCGTCGGCGACGCCAAGCTCGAGCGCTACGGCGCCGCGGTGCTGGAGGTCGTCGCCGCGGGGTGACACCATGTGAGGGCTCTCGGTCGCGTGCGAGGTCGCATCCGGCCGAGGACCTCGATCGTTCTGGAGGGGCGGATGGCCGAGTCGCTGCGCGTCGACGTGTGGATCTGGGCCGTACGCTGCACGAAGACCCGCTCGGCGGCGACGGCCGCGTGCCGTGCGGGGCACGTGCGCATCAACGACCAGACGGCGAAGGCGGCGCAGCCGGTGCGCGTCGGCGACGAGGTCCGCGTGCGCCTCCACGGCTTCGACCGCATCCTCGTCGTGCGGCAGCTGCTCGCGAAGCGCGTCGGCGCCGAGCTCGCCGCGGCAGCCTACGAGGATCGGACGCCGCCGAGGCCGACGCCGATGGAGGCGCAGCTCGTGCCGCGGCGCGATCGCGGCGCCGGCCGCCCCACGAAGCGCGATCGCCGCGAGATCGACCGGCTGCGCGGCCGCGAGCCCCGCTGACGACCTGACGGATACCACTCTTCGCCGTCCTGGATGGAGCCGGGGCCGAGGCGGGCTAGGAGGCGACCTGCCCGGCGGCGACGATCCCCGCTGGGATGAGGACGGCGAGCCCGAGCGCGATCCCGACAGCTCCGGTGAGGATCGACCGCCGCTCCCGTCGCCGCGTGCCCGCGACGACGACCGCAACGCCGAGCCCGAGCACGGCGAGCCCGAGCACGGCGACGATCGCGATGGACGAGGTCGTGCTCATGCCTCCACGCTACGCCCCGGCCGCGAGCCCGAGCGATCGTCGCGACCGATACGACCGCAAGGCGCGCCGGGCGCGCGCCGCTCGATAGGCTCGAGCATCGTGAGCCTACGACGTGTCTCCCCGCAGATCGCCCGTTCCTGGTTGCTCGTCCCGGCATCCCAGCCCGATCTCTTCGAGACCGCGCAGGGCTCGGACGCCGATGCGATCATCATCGACCTCGAGGACGCGGTCGCCGCCAAGGACAAGAAGCAGGCGCGCAAGGACACCGTCGCGTGGCTGAACTCCGGGCACCGCGCGTGGGTGCGCATCAACGATGCGTCCAGCGACTTCTGGAGCGACGACTGCGCCGCGCTCAAGCAGGCGGAGGGGCTGGAGGGCGTCATGCTCGCGAAGTCCGAGTCGTCGAGCCACATCGACGACACGGCGGATCGCCTGCCCGACGGCGTGCGCATCCTCGCGCTCGTCGAGACCGCCCGCGGCGTCCAGCAGGTCGAGCGGATCGCGAACGCACCTGCGACGTTCCGCATCGCCTTCGGCACGGGCGACTTCAAGCGCGACACCGCGACGGGCGAGGATCCGCTCGCGCTCGCCTACGCGCGCTCGCAGCTCGTCATCGCGTCCCGGGCGGCTCGGCTGCCCGCGCCGATCGACGGCCCGACGCTCGACCTCGCGAAGCTGCCGGCCGGCACGGCGCACGCGAAGGAGATGGGCATGTCCGGCAAGCTGTGCCTCACGCACTCGCACGCGTCGACCATCAACGAGGGCCTGAGCCCCAGCCACGACGACATCGCGTGGGCCCACGGCTTCATCGCCGCGTTCGAGGCGTCGGGCGGCAAGATCACCGACGGCTCCGACCTGCCGCGCCTCGCCCGCGCGCAGAAGATCGTGCAGCAGGCCGAGGACTTCGGTATCGAGGTCGCGGCCGCGGAGGTCTCGCACTCGGGGTACTGATCGACGTCAGCCGCCCAGCATGCGAACGGCCCGCTGCCAGCAGGCGGCGGGCCGTTCGCGTCGCGTCAGTCGCGTCAGTCGCGGCGTTCGCGTCGGTCGACCGTCGCCGCCGGCTCGGATGCGTCCTCGACGAACGCCGAGATCGTCTGGTACGTCAGCCAGGCCGCGAGATGCCAGCGCACGGTGCCGCCGTCGATCGCCGGACCGTCGATCGTCATGTCGACGAACGACGGGTCGACGCGCACGCGGTTCGCGTACCCGCTCACGACGATGTGCGTCGCGACCGCGACGGTGCGTGCGGTCGCCGGCGGCACGAAGCGCTGACCGAGCATGCCGAGCGCGCCCTGGTAGAAGCCGGCGTTCGTGTCGATGCAGTGCTGCTCGACCTGCCGCGCCGTCGACTCGAGGGTCGCGGCGTGCGCGGGGTCGCCGGGGCTCGCCGCGGCCGCGTACAGCGACTCGTAGGAGTGCCACTGCGACGACGAGAGCAGGTCGCGGAGGTTGCGCTCGGCGGCGATGCGGATGATCTCGCGCAGCACGGCGTGGCGCCCCTCGGCCGTGTCGAGCAGCGCGGCGTGCTCGCGCAACCCCGCCGTGATGGCGTCGGTCGTCGCCGGCGAGAAGCCGAGACGGTACTCGGGGCGCGCGAAGATCTCGGCGATGAGGTCGGCGACGTACGACTCGTGCGAGCCCCATTGCCGATACGCGCTGGCGCGGGACACGCCCGCGTCGGCGATGATCTCCTCGAGCGGCAGATGCCCGAAGCCGACGGTGAGCCCGCCGCGTTCCACGAGCGACGCCCCGGCATCGAGCATCCGCTGACGAGCGATGGTCGCGGGGATGCGGGGCTTGCGTCGACGGGCGGGCTCGGCCGCCTCACCATCAGGCATATGTGGAGGATACTCCCCGGCTGCGTCAAGGTGAGGGGTTGACGGCATCCTCGTCACCCGATCACTAGGATTCCTCATGATCGGCACAGGAAGGCCGTGCGAGCCCGCGAGGGGCGGGCACGGTCGCCCGTCCCCGCCCCTCGCGAATCCCGCTCGTCACTCCTCGCGACGTGCAGGTGCCGCCGGCCCTGCGCCGGCGTGCGGTGCGTCGGCCTCGTCGTGCTCGGGAGCCGCCACGACGGGCAGCGCGATGGCACCCGTCGAGGTCTGGCCCGCCGCGAGCTGGTCGAGCTCGGCGCGCTCCGCGAGCGCCTCCTCCATCGCCGAGCGCTGACGCAGCGGCGGGGTGCGGAAGAAGAGCGACAGCACGAAGGCGACGAGCACCACGGCCATGCCGACGAAGAACACGGTCGAGGTCGCGGTCGCGAAGCCGTCGAGGAAGGGCGCCGTCAGGCGCGGGTCGGCACCATTGAGGAAGGACGAGTCCTGCTCGAACGCGTCGCCGAGGCGCGAGGGGTCCTGCAGCAGCTGGATGATGCGCTGGTTCGCGGGGTCGGACTGCACCGACGGGTCCTGCAGCGCCTGCTGCATGGCGGTCACGAGGTCGGTGCGCTGGAACGCCGCGGCCATGGTGTCGACGACGCGCGAGAACAGCACCGAGAAGACCACCGCGACGCCGAGCGTGCCACCGAGCTGCCGGAAGAAGGTGGCGCCGGCGGTCGCGACGCCCATGTCCTTCGGCTGCACCGAGTTCTGCGAGGCGATCGTGAGCGTCTGCATGAGCTGGCCGAGCCCGAGGCCCATGATGAGCTGGCCGACGAGCAGCATCCACAGCGGGCTGTCGTACTGCTGCAGCGCGAGCACGAGGTAGCCGACGGCCATGAGGGCCGTGCCCAGGATGGGGAACATCCGGTAGCGGCCCGTGCGCGCGATGATCTGGCCGGAGGCGATCGACGAGATCATGAGGCCCGCGATCATCGGCAGCGTCGCGAGGCCCGACTGCGTCGGGTTCATGCCGTGCACGATCTGGAGGACCAGCGGGAGCACCATCATGCCCGCGAACATCCCGAAGCCGACGAGCACGCCGATGATCGTCGCCATCGAGAACGTGTGCGAGCGGAAGAGCGTGAGCGGGATGAGCGCGTCGTCGCCCATGCGCGACTCGACGATCAGGAAGAGCACCACGCCGACGACGCCCGTGACGTAGCAGGCGATGGCGCCCGCGGAGCCCCAGCCCCACGTGCGGCCCTGCTCGGCGACGAGCAGCAGCGGCACGACGGCGAGGATGAGCGCCGAGGCGCCCCACCAGTCGACGCGCACGCGCCGGTGCAGCACGGGCAGGTGCAGGAAGCGGAACACCATGAAGAGCGCGGCGATGCCGATCGGCACGTTGAAGAGGAAGACCCAGCGCCAGCCCTCGATGCCCAGCAGGGTGTCCGCGCCGGCGAAGAGGCCGCCGACGAGCGGGCCCAGCAGGCTCGAGACGCCGAAGACGGCGAGGAAGTAGCCCTGGTACTTGGCGCGCTCGCGGGGGGCGAGGATGTCGCCCATGATCGTGAGCGGCAGCGACATGAGGCCGCCGGCGCCGAGGCCCTGCAGGGCGCGGAAGCCCGCGAGCTGGATCATGTCCTGCGCGAAGGACGATGCGACGGAGCCGACGAGGAAGAGCACGATCGCGATGAGGAAGAGCGGTCGACGACCGAAGAGGTCCGAGAGCTTGCCGTAGATCGGCGTCATCACGGTCGAGACGATGAGGAACGCGGTCGTGACCCACGCCTGCAGGCTGAGGCCGTGCAGGTCGTCGGCGATCGTGCGCATCGCGGTGCCGACGACGGTCTGCGAGAGCGACGACAGGAACATGGCGGCCATGAGGCCGAGGATCACGAGCAGGATCTCGCGGCGGGTCATGCCGCCGGCCTCCGCGATCGCGGCGGCCTTCGCCTGCGATGCGGATGGGCGAGAAGAGGACATGGGACTCCAAGGACGAAGGGGGTGGTGCGGCTGGTGCGGTCCCGACGCTGCGACGGCAACGAGCAATTATTGCAGAGACTGCAAGTTTTGTCGACCCTAGTCTGGACGGGTGCCTCTCTACTCGCGTCGTGCCGCGCTCACCGCCGCCGTCGTGCTCGCGCTCACCGCCTGCGCGGGCGACCCGGAGCCATCCGCGAGCCCGAGCCCCTCCGATCCGCCATCGCCGACGCCCATCCCGACGCCGACGCCCACCCCGACCCCGACGCCGACGCCGACGCCCGAGCCGCCGCCGATGGAGTGGGACATCGACTCGGGTGCGAGCCTGCAGGTCATCGTCAACAAGCGTCGGCCGCTGCAGCCGGCCGACTACGCGCCGCAGCTCGTCGCGGTGTCGATCGCGCAGGACGGCGACGAGCTCGTGCGTCCCGAGGTCGACCAGGCGCTCGTGGCGCTCGACCAGGCGCAGCGCGCCGCGATCGGCGAGGGCGTCTTCGTCTTCTCCTCCTACCGGTCCTACGCGACGCAGGCGTCGATCTACCAGGGGTTCGTGAACCAGTACGGCCAGGCGGAGGCCGACACCACCAGCGCCCGCCCCGGCCACAGCGAGCACCAGACGGGGCTCGCCGTCGACGTCGTCGGCACCTCGGGCGTCGCACGGCTCAGCGTCGCCTTCTCCACGACGCCCTCGGGGCAGTGGCTCGCGGCGAACGCGTGGCAGCACGGGTTCGTCGTGCGGTACCCGAACGGACTCGAGGGCATCACCGGCTACGAGTACGAGCCGTGGCACCTGCGCTACGTGGGCGTCGAGCTGTCGACGGCCATGACGCAGGCTGGCGCCGCGACGCTCGAGGAGTTCCTCGGCCTGCCCGCCGCGCCCGACTACGGCTGACGCGCCGACGCCGGTCGCCGCGGCGTGCGGGACTGAGGCGATGCCCAGCCCGCGCCGCTAGCCTCGCGATCCGACGTGTCGGGAGGGATCGATCATGGCGAAGAGCAGGGCAGGCGGCGGTCGCTCGTCCGGCGGCGGTGGCCGCTCGGCGCGCAGCGGCTCGTTCGGCGGTCGGAGGTCCGGCGGAGGCTCCTTCGGCGGCCGCAGCAGCTCCTTCGGGTCGTTCGGCGGTCGCCGCTCGGGCGGCGGCTCGTTCGGCTCGTCCGGCGGCTCGAGCGGCGGCGGGGGTGGCGGCTGGTCGTGGGGCTCGTCGAGCAGCGGCAGGCGCACCTCGTACCGCAGCTCGTCCCCGGGCGGCTACGGCGACGCGGAGAATCCGTTCACGTGGATCGGCGTCGTCGTGCTGATCGTCATCTGCATCGTCGCGTTCGCGGTGATGTCGCAGCAGTGACGCCGCGGCGCGCCATGCGCCCCGTGGCAGGCTGAGCGGGTGCCCACGCATCCGAAGACCGTCGCCGCGACGCTGACCGTGCTCGTCCTGGCCCTCGCAGGGTGCCAGGGCGCGCTCGATGACGAGGAGCCCTCGGCGCCGCCGTCGGCCTCGTCGACCCCCGCGCCGACGCCGTCCCCGACCCCGGAGCCGACGACCATCACGCTGAGCGCCGTCGGCGACTGGCTGCCGCACGACTCCGTCGTGCTCGACGCGCAGCAGCCGGACGGCACCTACGACTTCGCGCACTTCGCCGACGCCGTCGCGCCGCGCTGGGCGGACTCCGACCTCGTCGTCTGCGACCAGGAGGTGCCGAGCGCCGGCGACGAGATGGGCCTGTCCTACTTCCCGCGCTTCAACGCGCCATCCGCGCTCACGAGCGGCATGGCCGCTGCCGGCTGCGACACGATCAACCTCGCGAACAACCACCTCGCCGACTGGGGCCAGCAGGGCATCGACATCACACGAGCGCAGTGGGACGCGCTGCAGCCGACGCTCATCGCGGGCGCCAACCGCAGCCCGCAGGAGCAGCAGACGGTCTCGATCGCGGAGGTCGAGGGCGTGCGGGTCGCGTTCCTCGCCTTCACGCAGCTGTCGAACGAGGCCCACGCCGACTTCGCCCTCAACCGCCTCGGCGACACGGCGCTCGTCGAGTCGCTCATGGCGCAGGCCGTCGCGCAGTCCGACGTGCAGATCGTGTCCGTGCACTGGGGCACGGAGTACTCGCTCGACGAGGACCCCGCGCAGGTCGAGCAGGGGCAGTGGCTCGCCGACCTCGGCGCCGACGTCATCGTCGGCACCGGCCCGCACGTGCTGCAGCCCGCCTCCTGGATCACCCGTGCCGACGGCACGCGGGCCTTCGTCTACTACTCCGTCGGCAACTTCCTCTCGACGCAGATCGAGATCCCGCGCATCCTCGCCGCCATCGCGCAGATCGACGTCGTCGTCGACCCGGACGGCACGGTCACGGTGCAGGACCCGCGGGCGATCCCGATCTACATGCACTACGACCTCACGCCGCAGCAGCTCGCAGCGAACCAGCTCATCAACAGGGTGAACCTGCAGGTCTATCCGCTCGTCGACGCCGCCGAGCCGCTGACGCGCTCTGCATGGCGCAACGAGCTCACGGTCGAGTCGGGCATCCAGTTCGTCACCGACGTGCTCGGCCCCGACGTGCGCATCACGCCGTAGGCGCGCGGCCGCATGCACGAGTCGGTCGGGCGGCGCCGCGCCGTCGGGTCGCCGGCGCGGCGGTGGATGCTGCTCGCCGCGGCGATCGCGCTCGAGGTGACCGCCTCGCTCTCGCTGAAGGGCGCGTTGGACGCGCCCGCGCTGTACGCCGTCGTCGTGACGGGATACGTCGGCTCGTTCGCATGCCTCGGCGGCGCGCTGCGCGCAGGCGTGCCGCTCGGCGTCGCCTACGGCATCTGGGGCGCGACGGGGGTCGCGCTCACGGCGACGCTGTCGACGCTGCTCTTCGCCGAGCCGTTCACGCCGCTCATGGGCGTCGGCATCGCGCTCATCGTCGCCGGCGTGCTGCTCGTCGAGCTCGGCTCGCAGCAGGCGCGGCGCCGCGCCGCGGATGCGGAGGCGGAGCGATGACGGTCGCGTGGCTCGCGCTCGCGGTGGCGATCGTCGTCGAGGTCGGGGCGACGCTGTCGCTGCGCATGGCGACCCACGGCGAGCACCCGCGACGCGCCTGGTACGTGCCCGTCGTCGTCGGCTACGTCGCTGCGTTCGCGCTGCTGTCGGTCTCGCTGTCGCTCGGCATGCAGCTCGGCGTCGCCTACGGGGTGTGGACCGCGACGGGCGTCGCCCTCACGGCGGTGCTCTCGCGCGTGCTCTTCCGCGAGCCGCTCACGCTCACGATGGCCGCCGGCATCGTGCTCATCGGCGCGGGCGTCGTCCTCGTGGAGCTGGGCGCGGCGCACTGACGACATGCTCGAGGCCCGCTCCCATCAGCTGGTCGAGGAGGCCGCAGCCGCAGGCTGCAGCCGTCACGAGACCACGCGACCCACCCGCCCGACGCGGCTGCGCGCATGGTCGGGCGGGAGCGGCGGTCGCGTGGTCTCGTGACGCGTGCTCGCTCTCGCTCGCGCGCTCCTCGACCAGCTGGGTGGGGACCGCCGCCCGCGCGTCAGCCGTCGAGCGCCGCGTCGACGATCGCCTTCGCCTCCGCCTGCACCTGGCGCAGGTGGTCGGCGCCCGCGAACGACTCGGCGTAGATCTTGTAGACGTCCTCGGTGCCCGAGGGGCGCGCCGCGAACCACGCTCGCTCGGTGACGACCTTGAGGCCGCCGATGCGCGCGCCGTTGCCGGGCGCCTCGACGAGCCTCGCCACGATCGGATCGCCCGCGAGCTCGGTCGCCGTCACGGCGTCGCCCGTCAGCCTTCCCAGTCGCGCCTTCTGCTCGCGGGTCGCCGGCGCATCCACGCGCTCGTACACGGGCGAGCCGAAGCGCTCGGTGAGCTCCGCGTACAGCTGCGAGGGGCTCTTCCCCGTGACGGCGCGGATCTCGGAGGCGAGCAGGCACAGCAGGATGCCGTCCTTGTCCGTCGTCCAGACGGTGCCGTCGGCGGTGAGGAACGAGGCGCCGGCGCTCTCCTCGCCGCCGAAGCCGACCGACCCGTCGACGAGACCGGGGACGAACCACTTGAAGCCGACCGGCACCTCCCAGAGGCGACGGCCGAGCGACTCGGCGACGCGGTCGATCATCGACGACGACACGAGCGTCTTGCCGATGGCCGCGTCCTCGCGCCACCCGGAGCGGTGCGTGAAGAGGTACTGGATCGCGACGGCGAGGAAGTGGTTCGGGTTCATGAGCCCGCCGTCGGGCGTCACGATGCCGTGACGGTCGGCGTCGGCGTCGTTGCCGGTGAGGATGTCGAACTCGTCCTTGCGCGCGAGCACCGACGCCATCGCGTTCGGGCTCGAGCAGTCCATGCGGATCTTCTCGTCCCAGTCGAGCGTCATGAACGCCCACGTCGGGTCGACGACCGGGTTCGTCACGGTGAGGTCGATGTCGTAGCGCTCGGCGATCGCCGCGTAGTACTCGACGGCGGCCCCGCCGAGCGGGTCCGCTCCGATGTGCAGGCCGGCGGCGCGGATCGCGTCGAAGTCGATGACGCGGCCGAGCGCCTCGACGTAGTCGGCGCGGAAGTCGACGAGCTCGACGCGCTCGTCGCTGCCGCCGACGACCTCGGTGCGCTGCACGCCCTCGAGCCCGGCGGCGATGAGCGCGTTCGCACGGTCGGCGATCCAGCTCGTCGCGTCGGAGTCGGCGGGCCCGCCGTGCGGGGGGTTGTACTTGAAGCCGCCGTCGCGGGGCGGGTTGTGCGAGGGCGTCACGACGATGCCGTCGGCCTGGTCGTCGTGGCCGGCGGCGTTGTAGGCGAGGATCGCGCGCGACACGGCGGGCGTGGGCGTCACCGAGCCGCGGGCGTCGGCGACGACGCGCACGCCGTTCGCGACGAGCACCTCCAGCGCCGAGCGCTCGGCGGGCAGCGACAGCGCGTGCGTGTCCCGACCGATGTACAGCGGGCCCGTGATGCCCTGACCCGCGCGGTACTCGACGATCGCCTGCGTGATCGCGAGGATGTGCGTCTCGTTGAACGCCGTGTCGAAGGCGCTGCCGCGGTGCCCGCTCGTGCCGAAGGCGACCTGCTGGTCGGGGTTCGAGGCATCCGGCACGAGCTCGACGTACGCGCGCTCGAGCGCTGCGACGTCGATGAGGTCGGAGGGCTGTGCGACGGTGCCTGCTCTGCTCATGCCCTCATCCTGGCACCGCGAGTCGAGCGAGGCAGCGCCTTGCGCCATGGAGTGCCACGCGCCCGCATGCGCGACGCCGCCCGCACGCGGCGTCCAGCCCCGACGGCTAGCGTCGCCGCATGCTGCAGGCCCTCGTCGAGCTCGTCGGTGCGATCCTGCACGGCGTCGGCTCGACGCCGAGGCGGCGCGGCGACGGCGACCGGCCCGCGACGTCCGGCCGACGGCGTGCGGATGCGGCGCTCGGCATCGGGATGCTCGTGGTGCTCGCCGTGTGCGTCGCGGGCGTCGTCGTCGGGGTGCTGCTCGCCGTCGCGAACGCCTGAGCGCTCGCCGCATACGCTGGCACCGTGACGCGCTACTCGTACCTCGGCCCCGCGGGCACCTTCACCGAGCGCGCCCTCCTGCAGGTGCCCGGTGCGGATGCCGCGCAGCGCATCCCCGTCGCGAACGTCGGCGAGGCGCTGCGCGACGTCACCGAGGGTCGCTCGGACGCGGCGATGATCGCGGTCGAGAACTCCCTCGAGGGCGTCGTGACCGCGGCGCAGGACGCGCTCGCGACCGTGCCGGGCCTGCGCATCCTCTCCGAGCATCTCGTGCCCGTCTCGTTCGTGCTCGTCGGCGCCGCGGGGCAGACGCTCGAGGACGCGCAGGTCGTGGTCGCGCATCCCGTCGCGTACGGCCAGTGCCTGCAGTGGCTGGCCGCCCACCTGCCGAGCCATCAGCACCTCCCCGCGTCGTCGAACGTCACCGCGGCGCACGACCTGCAGCCGGGGCAGGTGGCGCTGTCGACGCCGACCATCACCGACCACGTCGACGTGTCGGTGCTCGCGACCGACGTCATCGACAACCCGCACGCCGTGACCCGCTTCGCGCTCGTGGGGCGTCCCGGGCCGCTGCCGGCGCGCACGGGCGCCGACAAGACCTCCGTCATCGCCGAGCTGCCGAGCGATGCGCCCGGCGTGCTGCTCGAGATGCTCGAGCAGTTCGCGACGCGCGGCGTGAACCTCTCGCTCATCCAGTCCCGCCCGATCGGCGACCGCCTCGGCCGGTACCGCTTCGTGCTCGACCTCGACGGCCACGTGACCGACGAGCGCGTCGCCGACGCCCTCGTCGGCCTCAAGCGCTTCAGCCCCAGGGTCGTCTTCCTCGGCTCGTACGCCCGCGCCGACGCACGCTCGACCGAGGTGCACGAGCGCTACGGCGACGCGTCGTTCGTCGAGGCGCGCGACTGGCTGCGCGGGCTGCTCGCCGGCGAGCCGGAGGCGTAGGCGTGCGCAGGCTCATGCATCGCGCCTTCGGCGGCCCCGAGGTGCTCGAGCTCGTCGAGGCGCCGGATCCGCAGCCCGGCCCCGGCGAGGTGCGGGTGCGCGTGCACGCCGCCGCCCTGAACCCGGTCGACTGGAAGATCTTCTCGGGCACCGCCGCGGCGACGAGCCGCGGTCTCGAGCCGCCCCTCGGCGTCGGCAACGACGTCGCGGGCGTCGTCGACGCCGTCGGGGACGGCGTCACGAGCCTCCGCGTCGGCGACCGCGTCCTCGGATCGGCGCGCGCCCGCGCCATGCAGGACCGCACGGTCGTCGACCTCGCGCAGGAGGCGCTCGTGCCGATCCCGGACGGGCTCGACGACGTGCGCGCGTCGTGCCTCGTCGTCGCGGGCCGCACGGCGTGGGCGGGCGTCGAGGCGCTCGCTGTCGGCGGCGACGACACGCTCCTCGTCAACGGCGCCTCGGGCGGCGTCGGCGTCCTCGCCGTGCAGCTCGCGCGGCTGCGCGGCGCACGCGTGCTCGGCACGGCGAGCGAGCGCAAGCACGACCGGCTGCGAGCCTACGGCGTCGAGCCCGTGGCGTACGGCGACGGGCTGGCCGACCGGCTGCGCGCGCTCGGCGGCGTCGACGCGGTCTTCGAGACGCACGGCACCGAGGGCATCGACGCCGGTCTCGAGCTCGGCGTGCCCGCCGCGCGGATGATCGGGATTGCGACGAAGGGTCACGCGGGCGTCGTCGGCGTGCCGATGGATCTCGGGCGCACGGGCGCGGGGCTCGCCGAGCTCGCGGCGCTCGCCGCCGACGGCACGCTCGACGTGCCGATCGCCGGCGTCGTGCCGCTCGAGCGGGCGGTCGAGGCGTACCGCGAGCTCATGGGCGGGCACGTGCACGGCAAGCTCGTCGTCGACCTGCTCGCCGACTGACCGGTACCCGAGCGCATCCGCGGTCGGCAACCCCGCTGCCATGCGCTCCCGCGCTCCGTAGCGTCCGGGGCATGCGCCCGACGCGGCGCGTGCAGGGAGGATGGGCGATGTCCGAGCGCGACGATCTGCTGGACGAGGTGTGGGACGACTGGCGCGAGAGCGTCACGATGGCGCCGAAGGAGCTCGAGCGCTGGCTCGACACCGACGAGTCGAGGCGCGTCGGCGACGGCGACGGCGGCGAGTCGACCGGGCACCGCTCCGGGCGGCGCATCGTCACGATCCTGCGGACGCGCAAGGACGACCTCACGCTCGACGACGTGCGGTGGATGCGCAAGGTCGTCGGCTACGTGCACCGGCACCTCGCGCAGCGGCCGAAGGGCGACGTCGAGGAATCGGACTGGCGGTACTCGCTCATGAACTGGGGACATGATCCCCTCGCCTGACGCTGGCACGGTCGGCTGGCGCGTCTCCGTCGTGATCCCCGTCAAGGACGACGCCGCTCCGCTGCGCGCCTGCCTGGACGCGCTCGCGCTGCAGTCGCGACCCGTCGACGAGATCGTGGTCGTGGACAACCGGTCGGAGGACGACTCGGCGCGCGTCGCGCGCGCCGCGCGCGCGAGGGTCGTGCGATGCGACGCCGACGGCATCCCCGCTGCCGCGGCCCTCGGCTACGACGTGGCCGACGGCGACGTGATCCTGCGGCTCGACGCGGACTGCGTGCCCGAGCGGCACTGGGTCGCCAGCATGGTCGGCGCGCTCGCCGCGACCCCCGGCGTCGCGGCGGTCTCGGGCAGCGCGCGGTTCGTCGACGGTCCGCGTCCGATGCGTGCACCCGTCGCCGCCGTCTACCTCGGTGCCTACGTGCTCCTCGCGATCGCCGCGCTGGGCCATCCGCCCGTCTTCGGCTCGAACCTCGCGATGCGGCGCACCGCGTGGATGGCCGTGCGCGAGCACGTGCACCGCGACGATCCCGAGCTGCACGACGACCTCGACCTCGCCTTCCATCTCGGCGAGCGCGACCGCGTCCGGTGGCTCGGCGGCACCGCGATGGGCATGTCCATGCGGCCGTTCGGCACCGGGCGCGGATTCGCGAGGCGCATCGTGCGCGGCCTGCGCACCGTCGTGGTGCATTGGCCGGCGGACTTCCCACCGCTGCGGTGGGCGCGGCGCCTCGGCGTCGTGCTCGAGGACGCGAGCCGCAGGAGGCGGTTCGCGAGGGAGGCAGGACGCTCGTGAGCGCCTCGATCCTCGGCGAGCTGCCGGAGCACGCGCTGCACGTCGCCACCTGGAACATCCGCAGACGCGCGCCGACCGCGCGGCGAGCGGACGCATGGCGCACGCGAGCGCCTCGGCTCCGCGCCGCGCTGCGCGTCGAGCAGCCCCACGTGCTCGCGGTGCAGGAGGCGATGCCCGACCAGGCGACCTTCGTCCGCGAGGCGCTCGGTGGGCGCCATCGCGTGCTCGGCCGCGGCCGCTCGGCGTCCGGAGGCGACGAGGCGTGCCTGCTCGTCGTCGACGAGGAGCGCGTCGAGGTGCTCGACTGGTGGCAGCAGGCGCTGTCCGACGCGCCGGATCGCGCAGGCTCGCGCGGCTGGGGCAACGTGCTGCCGCGCGTGCTCGTCGCCGCGGAGCTGCGCGACCGGGTCACGGGATCGCCGGTGCTCGCGATCTCGACGCATCTGTCGCTGACGTCGCCGCGTGCGCGGCTCCGCTCGGTCGCGGCCATCCGCGCGCTCGTCGCCGAGCGGGCGATGCCGGCGGTGGTCATGGGCGATCTCAACGCGGGCGAGGGCTCGCCGACGGTTCGGGCGCTGCTCGAGGGCGAGCTGCTGCGCGACGCGTGGGCGTCCGCCGACGATCGCGCGACGCAGCGGCTCGCCACGCGCCCGGCCTACCGCACGCCTCGCGAGCGCGGGCGTCGCATCGACTGGATCCTCGTCGGCGGCGGGGCGCGCGTGCGCCGCGTCGCGATCGACGGGCGTCCGTTCGATGGCGGCTGGCCCTCCGATCACCTCGGCGTCCATGCGGCCATCGAGCTCGTGGGTGCCCTCGGATGAGCCCGACGAGCGCCGCGGGCGAGCGGCTGCGCGTCGATCTGCTCCGCCGTCCGGCGTCCGCGTGGGAGGCGCTCGCTGACGTCGTGCGCGTCGTCGGCGCAGCGAGCATCGTCGTCGGTGCGATCGGCTGGGGCGCGAGCGCCGGGGCGGTGCTGCTGCTCGCGGCCTCCGCGGCGTTCGTCGTGCGCATGCTGGGGCTGCGAGGCGGGGCGGACGCCGCGTTCGGCGCCGTCGTGCTCGTCGCCGCCTGGAGCGGCGTCGTCGACGTCTATCGCGCCATCGCGTGGTGGGACGTGCTGGTGCACGTCGCGTGCACGGGCGTCGTCGTCGCGGTGGCGCTCCTCGTCCTCGGTCGTGCGGGCGTCGTCGCGCATCCCTCCGCCGCGCCGTCGCTCGCGACGATCGTGCTCGCGACGCTCCTCGGGCTCGGGCTCGGCGCGCTGTGGGAGATCGTGGAGTGGCTGGGGCATGCGCTCGTCGACGACGCGATCTTCGTCGCCTACGACGACACGATCGGCGACCTCGCCAGCGGCGGGCTCGGCGCCCTGGCCGCCGGCGTCGTCGCAGCGCGGATGCCGCTCGAGCGCCCTACGGCACCCGAGGATCGAGCACGGTGATGCCGGCGGCGGGGGAGTCGGCGCCCACGAGGCTCGCCGCCTCGGCGAGGCCCACCGTGCGCTGCACGAGCCGTTGCGGCTGCAGCGCGCCGCGCTCGACGAGCTCGAGCAGCCCGGGGTAGTCGCGCGCCGACATGCCGTGGCTGCCGAGCACCTCGAGCTCCCAGCCGATGACGCGGTCGAGCGGCAGCGCGGGCGGTGCGCCCGCGAGCAGCCCGACCTGCACGTGCCTGCCGAGCCGGCGCAACGACAGCACGCTCGAGAACGCCGTCTCGGCGCTGCCCACGGCGTCGAGCGAGACGTGCGCCCCGCCGGTCGCCGCGACGACCGCCTCCACCGCGTCGGGACCGGCGGCGACCGTCGCCTCGGCGCCGAGCGAGCGCGCCAGGCGCAGCGCGTCGTCCGATCGGTCGATCGCGACGACTCGCGCTCCGAGCGCGCGTGCGATCATGACGGCGCTGAGCCCGACGCCGCCTGCGCCCCACACGGCCACCCACTCGTCGGCGCGGACGCGCGCGCGCGACGTCAGGGCGCGGAAGGCGGTGGCGAAGCGGCAGCCGAGGCTCGCCGCCGCGGCGTCGTCGATGCCGTCCGGCAGCGCGACGAGGTTCGCCTCGGCGCCGCGCACGACGACGAGCTCCGCGTGGGATCCGGGATGCGTGAAGCCCGGCTGCGTCTGATCGGGGCACACCTGCGCGTCGCCGGCGAGGCACCACGGGCACGACCCGCAGCCGTGCACGAAGGGCACGGTCACGCGCTGCCCGACCTGCCAGCCGACGACCCCGTCGCCCAGCTCGGCGATCGTCCCGGCGACCTCGTGGCCTGGGACGTGCGGCAGGGTGACCGAGTCGTCGTGGCCCGCCCACGCGTGGCGGTCGCTGCGGCACAGCCCCGACGCCGCGACCCGCACGACGACGCCACCCGCGGGGGCCGCCGGATCGGGAACGTCGCGCACGGCGACCGGGCCGCCGAAGCGGTCGTAGACGAGCGCGCGCACGACTACGCGACGGGTCTGGCGATGGGCACGCGGTGCGGAGCCTTCACGACGAGCGCACCCGGCTGGATCGTGAACTGCATCGCGATCGCCTCGCCGTACGGGTCGCCGTCGATCTGCACCGGCATCGGCTCGTCGAGGCGCGCCTGGAAGGCCTCGCACTGGCCGTATCCGAGCGTCGGCACCGCCTTCTGCGGCCCGATGAGACGCCGGCGTCGCAGGACGCGCGTGAGGAAAGCGGAGTTCACGGCGACGTACTTCACGACCTGCAGCCAGCCGTAGGCGTCCTTCGGGCGCAGGATGGCGACGTCGAGGCGACCGTCGTCGATCCGAGCGTCGGGCAGCAGCACGACGTTGCCGGTGAGGGCGCCGCAGTTGCCGACCATGAGCGTGTTGAGGCCGACGACGCGCTGCTGGCCGCCGTCGACGCGGTAGCGCATGCGCACGCGCTGGATGCGCCGGAAGGCCTTCACGATGGCGTCGACGTAGGCGAGCCAGCCGACCTTCCTCTTCAGCTCCTCGTCGGTGCTCTCGATCATCGCCGCATCGAGCCCGAACCCTGCGATGACGGCGAACGCGTGCTTCGACCGTCCGCCGTCGGGCCGTTCGAACTCGGCCCATCCGACGTCGATGCGCCGGTCGCGCCCGTCGAACGCCGTGCGCACGGAGGAGCGCAGGAACGTCACGTCGATGCCGAGGTTGCGGGCGAGGAGGTTGCCGGTGCCCGCGGGCAGCAGCGCCAGCGCCGTGTCGGAGCCGGCGAGCACCTCGGCGGCCATGCGCACCGTGCCGTCGCCGCCCGCGACGAGCACCACGTCGACCGACTCGGCGACGGCGGCCTCCACGGCGGCGCGACCGTCGTCCTCCGCCGCGGTCTCGAACCAGAGCGCCTCGTCCCAGTCGTCGGGCTGGGCGCCCGCGACGGCCTTCTCCAGCGCGCGCCGGTCGGCCTTCACGGGGTTGTAGACCACGGCTGCGCGCACGCCGTCAGCCTAGACTGGTGCGGTGATCGACCCCTCCCTCTTGCGTGAGCAGCCCGAGACGGTACGGCACAGCCAGCGGGTGCGCGGCGACTCCGTCGACGTCGTCGACGAGGCCCTCGCCGCCGACGCCACGCGTCGCGCGGCGATCGGCGAGTTCGAGCGCCTGCGTGCTGCGCAGAACGCCCACGCGTCCCTCGTCGGCAAGGCGTCGAAGGAGGAGCGGCCGGCGCTCATCGCGCAGGCGAAGGAGGCGTCGGAGCACGTCAAGGCCGCCCAGGCGGCCGTGACGGAGGCCGAGGCCGCCTTCGACGCGGCGATGGGCCGCATCGCGAACCTCGTGCACCCGGACGTGCCGGCAGGCGGCGAGGAGGACTTCGCGCTGCTGTCGACGCACGGCACCGAGCGGTCGTTCGACTTCGCCGCCCGCGACCACGTCGAGCTCGCCGAGGGGCTGCGCGCCCTCGATCTGCAGCGCGGCGTGAAGGTGTCCGGCAGCCGCTTCTACTTCCTCACGGGCATCGGGATGCGCCTCGAGCTCGCCATCATGCTCATGGGCCTCGACGAGGTGCTCGCCGACGGCTTCACCCCGCTCGTCACGCCGACGCTCGTGCGCCCCGAGGTCATGCAGGGCACCGGATTCCTCGGCGAGCACGCCGCCGAGGTCTACCACCTGCCCGCCGACGATCTCTTCCTCACCGGCACCTCCGAGGTGGCGCTCGCGGGCTTCCACGCCGACGAGATCCTCGACGTCGACGAGCCGCTGCGCTACGCCGGATGGTCGACGTGCTACCGCCGCGAGGCGGGCTCCGCCGGGCGCGACACGCGCGGCATCCTGCGCGTGCACCAGTTCAACAAGCTCGAGATGTTCTCGTATGTGAAGCCGGAGGCTGCGGAGGCCGAGCACGAGCGTCTGCGCGCGCTGCAGGAGCGCATGCTGCAGGCGTGCGAGCTCGACTACCGCGTCATCGACGTCGCGGCCGGCGACCTCGGCTCCTCCGCATCGCGCAAGTTCGACATCGAGGCGTGGGTGCCCTCGCAGGGCGCGTACCGCGAGCTCACGTCCACCTCGAACTGCACGACGTTCCAGGCGCGCCGCCTGCAGACGCGATACCGCACCGAGAGCGGGAAGACGGCGCCGGTCGCGACCCTCAATGGCACCGCCGCCACGACGCGCTGGCTCGTCGCGATCCTCGAGACGCACCAGCAGGCGGACGGATCCGTGCGCGTGCCCGAGCGGCTGCGGCCGTACCTCGGCGGCCTCGAGGTGCTGGAGCCCGTCGCGTGACCGATCGCTGGCTCGTCGCGCTCGACATCGACGGCACGACCGTGCGCGAGGACGACTCGCTCTCGGCGCGCGTCGCGGAGGCGGTGCGCGCCGTCGTCGATGCCGGGCACCTCGTCGTGCTGGCGACGGGGCGGTCGCAGTCGACGACCGAGTCGCTCGCCGAGCGCGTCGGCATCCGCCCGGAGTGGATGGTCGTCGCGAACGGCGCGCTCGTGCTGCAGCGCGAGGGCGACGCCTACGTGCGCGAGCACGTCGAGACGTTCGACGCCGGTCCCGCGCTGCGCCGCATCGTGCAGGGGCTGCCCGAGGCGCGCTTCCTCGTCGAGGACGCGACGGGCTTCCGCCGCTACACGCGCGGCATGGACGACTGGAACCTCGACCACGCCGAGGAGGTCGAGTTCGACGGCCTCACCGTCGAGCCGGCGATGCGCGTCGTCGTCATGAGCCCGGACCACGCCGTCGAGGACTTCCTCGAGATCGTCGAGGGCATGGGCCTGCACAAGGTCTCCTACGCCATCGGGTTCTCGTCGTGGCTCGACATCGCGCCCGACGGCGTCAACAAGGCGACGGGCCTGCAGCGCGTGCTCGACGCCACGGGCATCCCGCGCGAGCGCGTCCTCGCCGTGGGCGACGGCCGCAACGACATCGACATGCTCGCGTGGACGGCGGCCGGCGGTGGTCGCGCCATCGCGATGGGGCAGGCGCCCGACGAGGTCGCCGCCGCCGCGAACGAGCGCACCGGGACCGTCGACGAGGACGGCCTCGCCGACGTGCTCGAGCCGCTCGCCGCGGTGGGATCCGTCACGCGCTGACGGCCTCCGCGCGGAGGCGCGCGGCATCCTCGGCGTCCTCATACGCATCGTCTCGGTGCGCGCAGAGGACGGCCCGGTACCATGGGCCGTCCGCGCCGCGGGCTGGGAGGGCTGTCCGAGCGGCCGATGGAGCCGGTCTTGAAAACCGGTGGGCAGCGATGCCTCGTGGGTTCGAATCCCACGCCCTCCGCGCATCGCCACGCTGCCGACCGGGAAGGAGACCGATGGCACCGCCGAAGATCGTCGACGCACCAGAGGTCCGTCCGCGCCATGGCCGCCTGCCCAGGCGGCACCCCGTGCGTCGCATCGTCGGCATCGTCGCGCTCGGCCTCACGGTCGTCCTCGTCGCCACCGTCGGCGTCGTCGGCATCTCCTTCCTGCAGCTGCAGGGCGACGTCGAGACGGTCGACCTGGCCGGCGATCCGCCCCCCGCGTTCGCCGAGCAGCAGGGCGCCTTCAACATCCTGCTCGTCGGCTCCGACTCCCGTGAGGGACAGGGCTCGGTCGACGACGGCTACACCGGCGGCGCCCTCAACGACGTCACGATGGTGCTGCACGTCTCCGAGGACCACCAGCGCGCCACGGTCGTCTCCTTCCCCCGCGACCTCCTCATCGACTTCCCGGCGTGCCCGAACCCGGATGGCGGCGACGACATCCCGCCCGCGCGCACGCAGCAGCTGAACACGGCGCTCGGTCGCGGCGGCCTCGCGTGCGTCGCGGAGGTCGTCGAGTCGATCTCGGGCCTCGAGATCCCGTACGCCGCGCTCATCGGCTTCGACGGCGTCGTGAACATGTCGAGCGCCGTCGGCGGCGTGCCCGTCTGCTTCGCGGGCGACATCGACGACCCGTACACGGGCTTCTCGATCACCGAGGGCACGCACGACATCGAGGGCCAGCAGGCGCTCGCCTTCCTGCGCATGCGCCACGGCGTCGGCGACGGCTCCGACCTCGCGCGCATCTCGTCGCAGCAGGTGTTCCTGTCGTCGCTCATCCGCAAGCTGCAGTCGGACGCGGTGCTCACCGACCTCGGCCGGCTCTACCAGATCGCCCAGGTCGCGACGTCGTCGATGACGATGTCGTCGTCGCTGAACGACGTCGGCACGATGGTGGCGATGGCGCGCGTGCTCGCGGACATCCCGCTCGACACGATGCAGTTCATCCAGTATCCGTCGGCGTCGAACGGCACGGGCCGCGTCGTGCCGACTGCCGTCGCCGACGAGGTCATGGCGCTCATCGCCGCCGACCAGCCGGTGACGCTCGACCCGAACGCGACGGGTCAGGGCGCCGAGGCGACGCAGGACCCGACGGCGACGACGGATCCGGGCGCGACGGATCCGGCGGCGACGGATCCGGCCGCGAGCGACCCAGCGGCGTCGGATCCGGCCGCATCGGACCCGGCCACCAGCGACCCGGCCGCATCGGACCCATCCGCGAGCGCACCGCCGAGCACGCCCATCGAGGGCGTGCAGGGCACGAGCGCGTCGCAGCAGACCTGCGTCGTGCCGTACCAGTACTGACCCTCGGGCATGGCGCATCGGGCGGTCCGGCGGGCCGGTGCCGGTTTGCTAGAGTCGAGTTCGGCCTGCGGGCCATGGAGACGTCGCATAGTCAGGCCTAGTGCACCACCCTGCTAAGGTGGAGTCCCCTTTGAGGGGACCGAGGGTTCAAATCCCTCCGTCTCCGCACTGCTCGAAGCCCCGATCGCTCGCCTCCGCGAGGGTCGGGGCTTCGTCGAGTCGGATCGGCTGCCATCGACCGCTCGCGCCAGGCCGCGCGGAGGACTAGCGTTCGCCACGAGGAGGAGCCGATGGATGAGGTCCTCACCCGGGCGCACGACCGTGACGACGCCATGCGCGGCTCCGTGGCGGCTCGGCGGTAGGTCGGCACGATGGTGCTCGCGCTCGGCAATCCGGCCCCGGGGTTCGTGCTCGGGAACCGGTACGGACCGCGTCCGTCCATCAACCTCGACGGCGACGGCATCGGCAACACCGCGGCGTTCCACGGCGGGCAGGATCTGTACTCGCTGCCGGGCGGCTCGCGCGAGGTCGTGGCGGTCGCCGACGGCGTGATCGTGCGGTCGCCATACGGCGCGGGTGCCGGACTCGCGACGTGCGTCCGGCACGAGCAGCTCGGGCTGTGGTCGGGATACGCCCACATGTCGACGTCGCCGCTGCCCGTCGGCACTCGGGTCCGACGCGGCCAGCTGCTCGGTCGCGAGGGCGCGACGGGGGACGCCACGGGCGCGCACCTGCACCTCGACGTCGGCGTCGGCGCTCCGGCGGCGTTCCATCGCGTCGATCCGCTGCTGCACGTCGACTTCTCCACCAGGCCCACCGGCACGGCCGCCGGCGCGCCGACCGATCCCATCGAGCGCGCGCTGCGCAGGGAGGACGGCATCACGATGTTCGTCGCGCACAACACGACCACCGGGCACGCCTACACGCTCGGGCAGCAGTACATCCGACACGAGCCGACCGTGGAGGGCGCGGGATACCTCGCGCGCGTGCTGACCTCCGAGGACGTCGTCATCGGCATGGACGCGCAGCAGTTCGCCATGGTGATCGACGCGCTCGGCATCCCGCGATCCGCGCCCGAGCGCGTCGTGGGCGGCACCGCGTGGTCGGCGCCGCTGCAGTACCACGACGCCAGGCAGTGGTGACGAGCGCCACCCAGCCCGACGCGTCGGCGCCCGCCGGTGACGTCACCCGCGCCGCGCCTACTCCTCCAGGCACGCGGAGGCAACCCTGGCCGACGCACGGGTGCACGGTGGATCATCCGAGCATGGACGACACGCGCTCCCACCTCCGTGGACGACGGGACGAGGACGACGCGGGCGCGACGCCCGACGGCCTCCTCGCGGCGTTCACGCACCTCGGCGTGTGCGTGATCGGCACCCACGACCCGCGTCGCGCGGCGGATGCCTGGCGCGACCTCATGGATCGTCGCCGCGGGCACGCCGTCGCACCCGGCACCGAGCCCGCGGCACGGCGTCTCGACGCCTCCGCATGGTGGCACGCGCAGCATCGCTGGGCCAGGCGCGGTCGTCGCGGATGGGTGCTCGTGCGCGATCGTGCCGACGGCGCCGAGCCGGCGATGGTGCTCGTCGGCGTCTTCCGAGACTGACGACACGCCGAGGACACCTGGTTCGCTGGTGACTTCCAGGCGGGTCGTGCGACGCTGAGTCTCGTCGTCGACCGCGAGAACGCTCCGCTTCGATGGCCCATCGAAGGGACCCCCTCGTCATGCTCGCTGCCGTGTCGTGCGCGCTCCTCGCGCTCGTGGCTCCATTCCTCGTCCCGCCGACCGCCGTGCCCGCGCTCGCGACCTCCTCCGTCGCCACGCCGTCGCCGAGCGATCCGGTCGACGCGCCCGATGCCACGCCGGCACCCGGCACGCCTGCGCCCTCGACGCCGCCATCCGCGGCGCCCGCGCCCTCGGAGCCCGCGGACGACGGCGGCGCGGAGCCCGCACCGGACCCCGATGCGCCCCTCGAGACGGTCGAGGAGGAGCCCCTCCCGGCCGACCCGCTGGACCCGCCGCGCGTCGAGCCGCCGATCGTCTCGCCCGACGCCATCCCGGAGGCGCCGGAGGAGCCGCTGCCCGCGCCCGCAGCCGCCGACCCGTTCGCGCTCGTCGAGCCGAACGCCGCGGCGCCCGGCACCGTGCACTGCTACGGCGACAGCATCCTCCACTCCATCTGCCCGTACGTCGCGCAGAACCTCGGCGGACGCACCGTCGAGAACTTCGCGGTCGGCGGCAGCACGTCATCCGCCATCGCGACCATCGCCGGCGCGATCCAGCTCTCCACCTCCCGCGGCTTCACCATCCCCGCGCAGGGCCCGGTCTCGGTCGGCTTCCCGAACGGCACCCCCAGGGGCGAGGCGTCGTTCGGCACCATCTCGGCCCGCGTCTCGATCGCCGGGGTCTCGGGTGCGCTCGTCCACTCGCCGCCGAACGGGGTCTACTGGCGCTTCACGCGCTTCGAGGCCGGCTCCGCCGTGGCCGTTCCGGCAGGTGCCGCGATCTCGTCGCAGACGGCCGTGCGCGCCGGCGCCGCCTCGATCATCTGGGCGGGCACGAACAACCTGCTCGAGGTGGACCAGGTGCTCGCCGACGTCGAGCGCACGGTCGCGCTGCACCGCTCGGTCTCGAGCGAGCCGTTCTGGGTCGTGTCGGTGACGCCGGCGTGGGGCAACGCGACGTCGAGCTACGGCGTCGCGCGCGAGCGGATCAACGCCGAGCTCGAACGCCGCTACCCGGCGCAGTACGTGCCGCTCGACGAGTACGTCGGCAACGGCGCGATCGCCGACTCGGGCGCCGTGCCCACCGCCCTCGACCGCGAATGGATCGCGTCGCGGCTCAACCCGCCGGTGTTCCACTCCGCGTCCGACTGGGTGCACTACAACGCCCGCGGTCAGGCGGTGCTCGGCGCGTACCTCGCACGCTACGTCCGCGGCGAGCTCACGGCTGCGCAGGCTCGTGCGATCCTCGTGCCGAACGCCTCGCCCATCACGGTCTCGGGCTTCTACGGATCCCTGTCCGTGCGCGGCTGGGCGTACGACCACAGCGACCTCTACGCGCCGCTGGCGATCGGCATCACCGTGAACGGCAGATGGCTCGCGACGACGCTCGCGAACCGAGCGTCCCCCGAGCTGCAGCGCTACGGCGTCCCAGGCGGTCATGCGTTCCAATGGTCGGGTACCGTGCCCGGCGGCACGCACGAGGTCTGCATCGTCGCCGTCGGCATCGGCGTGGGCGGCAACGCGTATCCCGCGTGCCAGCGCGTCACGATGAAGGGAGCCGTCCCGCAGGGCGATCTCGTCGTCGTCGACGTCGGCGGTGGCGCGATGGCCGTCATGGGGTGGGCCTTCGACCACGCGAACCTCTACGCGCAGATCCCGGTCGGCATCATCATCGACGGGCGCTGGCACGCCGGCGTGACCGCAGCCATCGAGTCGCCCTACCTCGCGGCGTACGGCGTGCCGGGCAACCATGCGTTCTTCTCCGGCGCGGGCGTCGGCAGGGGAACCCACACCGCGTGCGCGATCGCCGTGTCGCCATCGACCGGCATCAACGAGCTCATCGGCTGCCAGACGATCACCCTGCGCTGACGCGCAGGAACCACGGCACTCGGCCCGGGACTGCACGAGCAGCCCCGGGCCGAGTCGCGTCGTGCGTCAGGCTGCCGCTGCGTGGAGGTGCAGCCCGGTCGAGGACGATGCCTCGCGGATCATGTGCTCGAGCCGGTCGCGGTCGGGCGGCGACGGCACGCGGGCGTCGAACGCGAACCGCAGGTCGGCGTGCTCGTGGATCCAGAACGCCACGGTCGGCTCGAGCGCGTCCGACGACTCGATGGTGAGCAGGAAGGGCTCCGCCCTGCGCAGCTTGTTCACCACCACCACCTGCAGGTGCTCCAGGTCCTCGTCGGCGAGCCGAGCGACCGCGCCGTCGTCGCCGTAGTGCAGGCGTCCCATCCATGGCTCCTCACGTCCAGCGATCAGCACACCACGCGACGGATCGAGCATCCAAGGGCTTGCGCCGAGGGCGTCCGAGGCGGTGCCGAATCCACCGCTATCACCACGTCGAAGCATCTTGCCCGAAACGACGGCGCAGGAGCGACGCGCCGATGAATCACTCGATGCGTCGGAAGGTTCGTAGACTGAGGGCATGGGCCACCTCACCTACGCCGGATCGACGCAGTACGAGATCGACGATCGGATGCTCGCGCACGTCAAGGCGGTCGTGTCGGCGAAGCTGCGCAGGCAGGAGTCGTTCCTGCTGTCGTGGACGGTCGACGCGCACGCGGGCTCCGGTCGGGTCTCCCTGTGGCTCTCGCCGTCGATCCCGCTGGAGTTCCGCTTCGCCGGGTCGCGCGTGCCGCAGCTGAACGGCGTGTGGCTCGAGTCGCTCATGGACATGGCCAACTCCACGCGCGGCCTCGTGCTCGTCGGCGAGCAGGAGGCGGAGCAGATCGCCGCGGGCCGGCAGCAGCCGCCCGCCATCTGACCATCGCGCCCCTCCGCGCGTGGCGCGTGCGCCGATAGCGTGAAGGCATGAGCGAGGACGTCGTCGTCGAGCGCCGCGGACGCGCGGGCATCATCACCCTCGATCGGCCGGAGGCGATGAACGCCCTCACGCACGAGATGGTGCGCGCCGTGCTCGCCGCGCTCGAGGCGTGGCGCGACGAACCCGCGATCGAGACCGTGGTGCTGCAGGGTGCCGGCGACCGCGGGCTGTGCGCGGGCGGCGACGTCGTCGGCCTGCGGCGCGCGATCCTCGACGGCGAGCTCGAGGGCACGCGGGCGTTCTTCCGCGACGAGTACCGCATGGATGCGGCCGTCGCCCGCTTCCCGAAGCCGGTCGTCGCGCTCATGGACGGCGTCGTGCTCGGCGGCGGCGTCGGCATCGGCGGCCATGCGTCGCACCGCGTCGTGACCGAGCGCAGCCGCGTCGGGTTCCCGGAGGTGACGATCGGCTTCGCGCCCGACGTCGGGGCCTCCTGGCTGCTGTCGAGGCCGGCCGCGGGGCGCGTGGGCGCGTGGATGGCGCTCACGGGCCAGCCCGTCGGCGCCGCCGCCGCCCTGCGCGCCGGGCTCGCCGACCACCACGTGCCGAGCGATCGGCTCGCCGAGCTCGTCGGGCGGCTCGAGCACGAGGATGCAGGCACCGCCATCGCCGCGCTCGCGACGTCGCCCGCGCCCGGACCGGGTGACGACGTGCCCGCCGCGTTCGACGAGCCGATCGTCGAGCGCGTGCTCGCTGCCCTCGACGCCGGCCCCGACGCCGATCGCGAGACGGCGGAGCTCATCCGCACGAAGTCGCCCTCGGGCCTTCGCGTCGCCGCCGAGGCGCGTCGTCGCGGCGCCGAGCTGCCGAGCCTCGAGGCCGCGCTCGCTCAGGAGCTGCGCATCGTCGCGCACGCCATCACGACCCACGACCTCGTCGAGGGCATCCGGGCGCAGCTCGTCGACAAGGACCGCGCGCCGCGGTGGCAGCCGGCGACGCTCGCCGCCGTGACCGACGACGTGGTCGACGCCTACTTCGCGCCGCCGCCCGGCGGCGACCTCGACCTGCCCACCCCGAGCCCGACCGCGAGGAGCGCATCGTGACCGCATTCGAGACCATCCGCGTCGAGACGAGGGGCCGCGTCGGCTGGATCACGCTCGACCGCCCCGAGGCGCTCAACGCGCTGAACGCGCAGCTCATGCGCGAGGTCGTCGCCGCAGCGACGGCGTTCGACGCCGACCCGAGCATCGGCGCCATCGTCGTGACCGGCTCCGAGCGGGCGTTCGCGGCCGGTGCCGACATCAAGGAGATGGAGTCGATGACCGGCGTCGACTGGGCCGTCGACGATCCGTTCGGCGAGTGGCCCCGCTTCGCAGCGGTGCGCACGCCCGTCATCGCCGCCGTCAGCGGCTACGCACTCGGAGGCGGGTGCGAGCTGGCGATGATGTGCGACATCATCGTCGCCGCCGACTCCGCACGCTTCGGGCAGCCCGAGATCAGCCTCGGCGTCATCCCCGGCATCGGTGGCACCCAGCGTCTCGTTCGCGCCGTCGGCGCGTACAAGGCTGCTGAGATCGTGCTGACGGGTCGCATGGTCGGCGCGGCGGAGGCCGAGCGCATCGGCCTCGTCTCGCGCGTCGTGCCCGCCGACGCGCTCCTCGACGAGGTGGCGACGATGGCCGAGGCGATCGCGGCGCGGTCGCTGCCGAGCCTCTACGCCGCGAAGGCGGCGCTCGACGCGGCGCTCGAGACGCCGCTCGCAGAAGGCCTGCGGCTCGAGCGCCACGTCTTCGCGGCGCAGTTCGACACGGCCGACCAGAAGGAGGGCATGGCCGCCTTCCGCGAGAAGCGCGATCCCGACTTCACGCACCGCTGAGGGCTGCCGCTCGACGACGGACCGTTACCCAATCGGCATGATCGAACCGTCATGTCTCAGGGACGATTCGCTAGCGTGAGAGCACGCCGAGCGGGGGACAGGGGCTGCCTTCGCGCATCCCGGCCTGCGGCATCCGCCGTGCATCACGCAGCACCACAGCATGACAGGGAGACTCATGGCCACTGGGACCGTGAGGTGGTTCGACTCGGGCAAGGGCTACGGCTTCATCACGCCGGATGACGGCAGCGCCGACCTCTTCGCCCACTACTCGCAGATCAACTCGTCGGGCTTCAAGACCCTCGACGAGAACCAGAAGGTGGAGTTCGAGGTGACGCAGGGCCAGAAGGGTCTGCAGGCCTCCAACATCACGCCGCTCTAGGGCGACCGCGTGGCCCGCGCCACGCCGATTCGCGCCGCGGGTCGTGGTCCCGTATGCTGGTCCACGGCCCTCGCGGCCATGCGCCCGTAGCTCAACGGATAGAGCATCTGACTACGGATCAGAAGGTTGGGGGTTCGAATCCCTCCGGGCGCGCAACCCACGAAGCCCCTCGCGACGAGCGAGGGGCTTCGTCGTGCTCGGGGTCCCGCTGCGGCCCACGCGCGTCAAACCCCGTCGAGGGCGCGGTCGCGCCTTGGTCCGACGACGAGGGCCACGACGATGCCCGCCTCGAGGACGACCGCGAGCGTGAGCAGCAGCGGAGCCGCGCTCGGCTGCGCGATCGACCAGAGGATCGCGACGAGCGGCACGGCGACGAGCTGCGAGAGCGCGAACGTGCGCCGACGCCGTCGCCAGCGTCGGCGAGTCTCGGCGTCGCCGGGGTGGGAGAGGGCCAGCGCCCACTGCATGCGCAGCACCCCGCCGGCGATGCCGGAGACGGCGATGAGCGCGACGACGGGGATCATCAGCCAGGACACGCTGCGATGCTCCCGCAGCGCGCTGTGCGCGCGCTGCGCCCGGACGCGTCGGGCCAAGGAGCCGCGGTGTCCGTGCGGCTGCGAGGAGCCGCGGCGGCTAGCGCTGAGCGGCGCTCGAGCCGCTCGGTGCTCGGTGCTCGTACGGCGGGCGCTCGCCGGCCTTGAAGCGGACGGCGATCGCGACCGCGAGGGCGACGTCGACGGCGAGCATGATGACGGTGAACAGCACCATGGGCGGATCCTCCTTCGTCGTGCGCGTCGACCGGGTCGACGGCGCGGTGGGCGAGGTGTGGCCAGTGTCGCATCCGCCGCTGGCAGGAGCCTTGGGGTTGCGGATGCGCGACGCGCGCATTGCTCGCCGTCGCCCCGGCGCGCCATGCTGGTCGCGACACCGGGAGGCGACGATGCCGCAGTACGCAGTCCTCATCTACACGGACGACTCCGCCCACGCGCTCGACGCGACGGACGAGCAGCTCGCCGAGCCGAACGCGCACGGCGACGAGGTCGCGGCATCCGGCGCGATGCGCGCCGCCTGGGCGTTCACGCCTCGCGCGTCGGCGCGCTCCGTGCGCGCGACCGGCGTGACCGACGGGCCGTTCGTCGACGCCGAGACGGTCGTGGCGGGCGTCTACGTCATCGAGGCCGACGACGAGGATGCCGCGCTCGCGATCGCCGCCACGAATCCCGCGATCCGCGGCTCCGGTGGCGTCGAGGTCCGACGCGTGCACAGCGGCGGCTGCCTCGGGTAGCGCGCGTCGGGCGACGCACGAGGAGTCCTCGCGGTCATCCGCGCTCGAAACGACCGCTCGATGGTCGAGCTAGCCTCGAGCGGATGGGACACCTCATCTACGGTGGCTCGACGGAGTACACCATCGAAGACCGCATGCTCGCCCACGCGAAGGCGGCGATCGCTGCGAAGCTCCGACGACAGGAGTGCTTCCTGCTCTCCTGGCACGTCGACCTCGACCACGGCTCCGGCCGCGTGAGCCTCTGGATGGCACCCTCGATCCCGCTGAAGTTCCGCTTCTCCGGATCGCGCGTGCCCGACCTCAACGTCTCCTGGCTCGAGGCGCTCGTGTCGATGGGCGCGTCGGCGCGCGGCATGGTGCTCAGCTCGGAGGAGGAGGCGGTCGCCGCCTGGCGAGCAGGCGCGGCGTCGCCGCGCGTCTGAGGACGCCGTCGACGCGGGCGCGACGTCGCGGGCGCCTCGCGACCCTCCCGTCGATGCGACGGCAGTCGGGAGCCTCAGTCGGCGTCGCTCGTCGGCTCCGGCTGCTCCTCGACCACTCGATCGAGCTCGGGCGGGCCGTCGAGCTCGGAGGTCACCGCACCGTCGGTCGGCGCCGGGGAGACGTCGGGGATGGGCTGCTCGGGCTCGGCAGGACCCGGGGTGCCGGGGTCGCTGGGCCGGTCGAGGTCGGGCGCCTCGGGCGCGGGCTCGGCCGTGTCGGGGTCCGTGAGGAGGTCGGGATCAGGCGCGGTCGGGTTCGTCTCGGTCATGCGGGCCACGATGCTCGGCATCGCCGATGCGCGCGACCGGGTTGCGCGAGGGCCGAGGGTCAGCGCGCGTCGGCGATGCGCTGCAGCAGCTCGGCGGCGAGGGCCCGCTCGCCCGGCGAGAGCACGGCGCCGAGGTCGTCGAGCGCGCCGAGGAGCCCCGACGCCCACGCCGAGGTCGAGGCCTGCTCGCCACGCTCGCCCGTGATGGACGCGAGCACCGCGTCGAGCACGCGACCCGGCAGGCCGAGGTCGCGCTCGTGCGGGGGCGTGCCGATGAGCTGCAGCGTGACGCCCCTGCCCGTCGACTGCACCATCTCCACGGCGGTCGGCACGCTCACGCTCAGCCGACCCGCCGCCGCGATGCGCGAGACGAGCATCGTGAGGCGGTCGCGCGCGGCTCTGGCCGCCTCGGGGATGCGCTCGGGATCGGCCCGCCCGTACATGAGTCGGTAGTGCGCAGGATGCTCGAGACCGAAGCGCACATGGAGGTCGTCGCCGGTGCGCAGGTCCTCGACGGGATCGTCGGTGAGACGCATCGCGTGCTTGCTCGCGAGATACGCGTCGAAGCCCGACGAGGCGACGGCGTCGAGCAGCCCCTCCATGTCGCCGAACAGGCGGTAGATCGTCGGCGGCTGCACGCCCGCCGCCGCGCTCACCGCACGCGTCGTCACCGCCGCCCGGCCGCCCGCGTCGAGCAGCGCATCCGCCGCCTCCACGATCCGCGTGCGGGTGTCCGGCTGCTCGCTCATGGATCGATGATAACGCCGGGGCGATAGCGGCTTGCATATTCTCGACGACGCGCGTACCGTATCGCCGGTAACGCCGATGGAGAATCGGCGATCACACCGGAAGCAAGGAGCATCCATGCGCATCCCAGGACGCACGATCCTCATGGCCGGCGGCACGTCCGGCATCGGCCTCGCCCTCGCGCTCGCGCTGCAGGCGAAGGGCGCCACCGTCCTCGTCGCCGGTCGACGGCAGGAGCGTCTCGAGGCCATCCGCGCGGAGCATGGGCTCGACGGCTACGACTTCGACGTCACCGATCCCGCATCCATCGCCGCCCTCGCCGAGCGCACGATCGCCGAGCACCCCGAGCTCGACGCCGTCGTCACGATGTCGGGCATCATGCAGCCCGAGCGCGTCGGGGAGCCGGGCGCGCTCGAGACCGCCGAGCGCACGGTCGTCACGAACCTGCTCGGCACGATCCGCCTCGTCGAGGCGTTCCTGCCGCATCTGCGCACCCGACCCGAGGCGGCGATCCTCACGGTGACGTCGGGCCTCGCATACGTGCCGTACGCCTCGACGCCGACGTACTCGGCGACGAAGGCCGGCGTGCACGCCTACACGGAGGCGGTGCGCGAGCAGCTGCGCGAGACGAGCGTGCAGATCATCGAGATCGCACCGCCGCGCACGCGCACGCAGCTGACGGCCGAGACGGACACGGATGCCGCGATGCCGCTGCAGGAGTTCGTCGACGAGGTCGTGTCGATCCTCGAGACGCAGCCCGACGCGCCGCAGGTGCTCGTCGAGCGCGTGCGCCGGCAGCGCTTCGCCGCCGAGCAGGGCGTCTACGACGAGGTGTTCGCGGCGCAGAACCGACGCTGAGCGCGCGCGATGCCCCGACGGGATCCGGTCGGGGCGTCGCGTCGGCTCACACGCGCGCCGCGACGATGCCTCCGTCGACGTCGATCGTCGCGCCGTGCACGTACGACGCCTCGTCGCTCGCGAGGAACCGGACCGCATGCGCGATCTCGACGGGTCGCCCTGGTCGGCCCGCGGGTGAGCCGGCGGTCATCGCGTCGAGCACCGTCAGCGCGTCGGCGTTGCCCGGCGTGAGCGTCGCGCCCGGCGCGACCGCGTTGACGCGCACGCCCGACGGGCCGAGCTCGGCCGCCCATGCCTTCGTGAGGTGATCGAGCGCCGCCTTCGTCGCGGGGTAGAGCCCGACGCCGGGCGTGCCGACCGACCGCATCCACGACGTGACGTTGACGATGGCACCGGAGCCGCGTGCCACCATGTCGGGTGCGAGCGCGCCCACGAGGTCGTGCGGCACGCGCACGTTCGTCGCGAGCAGCGCCTGCACGGCGTCGTCGTGCAGCTCGTAGGTCGGACCGACGGGGAAGATGCCGGCGTTGTTGACGAGCACGTCGACGCGCCCGTCGAGCGCCTCGGTCGCTCGCCTGGCGAAGTCGCGCGTCGCTTCGGGGCTCGCGGCGAGGTCGGCGACGACGACGTCGGCGCGCCCACCGGCCTCGGCGATCGCGTGGGCGACGTCGTCCGCCCGACCGGCGTCACGCCCGTGGACGACGACGTGCGCGCCGGACGCGGCGAGCACGTGCGCGATGGCCTCGCCGAGGCCGCTGGACGAGCCGGTGACGATGGCGGTGCGCCCCGCGAGTCGCTCGTCGCGTGGCAGCGACGAGAGGGCTTCGCGGGCGTGGGCGAGGTCGGCATGCGTGGTGGTCATGCATCCAGCGTGCGCGAGCACGCCGCCGCGAGGTTGCCCCCGCCGCGCAGGTGCTTGTCGGATCCGCGCATGCGGGCACGAGCGCTCCTCGAGATGCGAGCGAGGCGAGCCTGACGAGGAGCATCCTGAGCGCATCCGCTTGGATGGGGCGATGGACCCGGCAGTCTCCGCGAGCCTCGAGCGCATGGCCGAGCGCCACCGTCGGCATGTCGAGGCACCGCACCGCGCCGAACGGATCGGGCTGCTGCTCGCGCGCACGACCGAGCCGACGCCGATGCTCTTCGTGCGCTACCCGCCGTGCCTGTCGATCGTGCTCGCCGGCCGGAAGCGATCGGCGACGGACGGGGAGGGAGCGACCGAGGAGTGGGGAGGGGAGCGGTTCCTCATCACGCCCGTCGACCTGCCCATGATCGCCGGCGTCGTCGAGCTCGGCGCCGAGGGCGACTTCCTGTCGATGAACTGGCGTCTCGATCCGAGCGTCGTGATCGAGGTCGCCGCCTCGATGTCCCGCCGCACGACGATCGACGCCGACGACGCACCGCGGCTCGGCACCATGACGCCGGCGCTCGCGGACGCCCTCGATCGGCTCGTCGCGCTGCTCGACGCTCCCGAGGATGCGCCGGTGCTCGCACCGCTCGTGACGCGCGAGATCGTGCTGCGACTCCTCCAGACCGATCAGGCGCCGCGGCTGCTCGCCGCCGCCGAGCAGACGCACGCCGACCTCGTCGCCGACGCCATCACGCGCCTCGGCGCCGACCTCGCGCATCCCTGGAGCCTCGACGCCATCGCCGCGGCCGCGGGCACGAGCGCCGCGACGCTCGCACGCCGCTTCCGCGCCATCACCGGCCTCTCGCCCATGCGCTACCTCAAGCGGCTCCGGCTCGGCGAGGCGCGTCGCCGCATGCTCGTGCACGGCGAGACCGCGGCCCAGGCGGGCAACGCCGTCGGCTATGTCAGCGCATCCCACTTCTCGCGCGACTACCGCGCGGCGTACGGCGTGCCGCCGGCCGCCGACGCCCGCGCCTGGGCGCAGGCGAACGAGGAGCCCGCCGCCGTCTGACACGACGGAGCCCGGGCCCGCACGCGCAGGTCCGGGGCTCCGGTCGTTGACTCAGATCGTCGCGGCGTCGATGACGAAGCGGTAGCGCACGTCCGACGACAGCACGCGCTCGTACGCCTCGTTCACCTGCGCCGCGTCGATGAGCTCGACCTCGGGCGCGATGCCGCGCTCGGCGCAGAAGTCGAGCATCTCCTGCGTCTCGCGGATGCCGCCGATGCCCGAGCCGGCGAACGAGCGACGCGCGCCGAAGAGCGTGAAGACCGTGATGGGCAGCGGCTCCGCCGGGGCTCCAACGTTGACCATGGTGCCGTTGCGCCGCAGCAGCCGAAGATAGGCGTCGAGGTCCAGCGGCGCGCTCACCGTGTTGACGATGAGGTCGAAGGTGTCCTTGAGGTCCTCGAACGTCTGCGGATCCTTCGTGGCGCGGTGGGCCGTCGCGCCGAAGCGCAGGCTGTCCTCCTGCTTGCTCGTCGTCTGCGAGAGCACCGTCACCTCGGCGCCCATCGCCACGGCGATCTTCACCGCCATGTGGCCGAGGCCGCCCATGCCGACGACCGCGACGCGCTTGCCCGGTCCGGCCTCCCAGTGGTGCAGCGGCGAGTAGGTCGTGATGCCCGCGCACAGCAGCGGCGCCGCCGCCTCGTACGGGATCGCCTCGGGCACGCGCAGCACGAAGTCCTCGTCCACGACGACGTGCGTCGAGTAGCCGCCCTGCGTGATGGTGCCGTCGCGGTCGACGCCGGCATAGGTCTGCACGTTGCCCTCGAGGCAGTAGTTCTCCTCGCCGGCGAGGCAGTTCTCGCACTCGCGGCACGAGTTCACCATGCAGCCGACCCCGACGCGGTCGCCCACGGCGTGCCGGGTGACGTCGGCGCCGACCTCGGCGACCACGCCGACGATCTCGTGCCCCACGACCTGCGGGTAGGCGATGTCGCCCCACTCGCCGCGCACGGTGTGGATGTCGGAGTGGCAGATGCCGGCGTAGGCGATCTCGATGAGCACGTCCTTCGGACCGACGTCGCGGCGCTCGATGGTGGTCTTCACGAGCGGATCGGTGGCGGAGGTGGCGGCGTAGGCGTCGACGGTGCGCATGGCGATCTCCCTGCGGTTCTCGGATCGGATGGGTCGGCTCGACTGCGGGGCTGCTGCGCTCGCGGCGGTCGACGACATCCATCCCACCACCCTCCAGACGGCGTCTCGAGGGCTTGCCTGGCAGGAGTAGCCTGCGCCCTGCGCGCCGGCGGGGGTCGACGCCTGCCGTGGTGCGACGACCAGCTGCGTTGCACCACGGCACGCGCCCGCCACCTCAGTCCCGCGCGACCTCGATGTCGAGCACCCACGTGACGCCGAACGCGTCCTGCAGCATGCCGTACGCGGGCGACCACGCGGCCGGGCCGAACGGCACGACGATGGTCGAGCCGTCGGCGAGCCGCTCCCACGCCGTGGTGAGCTCGGCGAGGTCGGTGCTGCGCACGGACACGAACATCGGGATGGTGCCCGGGTCGTAGGGGCGCGCTGCCGGCACGTCGAACGCCATGACGCGGAAGCCGGACGGCGCCGTCACGACGCCGAAGGCCACGAGGTCGGCCTCGACCCCCTCGGTGCCGTACGCCTGGGCATGCGTGGCGATCGCGACCTCGCCGCCGAACGCGGCGGCGTAGCGCTCGAGGGCGGCGCGGGCACTGCCGCGGAAGTTCAGGTGGGGCGTGACGACGATGGACATGGGTGCTCCTGACCGTTCTCGAGAGCCTCGTGCTCTCGCTGCACAGCACGGTCCTCGACGAAGCGGTCAGATCCTGTCCGCCACTCGACGTACCGTGGTCGCATGTCGTCACCCACCGATCGGCTGCTCGGCCTCCTGTCGCTCCTGCAGGCGAGGCGCGAGTGGCCGGCGGCCGTCCTCTCGGCGCGACTCGGCGTGAGCGCTCGCACCGTCCGGCGCGACGTCGACCGGCTCCGAGCGATGGGCTATCGCGTCACGGCGGCGAAGGGGCCGTCGGGCGGCTACCGGCTCGAGGCGGGCAGCGAGCTGCCGCCGATGCGCTTCGACGACGCGCAGGCGGTGGCCATCGCGGTCGCGCTGCGCACGGCATCCGTGTCCGGTGCCGCGATCGCCGAGGATGCGCTCCGCGCGCTCGCGACGGTGCGCCAGGTGCTGCCTGCGCCGCTGCGGCATCGCGTGGACGCGCTCGAGGTGGCGGCGCTCGATGCGCCCGGGGCCGCGCCCGTGGATCCGGAGGTGCTGCTCGCCGTCGCCGCCGCGGACCGAGCCGGCGAGCGGCTGCGGCTCGTCTACGACGATCGCGACGGCCCCTCGTGGATCGTGGAGCCGTACGGGCTCGTGGTCGCCGGTGGCCGCTGGTACCTCGTCGCGTTCGACCCAGCACGCGAGCGCTGGCGACTGCTGCGCGTCGACCGCATCGCGCCGCTCCCGCCGACCGGCGTCCGCTTCACGCGGCGCGAGGTGCCGGGCGGCGACGCGCGCGCCTTCGCCCTCGCGCGCTTCCGCGGGGCGACCGACGGCACCGACTGGCCCTGCACGGGCTCCGTCGTGCTGCCGCTGCCGGCTGCTCGCATCCGGCCCTTCGCCGGGGAGGGTCGGGTCGAGAAGCTCCCCAGCGGCACGCGGCTCACCCTCGGCGCATGGTCGTGGATGGCGCTCGCGGCGGCCTTCGCGCGCTTCGACGTCGACCTCGCCGAGGTCGAGCCCGTCGAGCTGCGTCGAGCGTTCGACGCGCTCGCCACGCGTGCCGCCCACGCAGCGCGCTGACGCGTCAGGCGCGGACGGGGATCTCGCTCGTCGTCGGACCCTGCGTCCGCCGATGCCACCTGGCGAAGGCGAGACCGACGGCCGCGAGGACGGCGCCGATCGCCGAGCCGGCGGAGTTCGCGATCCAGTCGCTCGTGTCGCACGAGCGACCCAGCGGCGTCGCGACCGCCTGCAGCAGCTCGATGCCCGCCGACAGTGCCGACCCCGAGAGCGCCGCGCGCACGGGACGCGCGGTGGCGACGGCGAGCAGCAGCACGAGCGGCACGAAGAGGAGCACGTTCGCGAGCGGCTCCGCGGCCGTGAGGCGCGGGCTCCAGTCGACGGCGCACCCGACGGTCATGGTGCGCGACGTCGGGGAGAGGGTCAGCACGAGCACCGGAACGAGCGCCGCGACGGCGAGCACGCCGGCGGCTCTTCGCCTGGAGGCGAGCCACCAGGCGGCGAGGGGGCCGACGATCGCGAAGCCCGCGAGCACCGTCATCCCGGCCGTGGCGAGCGGCGGCAGGCTCGTGAGGCTCACGTCGGGCCCGTCGCGGTGATCGGCATCCCCCGAGGGTAGGGATGCCGGCCATGCGGCGACCATGCGCCACCCATGTGGCGCGCGGCGCCGCGGGGGTAGCGTCGGCCGGGACGGGAGGAGCGCGCCGTGGCGAGGATGCCCGACTTCGAGCCGCCCGAGCCCGAGCCCGCGCCGGACCTCGAGCGTCCCGGCGGCGGGTCGGAGTCGGCCTCGCACGCCGCCGCAGCCGGCGACCTCGGCGCGCCACGGGGCACCGCGCCGGAAGAGGGCGGCAGCGCGGGCGCAGCCAGGCGCGACGGGCCGATCGCCCGTCTCGTCCTCGCGGTTCGTCGTGGATGGCGACGCGCGCGCGTGCCCGCCATCGCATTCGTCGCCGGCGCGGCCGTCGCCGCCACCGCGGCGATCGCGACCGACGTCGTGCGCGATCGCGACGATCGCGACGACGTCGTCGCGGCGCTCGACGCATACGTCGCCGCGGTCGAGTCCCGCGTCGATCGCGATGCGGCGACGGTGCTGGCGACCAGCCTCGACCAGGCGGTCGCGTCGAGCGAGCTCCTGACGCTCGACCCGCCCGCCGTCGAGGCGCCGACGGTGCGCTGCGACGAGCCGCGGATAGGCGGCGATCTCGCGAGGGTCGACTGCCGCGTGCGCGTCGAGCGCCGCACGGAGTCGGCCGAGGTCCTGCTCGAGCGCCGCGGCGACGACTGGACGATCGTGCAGGGGCTCGAGGTGCCCGTGCGCATCCAGTCGGGCGCGCTGCTCGTCGACGCCATCGCGGGCGTGCCCGTCGACGATGCGGTCGCGCGGGGCGAGCGCGCCGTGTGGCTGCTGCCCGGCCGCTACGACGTCGCCGTGCGCACGCCCGCGCAGCTCGCGATCGAGCGGCTCGACGGCCTGGTCGTGTCGACGACGGGCGGCACCGTGCGGTGGTCGGGCGACGCGGCGGCGACGGTCGAGGCCGACGTGCGCGCCGCCGCGCTCGCCTTCGTCGAGGGCTGCGTGGTCGCACCCGTCGAGGGATGCCCTGCGTTGCAGCCGCGTGATCCGGCGGAGCGGTTCGAGGCGTTCGCGGTCGTCGGCAGGCTCGCGCTCGACGATCGATACGCGATGACCTACGAGGTGAGCCTGCGCCGCCCGGTCGAGGAGCCGCGCGAGTACCTGGTCGTCACCGTCCGCGTCGACTTCGGCGAGGAGCTCGACCGATACGAGATCGCGATCGCGTGATGCGTGCGGGTCGACGGGTCGCGCACGGCCGGCGACCCGAGTCGGGCACCGCCGGGAATGCCGACGGGCCTCATGCGCTGCACTGGGGTGGACCCGAACGAGGAGCACGATGCCGTCCATCACCGACCCCCTGACCGTCCGCGGCCTGACGCTGCGCAACCGCATCTGGATCGCGCCGATGTGCATGTACTCGGTCGACGCCTTCGACGGCGTGCCGACCGACTGGCATCGCGTGCACTACGGCGCGCTCGCGGCGGGCGGCACGGGCCTGCTCGTGACCGAGGCGTCGGCGGTTCTGCCCGAGGGGCGCATCTCGCGCCAGGACACGGGCATCTGGGACGACGCGCAGCGCGACGCGTGGCGGCCCATCGTCGACTTCGCGCACGAGCGCGGCGCGGCGATCGGCATCCAGCTCGCGCACGCGGGCGCGAAGGCATCGACGCGTCCGGCCTTCGGCCCCGACGCGGGGTCGGGATCGCTGCCCATCGCCGACGGCGGCTGGCAGACGGTGTCGGCGGTCGCCGGCTCCGTCATGGGGCTCGCGGATGCGCGCGCGCTCAGCGTCGACGAGGCGCGCGACGTCGTCGACGCCTTCATCGCCGCGGCGATCCGCGCGGCGGATGCCGGCTTCGACCTCGTCGAGGTGCACGGCGCGCACGGCTACCTGCTGCACCAGTTCCTCTCGCCGCTGTGGAACACGCGCGACGACGAGCTCGGCGGCGACCTCGCCGGTCGCGCGACGCTGCTGCTCGAGGTGGTGCGCGGCATCCGCGCCGCACTGCCGAGCATGCCGATCCTCGTGCGCCTGTCGGCGACGGACTGGACGGAGGGCGGCCTCGACGAGGACGACGCCGCCACGGTGTCGACGTGGGTGCAGGAGGCGGGCGCCGACCTCGTCGACGCGTCGTCGGGCGGTCTCGTGCGCGCTGCGATCCCCGTGGGCCCCGGCTATCAGGCGCACCTCGCGCAGCGCATCGCGGCCGTGGACGTGCCGGCGTCGGCTGTCGGCCTCATCGAGACGGGCGCGCAGGCGCAGGCGATCGTCGACTCGGGCGTCGATGCCGTGCGCGTCGCCAGGGCCGCGCTGCGCGACCCGCTCCTGCCGATCCGGTGGGCCCGCGAGCTCGGCGTCGAGGTCGACTGGGTGCCGCCGCAGTACGCGCGCGCCTACTGACGCGGCGGACATGCGCACGTGAGCGGGGAGCCGGGCGTCTGGGGAGCGTCCCGGCTCGCTCACGCGCACAGCTCACCGGCGGCGATGCGCTCCCGAGCGGACGAGGGCGAGGATCGGTCTCGACCGTCGCCCAGTCGTCCACGATCTGCTGGTCGGTGAGCCGCACGACGAGGGAGCCGAGCGTGACCAGCCGCCCGTCGCGAGCGCGATCGGCGGCCTGCGCCTCCCAGCCGGCGTGATGCTCCCCGCCGTCGCACTCGATCACGAGCCGGTCGCCGACGAGCAGATCGACGCGAGCATCGCCGATCCGGACCTGCGTTCGCACGTCGACGTTGCGCGCTCAGGCGCAGGGGCACCATGCTCTCGAGCCCTGACTCGGCGGCGTCGACCGCGTCGGTGACGTCGCACCGTGCGCGACCCTCAGGGCTCGCGGAGGAGCACGATCGCGCCGACGTCGACCCGGTCGACGACGAGCGCGCGGATCGCGTCGACGTCGGCAGGCGAGCAGTCGAGCAGCACCTTCACCTCGGCGTCGCGCTTGCCGAGGTCGACCGAGACGGTGACCCCGACGACGCCTGCGCCCTCGGCCGAGCCGCGGAAGACGTCGATGCCATCGCCGTCGCCCGCGCGCGTGCCCTCGAGATAGCCGTAGTCGACGGGGTAGACGACGTCCTCGTGGTGCGGATGCGTCGATCCGCGGGGGCGATCGATGACGATGCTCGACGACTCGACGAGGGCGTCGAGCGTCGCGAAGAGGTCAGCCATGGGCCCATGCTGGCACGCCTCGCGGACGCCTGCGGGGGCTGGACGGTCAGTGCAGGAGGTGCTCGAACGGCACGACGGGGACGATGCCCTCGGCCGCCGCGGCGAGCGCGGGATCGTCGGTGACGAGCGCGTCCGCCTGCAGCCGCGCGACCGCGAGATGCTCGGCGTCGCCGATCTCGTCGCGGTCCTGATCGCGTGCGATCGACCACGCGGTCGCACGCGAGACGCGATCGCCGAGCAGGCGGATCCTGATGGCGGTGACGCGGTCGAGCACCGCCTTCGCCTCCGCCTCCGAGCGCTCGCCGGCGCGGACCTGGCGGTAGACGATCGCCATGGCGTCGCTGCGCAGCGAGCCGCGCCCGACGAGTGCGTGGCCGGGCGCGAGCGGCACGTCCGACTCGGCGAGGCGCAGCAGCGCCGCACCGTCGAGCGCGAAGCGGGTCACGGTGCGAGCCCGTCCGCGAGCGGCGAGCCGACGACGTCGAAGCGGAAGCCGCCCATCTCGCCCGACAGCAGCGGCATCGCCTCCTCGATCGCGGCGCGCACCGACGGCAGCCCGAGCGAGGCCGCATGCGCCTCCTGCGACATCCAGAGCTCGGCGACGAAGACCGTGTCGGGGTGATCGTGGGCGACGCCGACGTCGTAGCGCAGGCAGCCGATGCTCGCGAGCTCGTCGCTCGGTCGCGTGAGGAGGGCGACGAGCTCGTCGCGCCTGCCGGGGAGGGTGCCGAGGGTGCCGACGTTCGCGAAGACCATGCGCGTCAGGCTAGCGACCACCACCCACGGCGACGGCGCTCAGGCGAGCGCAGGCACCGCCTCGACGCCGAGCGCGGCAGCGACGCCCGGGTTCGTGATCGCGCCGGCGTGCACGTTGACGCCACGCGCGAGCGCGGCGTCGGCGCGCGCCGCCTGCTCCCAGCCGAGGTCGGCGATGCGCAGCACGTACGGCAGCGTCGCGTTCGTGAGGGCGCGCGTCGACGTCTCGGGCACGGCCCCGGGGATGTTCGCGACGCACGAGTAGAGCGCGTCGTGCACGGCGTAGACGGGGTCCGCGTGCGTCGTCGGGCGCGATCCCTCGAAGCATCCGCCCTGGTCGATCGCGATGTCGACGAGCACCGAGCCGGGGCGCATGGCCGCGACCATGTCGTCGGTCACGAGCTTCGGCGCCGCGGCTCCGGGCACGAGCACCGAGCCGATCACGAGGTCGGCGTCGGCGACCTGGTCGGCGATCTCGAGGCGCGACGAGTGGCGCGTCTGGATCGTCGTGCCGAAGGATGCCTCGAGCTGCCGCAGGCGGGGGATCGACAGGTCGATGACCGTGACGTCCGCGCCGAGGCCGACGGCGTTGCGGGCCGCATGCTCGCCGGCGACGCCGCCGCCGATGACCACGACCTTCGCGCGCCGGGTGCCGGGCACGCCGCCGAGCAGGATGCCGCGGCCGCCCGCGGGCCCCATGAGGTGATGCGCGCCCATGACGATCGACAGGCGTCCCGCCACCTCGCTCATCGGGGCGAGCAGCGGCAGGGAGCGGTCGTCGAGCTGCACCGTCTCGTAGGCGATCGCCGTCGAGCCCGCGCCGACGAGCGCGTGCGCGGTGTCGGCGGCGGCGGCGAGATGCAGGTAGGTGAAGACGACCTGACCATCGCGCATCCGGTGGAACTCCGGCTCGATGGGCTCCTTGACCTTCAGCAGGAGGTCGCCCTTCGCCCACGCCTCGTCGGCGTCGGCGGCGATGCGCGCGCCCGCGGCGACGTACGCCTCGTCCGAGATGCGCGAGCCGACGCCCGCGCCGTGCTCGATCCACACCTCGTGGCCGCGGCCGACGAGCGCGTCGACGCCGGCGGGCGTGATCGCGACGCGCTGCTCGCTCGGCTTGATCTCTGCGGGGACGGCGATGCGCATGTCGGCTCCTGATCGGTGGGCGCGGCGGTGTGCCACTCGAATGCACCCATGATGGGAGGAAGTGGCAGGATGCGGGCGTGGGGCCGAAGCATTGCCCGTCGATCTGCCGCATCCGATCGAATGCTTCGGGCCGAGGATGCGAAGTGCTCAGGAGGGTCGCGGATGCTGCAGGACCACGGGGACCTCGACGAGGTCGACGCCGAGCTCGTGCGACTCCTGGTCGAGGATGCGCGCACGTCGAATCGACAGCTCGCTCGTGCCGTCGGGCTCGCCGAGTCGACGGTGCACGCGCGCGTCCGGCGACTCGAGGAGCGCGGGGTCGTGGCCGGCTACGAGGCGGTCGTGCGCCAGGAGCGCGTGGGGCACGGCCTGCAGGCGCTCGTCCACGTGACGCTGCGGCCCGGCGCGAGGCAGACGAGCATCACGGCGTTCTCGGAGCGCGTGCGCGGGCTGCCGCAGGTGAGCCAGCTCTTCTTCCTCGGCGGCGTCGACGACTTCATCGTCCACGTCGCCGTCGCCGACTCGTCGGGGCTGCGCCGGTTCGTGGTCGAGCACCTCTCGGGCGACCAGACGGTCGCGTCGACGCGCACGAGCATCGTCTTCGACTACCGCCGCAACGTGTCGACGGCGTCCTTCGACTGAGGCGCGGCCCCAGGGTTCGTGACGGTCACCGGTGGGCTCGCTTCGAGGCTCGCTGCGCTCGCACCTCACCGAGCGGTGCTGGTGGTCGTGGCGGTGGGCTCGCTTCGGGGCTCGCTGCGCTCGCGCCTCATCGAGCGGTGCTGGTGGTCGTGGCGGTGGGCTCGCTTCGGGGCTCGCTGCGTTCGCGCCTCGCCGAGCGGTGCTGGTGGTCGTGGCGGTGGGCTCGCTTCGGGGCTCGCTGCGCTCGCACCTCACCGAGCGGTGCTGGTGGTCGTGGCGGTGGGCTCGCTTCGAGGCTCGCTGCGCTCGCACCTCATCGAGCGGTGCGGGTGGTCGTGGCGGTGGGCTCGCTTCGAGGCTCGCTGCGCTCGCACCTCACCGAGCGGTGCTGGTGGTCGTGGCGGTGGGCTCGCTTCGAGGCTCGCTGCGCTCGCAGCTCGCCGAGCGGTGCTGGTGGTCGTGGCGGTGGGCTCGCTTCGAGGCTCGCTGCGCTCGCACCTCACCGAGCGGTGCTGGTGGTCGTGGCGGTGGGCTCGCTTCGAGGCTCGCTGCGCTCGCACCTCACCGAGCGGTGCTGGTGGTCGTGGCCGTGGGCTCGCTTCGAGGCTCGCTGCGCTCGCACCTCACCGAGCGGTGCTGGTGGTCGTGGCCGGGGGCTCGCTTCGCCGCTCGCTGCGCTCGCACCTCACCGAGCGGTGCTGGACGTCGAAGCGCGCCCGGCATGCGAGGACGCCCCGCGACCGAGCGGTCGCGGGGCGTCGCGCGCGGTACGGGGTCAGCCCTCGAGCGTCGCGCTCGCGAGCGTGATCTCGATGCCGGCGAGCGCCTGCGAGACGGGGCAGCCCGCCTTCGCCTCGCCGGCGATGCGCTCGAACTCGGCCTGGTCGAGCCCCGGCACCGTCGCCGTGACGGTGAGGGTCGAGCCCGTGATGCCCTGACCGGGCACGAAGCCGACCTCGGCGCTGGTCGAGATGCTCGTCGGCGTGTGCCCGGCCTCGCCGAGCGCGTGCGCGAGGGCCATCGAGAAGCACGACGCGTGCGCGCCCGCGATGAGGCCCTCGGGCGTCGTCTGGCCCGTGCCCTCGGCGCGCGCCTTCCACGTCACCTGCGTCTCGAGGCCGGACTTCAGCGTCGTGGTGCCGGAACCGTCGGCGAGGCCGCCGTTCCAGACGGTGCTCGCGCTGCTCGTGACTGCCATGGGTGGCTCCCTTCGTCGGTGGCACCCAGGCTACGACCGGCTGGGGTCTTCGCGCCGGGGCTAGCCTCGGACGCGGGAGGCTGGCATGGAGGAGCACCTCGTCGAGCAGGTGACGATCGTCGCCGTCGTCGGCATCGTCATCGTGGGCGCCGTCTCGGCGATCGCCGGGCGCATCGGCGTCGCGGCGCCGCTGCTGCTCACGGTCGTCGGCATCGCCCTCGGCTTCCTGCCCGGCGCATCCGAGGTCGTCGTCGATCCCGAGATCATCCTCACGGTCGTGCTGCCGCCCCTGCTGTATGCGGCGGCGCTGCAGGTGCCGTTCGTCGACTTCCGCCGCAACATCCGCGTCATCGCGTTGCTCGCCGTCGTGCTCGTCGTCGTGTCGGCCGTGGTCGTCGGCGGGCTCGTCGCGTGGATCTGGCCCGCGGTCGGGCTCGCGCTCGCGATCGCGCTCGGCGCGGTCGTGGCGCCTCCGGACGCCGTCGCCGCCACGTCGCTGGGCAAGCGCCTCGGCCTGCCGCCGCGCATCGTGACGATCCTCGAGGGCGAGGGGCTCGTCAACGACGCGACCGCGCTCGTGCTGCTGTCGACGGCGGTGGGCATCGCGGTCGACGCCGGCGACGGCACCGCCGCCGTCGAGCTCGGCGACGTCGCGGGCACGTTCGCATGGGCGGTCGTCGGCGCCGTGCTGCTCGGGCTGCTCGTCGGTGCGCTCGCGGTCGCCGTGCGCGCGCGCATCCACGACCTCGTGCTCGACACCGCGCTGTCGATCGTCGTGCCGTTCATCGCCTTCCTCGCCGCCGAGGCCGTCGCTGCGTCGGGCGTCGTCGCCGTCGTCGTCGCCGGGATCGTCGTCGGCAACGCCGGGCCGGGGCGCATCGGCGCGCGCGAGCGGCAGAGCGAGCGCACGAGCTGGCAGACGTTCACGCTCGTCATCGAGCACGCCGTGTTCCTCTACATGGGGCTGCGGCTGCGCCCGGTCGTCGACGCCGTCGAGTCCGCCGAGCAGTCGCTGTGGGAGGTCGTGGGCGTCGGTCTGCTCGTCACGCTCGTGCTCATCCTCCTGCGCTTCGCGACGATGCCGCTGCTGCTGTGGTCGATCCGCTTCCGCACCCGAAGGCTCGAGCGTCAGCAGGAGCTCGGCACGCGCCGGATGCGGCTCGCCGACGAGCGCTTCGCCGACGTCGACGACGAGCGCGTCGTCGGCAGGCTCGAGCAGTTCCGCAGGAGGCTGGAGTCGCAGGCGCACGACGTGACCGCCGAGCGCGACCAGGCGCTCGGCTGGCGCGACGGCGCCGTGCTCGGCTGGGCGGGCATGCGCGGCGTCGTCACGGTCGCGGCGGTGCAGACGCTGCCGCACGACCATCCCTTCTACGCGGCGCTCGTGCTCGTCGCCTTCGTCGTCGCCATCGTCACGTTGCTCGTGCAGGGCCTCACGCTGCCCGCGCTCGTGCGCGCGCTGCGGCCGCGCACGGACTCGAGCGTCGAGGAGCGCACCGAGCTCATCGACCTCACGCGGCGCTGCGCCGAGGCGGGAAGCGCCGCGATGGCGGAGGCGATGGACGGCCTCGCGTCGCCCATCGACGAGTCGATGCGCGACGAGCTGCTGCAGATGCCGGCGCGCCGCGTCGAGCGCGCGTCGGCGATGCTCGGCGTCGGCGACGACGCCGACGAGGAGCGGCGACGCGCGTTCGTGCGCGTCCGTCGCGCGCAGCTCGCCGCCGAGCGCGCGGTGCTCAAGGCCGAGCGGCGGCGCGGGGCGTTCTCGTCCGAGACGATCGCGGCCATGCAGCGGCAGCTCGACGTGCTCGAGGTGCAGCTCGACGCCCTGGCCGGGCAGGACGACGACTGACGCGTCGACGCGCTCCGCTCAGTCGCGGCAGTCGGCGTCGACGAGGTCGCGCACATGCGCGAGGAACGCCGCGAACCGCACGGCCTCGGCGGGATCGAGCTCGGCGGCGGCTGCCTTGATCGCCGGCGCCAGCTGGTCGGCCGTGTCGGGAGCGTTGCGGGAGGACGGCTCGAGCAGCTTGCTCCGACGGTCGTCCGCGTGCTGCCGCGTCGAGATGAGGCCGCCCTCCTGCAGGCGGCGCACGATCGCCGACACCGACGGCGTCGTGAGCCCGAGGTGGGTCGCGAGCTCCGTGGGCGTCGCGGGCTTGCCGGCATCCGATCGCTCGGCGATGAAGCGCATCGCCTCGCGCTCGCTGTGGCCGGGGCCGCAGGACGCCTGGCGTCGACGCGAGAGGCGCGACTCGGCGAGCCGCAGCTCCTCGACGGCCCACGTGAGCTGCGTCACGGGGTCGTCGCCCGGCACGTCGACGGGAGCCTCGGCGGCGTCGCGCGTCGTCGATGTGGTCATGCTCGCCTCCTCCGGCCCGTCCCGCACGATCGGGGTTCGCTAGAGACTCTAATCACATCGCGCGTCGGCGGGGCGCATGCGCGCGCGGAGGACATGCCGCATCCCCGTCAGGCTGCCATGAGCGGCGCGAACGGGCTCGCCGCCGAGGGGTCGCCCTCGGGGGACGCCGAGCGCGCGAGTCGGAAGTGCTCCGCGATGGCGTCGAGCGACGAGTCGGGCACGTCGTGCATGTCGTAGCCCGCGTCGAGGTCGACGTGGCTGAGCTCGAGCCACGCGAGGTGGTCGAGGGCGTGGGCGGATGCGCGACGGGCCTCGTCGGTCGCCGAGCGCATCGCGCCCGCGTGCTCCTGCAGCGCGCCCAGCGCACCGCCGAGCGCCGAGGTGAGCGCGGCGACGAGATCGGCCGGGGCGAGCTCGAGCAGTCGATCGGCGGGCGGGGCGGCGACGTCGTCGCCGTCGATCTCGCGCGTGCGGCGCTCGGCGCGCCTCGCCATGCGCGCGACGACGTGGCGTCGCGTGCCGAGCGCCGAGCGCGCCGGCACCGCGAGCTCGCCGTCGCTGAGCCGCAGCACCGCCGTGAGGAGGCGGAGCGTCGCGGCGCGCAGGTGCGGCAGCAGCTCGGGCACGCCGTCGGCGACGAGGTCGCCCGGGGTCTCGGAGGCGATGGTCATTCGGTGGCCTCGACGTCCTCGATCGATCCGTGACGGAGCGTCGACGGCGAGACGACCTGCGCCTCCCACTCGTCCCATGCGTCGGTCATCGTCCTGCTCCTCAGGCTGCGGTGGCGAGCGCGTCGACGGACCGCAGCGCGGGCGCCTCGCACCGCACCGCGAGGCCGGCCGGACGATTCGTGTCCTGCACCATCGCCTCGAGGCGAGCGCGGTCGAGCTCGGCGGCGGCGGGTGCGTCGTAGCCGTACACGAGCGTGCTCGACTCGTGGATCCAGATCGCATGGCGCGTCGTCTCCGAGAGGCACGTGAGGAGGAAGGGCTCGCGGCGCCGAAGCTTCGCCGTGACCACGGCCGCGAGGTGCGCGAGGTCCGCGTCGTCCATCTGGAACGTCGCGTCGTCGCCGTTGCCGTACTTGAGCGTGCCCATCGAGATCTCCTCGCATCCCGCCGACCGGATCGTCCAGTCGATCTGATTGCTAGTTCGTCAAGCAAACTATCTCACTCCGAACCGGAGAGCAAGTCGAGGAGGCCTGGATGCGCGGGTCGCTCGCGACGTCGTACCCTGCGCGCACGAGCCAGGATCGCAGCGCAGCCCTTGCAATTCCTGGGTGGTCGAGGGCATGACGCAGCCCGGCCCCCTCCGGCCGAGGCGCGCGGGCGCATCCTGCCTCGCGCTGCCGACGCCCGGCGCGTCGCGGCGGGGATGACGGATGAGACCGAATCATCCGGACGAGGGCTAGCATGGCTCGGCATGGGACACGAGGAGCGTTCGGAGGCATCCGGGTACTGGTACCCGGAGCGCGATGGCGCGTCCACGGTCGACGTGCTCAACCTGCTGCGCCGCTACCGAGCCGCCGAGACGCGGATGCGCGCGCGCACGCGGGCCTCGATGGAGATGGGCGAGACCGACCTCCTGGCGCTCCGCACGATGCTCGCGGCGCAGCGGCGCGGCGAGCTCGTCCGTCAGCGCGACCTCGCGAGCGTGCTCGGCATCACGTCGGCGTCCGTGACCGTGCTCGTCGACCGGCTCGAGCAGTCCGGCCACGTCGAGCGCCGCCCGCATCCGACCGACCGTCGATCGACGGTCGTCGTCGCCACCACGGCGACCGACCACGAGGTGCGCGAGACCCTCGGCGCGATGCACCAGCGCATGATCGCCGTCGTCGACGACCTCACGGCCGTCGAGCTCGAGGTGGTCGCACGCTTCCTGTCGGGCATGGCGGCAGCCGTCGAGGAGGCGAGCGACCTCGACGCCGAGCTGCGCGACGTCATGCGCGACGACGCCGGCGACTGACCGGCTGCACCGGATCATCCGCGAGGACGACGCGTCGCGACCGAGCGGACGACGCGCGCCCGGCCCGCAGCCGCTGTGCTGGAGGCATGCGCACGAAGCCCGCCCTCGCCCTGTCCGCCGCTGCCGCAGCCGTCGTGCTGCTGGCCGGATGCTCCTCCCTCATGGATCCGCTGCACGGCGTCCACACCGAGGCGTTCGTCGATCGCGCCGCCGCGGAGGACGGATGGGTCGGGGTTCCGATGCCGTCGTGGATCCCCGAGGACTCCACCGAGATCCGCACGACCGCGACCACGAACGAGCAGAACGCCGTCATCGCCGTCACGAGCGACGAGCAGCCCATCGGCTGCGAGCCGGCGCCGCGGGTCTCCCTGCCCTTCGACGGCCGCTACGGCGGCATCGACGACGGCGAAGGCCTGCCCGAGGAGGTGCTGCGCTGCGGCGCCTACGAGGTCGCACCCACGGCGGACGGATGGATCGGCTGGTTCACCGCCACCGAGGAGGGCCAGACGCCCGAGGACGTCTGAGCGTCAGACCTCGAAGACCTTGCCGGGGTTCAGGATGCCGGCGGGGTCGAAGACGGCCTTGATCTCGCGCTGCAGCCGCAGCTGCGTGTCGCCCAGCTCGAGCCCGAGCCACCGGCGCTTCAGCACCCCGACGCCGTGCTCGCCCGTGAGCGTGCCGCCCATCGCGATCGCGCCGCGGAAGATCTCGTCGGCCGCCGCCCAGATCTCCTCGGTCGGCTCCTCCTCGTCGAAGACGAACGTCGGGTGGAGGTTGCCGTCGCCCGCGTGCGCGCTCGTCGCGACCGTCACGCCGTAGCGCTTCGCGACGTCGGCGCACAGCGCGAACATGTCGGGCATGCGCGTGCGCGGCACCGAGACGTCCTCGACGAGGACGGTGCCGAACGAGTCGAGCGCGAAGTGCACCTGCCTGCGCACCTCGACGAGCATGGCCGACCGCTCGACGTCGTCCGTGAGCTCGGCGTCGCCGCCGTGCGCCTCGACGATGGCGAGCGCGTCGCGCGCGATCGCCTCCGCGCCGACGTCGTCGACCTGCACGAGCACGAACGCACCGCGCATGGCGCGACCCGTGTAGGCGGCGAGCATCCGCACCGACTCGGTGCCGACGAGCTCCATGATCGCGGGGCGGATGCGGGCGGCGGTGATCGCGGCGCACGCGGCGGCCGCGGCGACCTCGTCGTCGAAGAACGCTCCGATCGTCCAGATCCCGCCCGGCACCACCGGGCGCAGCCGCAGCGTCGCCTCGACGATGATGCCGAGCGTGCCCTCGCTGCCGATCATGAGCGCGGCGAGGTCGAGACCCGTCACGCCCTTCACGGTGCGGTGGCCGACGTCGATGCGCTCGCCGGAGGCGAGGACGACGCCGAGCGCGAGGACGGCCTCGCGCGTGACGCCGTACTTCGCGCACAGCAGCCCGCCGGCGTTCGTCGCGATGTTGCCGCCGACGGTCGAGATCGCGCGACTGGCGGGATCGGGCGCCCACCACATCCCGTGCTCGGCGAGCGCGGCGTTGAGGTCGGCGTTGAGGATGCCGGGCTCGACGACCGCGAGCTGGTCGGCGGCGGAGACCTCGAGGATGCGGCGCATGCCCGAGACGTCGATCGAGAGCTCGCCCTCGCCGGTGTTGGCGCCTCCCGCGAGGCCCGTGCCTGCGCCGCGCGGGACGACGGGCACGCCGTGGGCGCTCGCCCAGCGCAGCGCTGCCTGCACGTGCTCGACCTCGGTGGCGCGGACGACCGCGAGCGGTCGGCCGGTGGCGCGATGCCCCGAGCGGTCGGCGCGCGCGGCCTCCAGCGCCTCGTCGCTCACGTCGACGACGATCCCGGGCGACGCTGCCCGGAGGGAGGCGAGGTCCATCAGACGAGCACCATGCCCTCGCTGGGCACCCATGCGCCGGGGCCGCCCTCGAATCGGATCGACTCCGCGTTGCGCGGCGTGCGCGTCTCGAGCCCCGTCACGGCGTCGGCGAACGCGCGGATGAACGTGCCGTGGGTCACGATGACGAGGTGCTCGACGGGGTGGCGGGCGGCGACGTCGTCGACGGCGGCGACCGCGCGCTCCTTGAGCGCGTCGAACGACTCCTCGCCCGGCCAATCGGTGCCGAAGCGCTCGGTGGCCTCGGCCTTCGTCAGCCCCTCCACCTCGCCGTAGGCGCGCTCGACGAGACGCGGGTCGCGCTCGACGACCTCGAGCCCCAGGCGCTCGGCGATGATGTCGGCCGTGACGGCCGCGCGCGAGAGCGTCGACGAGACGATGGCATCCCACGGCTCGTCGGCGAGCAGGTGCGCCGCCTCGAGCGCCTGCCCGCGACCGGTTTCGTTGAGCGGGATGTCGCTCGTGCCCTGCATCCGCAGGTCGATGTTCCAGTCGGTCTGGCCGTGTCTCACGAGGGCGATCTGCACCGTCCGAGCCTACTCGCGACGCGTCGCGCGCTCGTCGATGCGGGACGCGGGGGCGGCTAGCGGAACCCGTCCCAGAGGTACGAGTCCTTCACGACGTCGATGAGCGTCGCCGAGCGGATGCTGTCGATGCCGGGGATGCGGCGGATGCGCTCGGTGAGGAACTCCGCGAGCTCGGCGGCCGAGGCGCAGCGCACCTCCGCGACGATGTCCGACGAACCGACGCACGCCGAGACGTAGCGCACCTCCTCCAGGGGCACGAGCGCCTTCGCGACCTCGTCGACGGTCGTCCTGCGCACGCGCAGCGTGAGGTGCGCGTGCACCTCGCCGACCGCCTGCGCGTTCGAGACCCCGACGACGCGCACGATGCCGAGCGACACGAGCCGCTGGTAGCGATGGCGCACCGCCGCCTCCGAGAGGCCGACGTAGCGGCCGATCTGCGCGAACGAGCGCCGACCGTCGATGCGCAGCTGGTCGATGATCTTGCGGTCGATGACGTCGACGGCGTCAAGCACGGTCCACCGCCGGCTGCTGTCCGTGCGAGCCCCGCAGCCCATCCCACGAGAGGTCCTTGTAGAGGCGCGTGTGGATGTTCTGCTCGATGCGGCCGACGCCCGGGGTGCGGCGGATGTCGTCGAGCAGCGAGACGGCCTCCGTGAGGTCCCGGCACGTCGCCTCGACGAGCACGTCGTGCATCCCCGAGCACAGGGTGACGTGCCCGACGAGCGCGTGCTTCGCGAGCTCGAGCGCCACGGTGCGCGGGGTCAGGTCGCTCACGTCGATGAAGAGGCTCAGCCGCACATGCCCCAACGAGAGGGGATCGCAGAGTGCGACGACCTGCAGCACGCCCGACTCGGTGAGGCGGCCGATGCGCGCGCGCACCGTGGCCTCGGAGACGCCGAGCTCCGCGGCGATGTCCGTGCCTGGGCGTCGACCGTCCCTGGCCAGCATCGCGAGGATGCGCCGATCGGTCTCGTCGATGCTCACGGCTCCATGATGGACCCGACGCCGACGAGCGAGTCGATCGCTGCGCGGATCATCGCGGCGTTGCTCGCGGCCGGGGAGCCGTCGGGCATCGTCGTGTCGTCCTCGAAGCCGATGCGGATCTGCACGCCGTCCTCGATCGCCGCGCGCACGACGGGCCAGGAGGTCTGGTCGTAGCCGTGGTAGAGCAGCGGCACGTCGGGCACCGCCTCGCGGATCATCGCCGCCATCGCGCGTGCGTGGGCGACCGCGACGTCCGGCTCCTCGTCCTCCGGCTCGATGAGGATGCGCACGTTGTCGTGCAGGGTGTCCGCGGCGAGCAGCGCCGGCACGTCCGCGAGGGACCAGACGGCGCTCTCGAGCACCATCCCGCGGTCGCGGACGAGCCGCGCGGCCTCGGCGGCGCCCTCCTCGCAGAACGCGACGGACGCGAAGGACGGCAGCGCGTCCTCGGGCCACGCCTCGACCAGGCGCATGCGCTCGAGGTGGCCCGAGCACGTCCACAGCCCCGTCGTGGTGCCGAGCACGAGCGCCGGGTCGAGCGCGCGCACCGCCTCGACGAGCGCTCGCACGTCGTCCGGGGCGATGGTCTGGCCGCCGTCGGGCGTCCGCGCGTGGGCGTGCACGACGTCGGCGCCGGCCGCGATCGCCTCGACGCTCTCGCGAGCGATCGCCTCCGGCGTCACGGGCACGGGCGCGTGCTCGGCGGTGGTGCGCCCGCCGTTGACCGCGGCCTTGATGAGCATGTCAGCCCTCCTGCAGGGATCGGATGGTTCCGGATGCGCCGGTGAGGTCGCCCAGGCGTCGGCCGGCGCGCAGCTCGTCGGCGAGCCCCGGCTCCTCGGCGTCGTCCTCGAGCACCGTGTCGACGAGCGCGGCGAGCACGGCCGCGGAGGCCACGAGCACGCCGTTGCGGTCGGCGAGCACGACGTCGCCCGAGCGCACGGTGACGCCGCCGACCGAGACGGGCACGTGCAGGCCGCCGGCGTCGACGCCGAGCAGCTTCGTCGTCAGCAGCGACGAGCCGCGGGCGTACGCGACGACCCCGAGCGCCTCGATCTCGTCGAGGTCGGTGCAGACGCCGTCGACGACGACGCCGGCGGCGCCGCGCACGGCGAGCGCGGTGGCGATCATCTCGCCCACGGGTGCGTGGCGCGCGTCGCCGCCCGTGTCGATGACGAGCACGTCGCCCGCCTCCACGTCGCTCACCGCGTGGTGCAGCATCGTCGAGTCCTGCGCGGTGAGGCGCACGGTGACGGCGCGACCGACGATGGCGCCGGATCCCGTGAGCCTGCGGATGCCCGGGTCGAGGAATCCCTCCTCGACGTAGTGGCCGAAGGTCGCGAACGAGCACCGGCGCAGTCGTGCGACGAGCTCCGCGTCGAGCGGTGCGGGCGCCTGGCCGATCACGATGCTCATGCGGGCACCGCCGTCACGTGCACGTCGACCTCGAGGCGGCGGTTGGCGAGCACGGGCAGGATCTCGCGCACCCGCGCCGTCTCGTCGAGCCGCACCGTCGCGTGGGCGACGCCGTGCGTCGCCGGCCCGAGGGTCGTGACGAGGACGCCCATGGGGTCGACGACCATGCTCTCGCCGATGCAGTCCGGCGACGAGGAGCCGGAGGCGACGACCCAGCACGTGCTCTCGATGGCGCGGGCGCGCAGCAGCGTCGTCCAGTGGTCCTCCTTGCGCGCACCGGCGACCCACGCCGCCGAGACGCTCAGCACGTCGGCGCCGCGATGCACGAGGTCGCGGGCGAGCTCGGGGAATCGCAGGTCGTAGCAGTTGAGGAGGCCCACGGCGACGCCGTCGACGACGACGATCGGCGGCAGCGCGTCGCCGGGCACGACGTAGTCGGACTCGCGGTAGGCGAACGCGTCGTAGAGGTGCAGCTTGCGGTAGGCGGCGCGCTGCACGCCGCGGTCGTCGATCATCACGAGGGTGTTGAACGGGCGGCCCGCGCCGTGCGGCTCGTAGCCGCCGGCGACGATCCACACGTCGAGCCTCCTGGCGAGGTCGGACAGCAGCTCGAGGCCCGCGGGCCACGATGCCTCGACCGCGCTGGCGAGGCCGTCGCCGAGCCCGTCGGCGAGCAGCAGCGCCTCCTCGGGCAGCACGACGAGGCGTGCGCCGTCCGCGGCGGCCGCCTCGACGTGACGGGCGAGGGCGATGCGGTTCTCCGCGGGGTCGTTCGTCGGCGGGAACTGCACGACGGCGACGGCGAGCGTGGGATTCACGCGGCGACCTCCTGGGTCCGGGTGGATGATGCGGCGGGCTCGGCTGGCAGCACGCGGGCGTCGGCGGCCGACCAGTCGAGGGCGACCTCGGCGCCGTCCTCGATGCCGCGGAGCAGCCGCGCGCCCTCGGCGGCGGGCACCTGCACCTGCATGGGCGCCACGGCAGCGCCGACGACGACCTTCGCGAGCCAGTGGTCGCCGAGGAAGGCGTGCTCGACGACGCGGCCCGGGATGCCGCCGGGTGCGTCGGCGGGAAGCAGGCGGATGCGCTCGGGGCGGATCGCGACGACGACGTCGCCGTCGGTCGCGCCGACGGCGGGCACGGCGCCGACGCCCTCGACGCGCACGACGCCGCCCGTCGCGGTCGCGTCGAGCAGGTTGCACGTGCCGATGAAGGAGGCGACGAAGCGGTTCGCGGGCTCGTCGTAGATCTCGGTGGGGGAGCCGACCTGCAGCACGCGGCCGCGGCTCATCACCGCGATGCGATCCGACATCGTCAGCGCCTCCTCCTGGTCGTGCGTCACGTAGACGAACGTGATGCCGAGCTCGCGCTGCATGCGCTTCAGCTCGAACTGCATGTCCTTGCGCAGCCGCTGGTCGAGGGCGCCGAGCGGCTCGTCGAGCAGCACGACCTTCGGTCGACCGACGACGGCGCGGGCGAGGGCGACGCGCTGCCGCTGCCCGCCCGAGAGCTCCTGCGGCTTGCGGCCGCGGTACTCGCCGAGCTGCACGAGGTCGAGCGCTGCGGCGACGCGCTCGCGCAGCTCGGCCCGCGGCACGCGCTGCGTGCGCAGCTCGAACGCCACGTTGTCCTCGACGCTCAGGTGCGGGAACAGCGCGTACGACTGGAAGAGCATGTTGAGGTCGCGCCGACGGGTCGGGACGCCGACGACGTCCCTCCCGTCGAGCGCGATGGTCCCCGCCGTCGGCGACTCGAAGCCGGCGATCATGCGCATGATCGTCGTCTTGCCGCATCCCGACGGGCCGAGGATCGAGAAGAACTCGCCATCGGAGACGTCGAGGTCGGTCGGCTCGACCGCGACGCTGGCGCCGAAGCGCTTCGTCACGCCCCGCAGGGCGACGGCGGGGACGGCGGTCACGAGGCCCGCACCCGGGTCCAGCCGTCCTGGAAGTACGCGAGCGCGGAGCCCGGGTCGACCAGGAACTCGGCGTTCGTCAGCGACTCCTGCGGCACGAAGATCGCGGGGTTCGTCACGAGCGACTGGTCCTGCACCTCGGCGAGGGCCGCCTCGTTCGTCGTGGCGAGGTTCGCCTCGTCGGTGAGCATCGCGGCGATCTCGGGGCGCAGCGTGAACGAGAGCCACTGGTAGGCGGCGTCCTCGTTCTGCGTGCCCTCGACGATCGAGAACGAGTCGGTCCACAGCGTGCCGCCCTCCTCGGGCTGCACGAAGTGCACGTCGGGGTTCGCGGCCGTGGCCTGCGCGGCGGACGAGCCCGAGTACGCCTGCGCGATGCACGCGTCGCCGGCGCCGACGAGGTCGGCGGCGTTCGTGGAGTTGTAGCCGGCGAGCAGCGGCTTCTGCTCCAGCAGCGCCTCGGTGCCCTCCTCGACCTCCGCCTCGTCGGTGGAGAGGATCGACAGGCCGCGCACCTGCATGCCGGCGATGTAGGCGCTCAGCATGTTGTCGAGCATGTAGATCTTGCCGCTGAACGCGGGGTCCCACATGTCGGCCCACGAGGTGATCTCGCGGCCCGTGCACGCCTCGTTGTAGAGGATGCCCGTCGTGCCCCAGGCGAAGGGGATCGCGTGCGCGTTGCCCGGGTCGAACGAGGGGTCGACGAACGACTCGGCGAGGTTGTCGAGGCCCTCGATGCGGTCGTGGTCGAGCTCGGCGATCAGGCCGCGCTGCACGAGCAGCTGCACGGCGTACTGGCTGGGCTGCACGACGTCGTAGCCGGACTGGCCGGCGTCGAGCTGCGCGATCATCGTCTCGTTCGAGTCGAAGCTGTCGAACGTGACGTCGATGCCGGTCTCCTCCTCGAAGGCGGCGATGACGCCGTCGGGGACCTCGCCGGACCAGCCGTAGATGCTGAGGGTGGTGTTGGCGTCCTCGCCGCCACCGCCTGCGGAGCAGCCGGTGGCGAGGAGGACGACCGCGGCGGTCGCCGCGACGATGGATGCGGAGCGGTGCACGGGGGTGCCTCTCTCTCGAAGGGGATGGGGTGCTGGGTTCACGAGGGGGTGACGATGGGCTGGTGCTGGTTTCGTGTGCGAGTGGTGTTGGGATGCGGGACCGGGGCCGGTCAGGGGGTGCTCCCCGGCGCCGAGCCGGCCAGGATGCGACGCATCTGACCGACCCCGACGACGAGGATCACGACGAGCGTCAGCACGACCATGAGGCTGCCGAGCGCGTTGAGCTCGGGCGTCAGGCCGGTGCGGACGGAGGAGTAGATGCGGATCGGCAGCGTCGTGGTGCCGACGCCGGCCGTGAACGTCGAGATCGCGATGTTCGAGAACGACGTCGTGAAGGACAGCAGGAACGCGGCGAGGATCGCGGGGCGCAGGATGGGCAGCGTCACGCGCCAGAAGGTGCCGAGCACGCCGGCACCGAGGTCGGAGGCCGCCTCGTGCACGCTCGGGTCGAGGGCCCGCATGGCGCCGAGCAGCACGAAGGTCGCCATGGGCAGCGCGATGACGATGTGGCCGAGCACGAGCGTCAGCAGCCCGTTCTGCAGCCCGACCGTCGAGAAGGTGCGCAGCAGCGCGACCCCGATGACGATCTCCGGCACGACGAGCGGCACGGCGACGGCTGCCAGCAGCACGCCCTTGCCGCGGATCGGGAAGCGGTGCAGGGCGTACGCCGAGAGGAAGCCGATCGCGGTGGCGATGGCCCCCGCGAGCACGCCGAGCAGCAGGCTCGTGCGCAGCGCCGCGAGCAGCGGTGCGTCCTGGAGCAGCGCCGCGTACCAGTCGAGGGTCAGCCCATCCCATCGGTAGCTCACGGGCGACGCGTTGAACGAGTACGCGACGACCGCGACGATGGGCACGTAGAGGAACCCGATCATGACGATCGCGGCGGTGCCGATGACCTTCCTCACGACGACGACCTCCTCGAGGCGGCGATGCGCATGGCGATGCCTGCGATCGCGACGGACGCGAGCATGAGCACGAGCACGACCATCGCCATGGCCGAGCCGAGCGCCTGGTTCCGGAACTCCGTGAAGAGGGTGACGATGAGGTTGCCGACGAGCGGGTCGAGGCCGCCGCCGAGCAGCACCGGGATCACGAAGACGCCGAGCGTCGGCACGAAGGTCAGCATGACGGCGGCGGCGATGCCGGGTGCCGCGAGCGGCAGGATGACGCGGCGCTGCGTCTGCCACCACGAGCAGCCGAGGTCGGTCGCCGCCTCGGGCAGCGAGGGGTCGATCGAGCGCAGCGACGCGTAGATCGGGAAGACCGCGACGGGCAGGAACGCGTACAGCAGCGACAGCACGACCGCGCCCTGCGAGGGCACGAACGACTCGGCCTGGATGCCGACGGCGCGCAGCGCGGTCACGACGATGCCGCCGGAGCCGAGGATGTTGATCCACGCGAACGTGCGCACGAGGAAGTCGGTCCAGAACGGGATGATGACGAGCAGCAGCAGCAGCGGCTGACGCTCGGGCCGCGCGGCGGCGATCCAGGTCGCGACGACGTAGCCGACGACGAGGCATACGACGGCGTTCGCGGCCGCCATGCCGAGCGAGTAGCCGATCGTCTTGAGGTAGACGGGGTCGAGCAGCGTGGCGTAGTTGTCGAGCGTGAAGCCGCCGAGGGTGCCGCCGAGAGGATCCGGGATCGCGAACGACTCGCGGGCGACGATGACGGTGGGGACGACGACGAGCAGCACGATCACGGCCACGGCGGGCGCGACGAGCAGGTAGCCCTGCCACGTCGTGCGGCGCGGGCGGTCCCGCGTCTCGATCGTCGTCATCGCACCTCCTGTGCCTTCGAGACTCATCGTGACCCCGGGCATGTGCGCCGGGCGACACGAAAGCGGTCGCCGTCGCGTTACGTTCGTGCGCATTTCGCAGAAGCTCCGACCGAGCCGCTGCGCCACGCTTCGCTGCGGGGTGCGAGGATGCGGAGCGGATGGTGCGTCCCTCACAGGCGCGTCGCATCACCGACCTCACATCCCGGGGCGCTCGTGCGTCAGCCATGCGTGAGAGGAAGTGGAGCCATGACCGACACCAGGCACACCATCGTCGACACCGCACTCGGCCCCGTCACCATCGTGGGCGGCGCCGCGGGCATCCAGGGGCTGTTCTACGCCGACCATCGACCGGCGCCCGACGTCGCGCGCTTCGGCGATCGCGACGACGCAGGCCTCGCGCCCGCCGCCGCGCAGCTGCGCGAGTACCTCGCGGGCGAGCGCACCGCCTTCGACCTCGCTCTCGATCCCGTGGGCACGCCCTTCCAGCTGCGCGTGTGGGAGGCGCTGCGGGCGATCCCGTTCGGCGAGACGCGCACCTACGGGTGGCTCGCCGCGTCGATCGGGCAGCCGACGGCCGTCCGTGCGGTGGGGCTCGCGAACTCCCGCAACCCCATCTCGATCGTCGTGCCGTGCCATCGCGTCGTGGGCGCCTCTGGGGCCCTCACCGGCTACGCGGGCGGGCTCGCGTGCAAGCGGGCGCTGCTCGACCTCGAGGCCGGTGCGCTGCTCGACGTCGCCGCGCTGGATGCCGTTGCGTGACGCGCGAGCCCTTCGAGCGCCTCGTGCGCGAGCACGGTGCCACGGTGTACCGCGTCGTGCGGGCCGTCGTGGGGCCGTCGGATGCGGACGACGCCTGGAGCGACGCCTTCCTCGCGGCGCTCGAGGCGTACCCGAGGCTCGAGGAGGGCGCGAACGTGCGCGGCTGGCTCGTGACCATCGCGCACCGCAAGGCGATCGACGTGCTGCGACGGTCGTCGCGCGCGACGGTCGTGGCCGAGGTGCCCGAGCGCGCGCGAGCGCACCGCGATCCCGACCTCGACCTGCGGCGCGCGCTCGCGGCGCTGCCCGATCGGCAGCGGTCGTGCGTCGTGCTGCACCACCTCGGCGGCCTGCCGTTCGACGAGGTGGCGGCCGCGCTCGGCGTCTCGTCCGCCGCCGCGCGCAAGGCGTCGTCGGACGGCGTGCGTCGACTGCGATCGCTGCTGGAGGTCGATGATGGCTGATCCGTTCGACGCGATCCCTGCCGGCGATGCGGAGGCGCTCGCGGAGCGCCTCGCGCGTCGGGCGGTGGATGCCGGGCTCGTCGACGTGCGCGTGCGCACCATCGACACGCGCTTGGGCACCCTGCTGCTCGCTGCGACGCCGCGCGGCCTCGTGACGGTCGCGTTCCACGGCGACGAGCCCGACGCGACGCTCGAGCGGCTCGCGGATCGGCTCGGCACGCGGGTGCTGCGCGACGAGCGCGGCCTCGACGGCGTCGCCCGCGAGGTGGAGGCGCTCGCCGACGGACGCGCGCGCACCTTCGACGGTGCGCTCGACCTCACGCTCGCGACCGGCTTCCGCGGCGCGGTCGTGCGCGCGCTCCGCGACATCCCGTACGGCGAGACGCGCTCGTACGGCGACGTCGCCCGCGCCATCGGCTCGCCGGGCGCGGTCCGTGCCGTCGGCACCGCGTGCCGTCTGAACCCGCTGCCGATCGTGATCCCGTGCCACCGCGTCGTGCGCAGCGACGGCTCCCTCGGCCAGTACGCCGGCGGCGTCGAGGCCAAGCGCATGCTGCTCGGCGCCGAGGGGGCGCTCGCGGGCTGACGTGCTGCGGCGAGGCGTCGCGTCTCGCGTCGACTACCGTCGCTGTGTGCCCGCAGCGATCGATCCCCACGCATCCCCCGTCGCCGACCTCCGCATCGCCGCGACGGCGCCGATCGCGGTGGTCGACCGCGACGGCTTCGTCGAGTCGCGGCACGAGGGCATCGTCGCGATGGTCGCGCCCGACGGCTCGACGCTCGTCGCGGCAGGCGACGTCGACGCGCCCTTCCTCGCGCGCTCGGCCCTCAAGCCGCTGTTCGCGGCGACGATCGCCGAGCGCCTCGGCCTCGCCGGGCCCGAGCTCGCGCTCGCCTCCGGCAGCATCGTCGGCCGCGCGGAGCAGGTCGAGGTCGCGACGGCGATGGCGGCGCGACTGGGGGTCGATGCCGCGACGCTGCGCTGCCCGCCCCGCAGGACGAGGTGGATGGATGCCCCCTCCCGCCTCGGCGCCATCTGCGTCGGCAAGCACGTCGCCGTCGCCGCGGCGGCCGCGCTCGTGCCGGCCGAGGAGGACGGCGCGGACCGCGCCTACACCGACCCCGCGCACCCCATCCAGGTGGAGCTGCGCGCGGCGGTCGAGCAGCGCACGGGCGTGGCGTCGACGGCGACCGCGACCGACGGCTGCTCGGCGCCCGTGTACGCATCCTCGGTGCTCGGCATGGCGCGCGCGGTCCGGGGCCTCGCCGGCGACGCGGCGCTCGGCGCCGTGGGTGCCGCGATGCGCGAGCACGCGTGGCTCGTGGAGGGGCCGGGCGCGCCGGACACCGTGCTCATGGAGCGGCTGGGCGTGACGGCGAAGTTCGGGGCCGAGGGCACCGCGGTCGTCGTCGCGCCCGACGGCACCGCCGTCGTCGTCAAGGTCGCCGACGGCTCGCGGCGACCGGGCGCCCCCGTGGCCCTGGCGCTGCTGGAGCAGGCGGGCGCCATCCCCTCGGGCTCGCTCGCGACCGTGGCCCCCGAGCTCGGCATCCTGCAGCACGGCGGCAGCGCGGTCGTCGGCTCCCTCCGCCCCCTCCTCTGACCCGACAGATCGAGGTCTTCGGCCGCTTGTGACCTCGCAAGCGGCCGAAGACCTCCATGCTCTGAGTCAGAGGCGCAGGCGGCAGGACTCGGCGAAGGCGCCGAAGCCCTCCTCGACGACGCGGTGGAGCGTCGTGTCGGCGCGATACGCGCGCACGAGGCCTTCGACGTCGCCGCCCGGCAGGTCGTCGCCGAGCGGCGGCTCGGCGACGGTGCTCCAGCGCCGCAGCACCTCCTCGTCGACCTCGAGGTGGAACTGCAGGCCGAGCGCGGAGCCGGAGCGGAATGCCTGCACGGGCACGGCGTCGTTCGTCGCGACGAGCGTCGCCCCCGTCGGCAGCCCCACGACGTCCGTGTGCCACTGCATCGGTCGCAGCTCGCCGGTGAAGCCCCCGAGCCACGGGTCGGCGGCGACGACGTCGACCGGCAGCAGCCCCGTCTCGTCGACGGCGCCCGCGCGGTGCTCGGCACCGAGCGCGACGCCGAGGATCTGGTGGCCCAGGCAGAGGCCGAGCACGGGCACGTCGGCGTCGACCGCGCGGCGCACGAGGTCCGTCGTGACGCCGATGGACGGATGCGCGGCGACGTCGACCGCGCTCATCTCGCCGCCGAGCACGATGATGCCGGCGATCGCGTCGAGCGGCGGCACCCGCCGCGGGAAGGCGACGGTCTGCGTCGGCAGGTGCGCCGTGAGGCGTGCCGCGTGCCCGCCGGTCTCGTAGGCGAGGTGGTGGACGAGGAGCACGGAGCGCTGCACGATGCGATCGTCGCACGAGGCTCGGCGCGACGACCCGAGGCGCGTCGACCGCGGGCGCGGCGCCCTCGAGCGTCGCGCTCTCGCCGTCTAGCCTGGGGCGATGCATGTCGCCGAAGAGGTCCGCGATGCGCTCGACGCGGGCATCCCCGTCGTGGCGCTGGAGTCCACGATCATCAGCCACGGCCTGCCGCGGCCGCGCAACCTCGAGGCCGCGCGCGAGTTCGAGGCCATCGTGCGCGATGCCGGCGCGGTGCCCGCGACGATCGCCGTCGTCGACGGCGTCCCGCGCGTCGGCCTCGACGAGGATGCGCTCGAGCGCATCGCGGGCGAGGGCGTCGCGAAGGCGAGCGTCCGCGACCTGCCCATCCTCGCGGCGCGACGCGGCACGGGCGCGACGACCGTCGCGGGCACGGTCGCGATCGCCGCGCGCGCCGGCATCCGCGTCTTCGCGACGGGCGGCCTCGGCGGCGTGCACCCGGGCGCATCGTCGACGTTCGACGAGTCGGCCGACATCCCCACGCTCGCGCGCCATCCCGTCGCGGTCGTGTGCGCGGGCGTGAAGTCGGTGCTCGACGTCGGCGCGACGCTCGAGCGCATGGAGACGCTGTCGGTGCCGGTCGTCGGCTGGCGCACCGACCGCTTCCCGATGTTCTGGCTCTCCTCCAGCCCGCACGCGCTCGACTGGCGCGTCGACGCCGTCGACGAGATCGCGGCCATCCTGCGCGATCAGGACGCGACCGGCGCCGGATCGGGACTCGTCGTGGCCAACCCGCTGCCGATCGAGCAGCAGTGGGACCCTGCCGAGCACGACGCGGTCGTCGCGCAGGCGACGGCGGAGGCCGAGCGCGACGGCATCCACGGCAAGGCGGTGACGCCGTACCTGCTCGGTCGCATCGTCGAGCTCTCCGAGGGGCGCAGCCTCGAGGTGAACCTCGCGCTCGTGCGCTCCAACATCCGGCTCGCGGCAGCGATCGCGACGGCGTACGCGGGCGCGTGATGCGCGCGCTCGTGCTGGGCGACGTCGTCGACGACGTGCTCGTCTTCCCGCGCGGGCCCATCCGCACCGACACCGACACCGACGCCGAGATCGTGCGCCGACCCGGCGGCAGCGCAGCGAACACCGCGGCGTGGATGGTGGCGGCAGGGCTGCCGACGACGTTCGTCGGGCGCGTGGCGGCGGTCGACGCCGAACGGCACGCGCGACTGCTCGCCGACGTCGGCGTGGATGCGCGCATCGCGAGTGACGCCGAGCACGAGACCGGCACGATCGTGCTGCTCGTCGACGGCGACGAGCGCACGATGCTCACCGATCGCGGTGCCAACGCCCACGTCGATCCCGACGACATCGACGACGCGCTGCTCGCGGGCGTCGACGTCGTGCACGTGACGGGCTACTCGCTGCTGGCCGGGCACGCGGCCGCCGTCGGGCGGCTGGTCGAGCGCGCGCACGCGCACGGCGCGCGCGTCTCGTGCACGATCGGATCCGCTGGCTCGATCGCCGACCTCGGCGTCGACGTCGCGCTCGCCGCGCTGCGCGGGGTCGACGTGCTCGTCGCGAATCGCGACGAGGGAGCGCTCGTCACGGGCGCGCAGGGCAGCGCGCAGGTCGGTGCCGCGCTCGGGCGGCTCGCCCCGGTCGTCGCGCTGACGCTCGGCGATGCGGGCGTCCTCGTCGTCGAGCGGGGTGCGCAGCGGTTCGTGCCCGCGGTGCCCGCACGGCTCGTCGACCCCACCGGCGCGGGCGACGCGTTCACCGCGGGGTTCGTCGCCGGGATCGTCGCGGGCGCGTCCGCAGCGGACGCCGCGACGAGCGGCGCCGAGCTGGCCGCGCGCGCGGTCGCGGTGCGCGGCGCTCGCCCGCTGCCGCCGACGCCGGGGCGGTCATGACGCCCACGCCGGTCAGCGCAGGTCGAGCCGCATCACGACGCGCGGGAAGCCGTCGAGCGTCGACGTCGTGTCGGCCGCCTTCGTGAAGCCGGCGGACTCGAAGAGGCGCCGCGTCCCCGCGTAGGCCATCGTGAGGTCGACGCGCTCGTCGCCCGCGTCGACGGGATAGCCCTCGATCGCCGGCGCCCCGGCGTCGCGCGCGACGCGCACGGCACCGGCGAGCATGTCGTGCGCGATGCCCTGCCCGCGATGCCCCGGGCGCACGCGCACGCACCACACGCTCCACGCGTCGAGGTCGTCGACGTGGGGGATGCGCCTGCTCGTCGCGAACGACGTCCGCGACCGGGGTGCGAGCGCAGCCCATCCCACGACCTCGTCGCCCTCGTAGCCGAGCACGCCGATCTGCTCGCCTGCGCGCAGCAGCGCCGAGACCTTCCGGCCGCGGGCCTTGCCCGAGAGCGCCTGGTTCTCCTTCGCCGGCAGCCGGTACGACAGGCACCAGCACACGTTCGCGTCGGGATCCCGCTTCGGCCCGACCATGGTCTTCACGTCGGCGTAGCTCGTCGCCGGCAGCACCTCGATCGCCATGCCGACACTGTGGCACGAGCCACTCGCGCGACACCAGCGGATCAGGCGAGCACGACGAACGACGCGACCGCCGACGACAGGAGCCCCACGACGGTGGCGAACCACTGCAGTGCGGCGAGGCGCGCGTCGCGATGGTCGAGCGCCTGCGGATGCGCGCCGCGCAGGCGGCGTGCGTTCGCCAGATGCGTGCGCACCGGTGGACGCACGCGGCCGGCGAGGGTGCCGAGCACGGCGACGAGGTCGTCGCCGCGGTACCGAGCGCCGTCGAGCAGGGCGAGCTGCGCCCCGTCGGCGGCGATGAGCGCGAGGTCGACCCGCCGCTCCGCCGCATGGTCGCGCCACGCGACGGGCAGCACCTCGTGCACGTCGGCGACGTCGAACGCCAGCCAGCCCGCGACGCGGACCGAGCCGTCGGCGACGACGACGTCGCCGCGCGCCGCGCGCACGGCGGCGAGCGCGACGACGATCGCGAGGCCGATGGCCGCCGGCGCGATCGTCCAGAGCGAGACGAGGCCGGCCTCGACGTGCACGCCTGCCAGGTCGACGGCGATCGGCAGCGCGACGAGCACGGCGGGCAGCGCCGAGCGCAGCAGCATCGGCCGGCGCGACGCACGCGCCGAGGCGGCGTGCGTCGCGTCGTGCCGCGACCTGCCGACCTCGGGCAGCACGTCGGCGAGCCGCAGGCGGCCGCGAGCGCGGCCGGATGCCTCGGGAGCCGACGTGCCGGGCGCAGCCATGCCGTCACGCTACTGCGCGACGCGACGTGGGAGGGAGGGTGCTGCGCAGGGCCAGGATGGGTGCATGACCCTCGACGCCCGCCCCGCCCCCGGCATCGTCGTGGCCGACGACGGCACGCGCCTCGCGATCCACGAGCTCGGCGATCCCGCCGGCAGGCCCATCCTCATGGTCCACGGCTTCTCGTCGAGCACGCAGCGCAACTGGATCGACGCGGGCTGGGATCGCCCGCTCGTCGAGGCCGGGCTGCGCGGCGTCGCGCTCGACCTGCGCGGGCACGGCGACAGCGAGCGCCCCGGCGTCGGGCGCTACGGCGTCGAGCGGTTCCTCGGCGACGTGGATGCCGTGCTCGCCGCGACGGGGCTCGCGGGCGCGCGCCCCGGGTACCTCGGCTACTCGATGGGCTCGCGGCTCGGCTGGCGCTACGCCGCGCTGCACCCCGACGCGTTCTCGGCGCTCGCCCTCGGCGGCCTGCCCGCAGGCGATCCGTTCCGCGGCCTCGACGGCGACGTCGCGCGGCGCGCCCTGGCCGGCGAGGCCGCGCCGACCGGTGCGGCCGCGTTCGTCGTGCGGCTCGCGACCGCGCTGCCCGAGAACGACCCCGACGCGCTCGTCGCGCTCGCGACCGAGGTCGCCGCGACGCCCTTCGCACCGGCGGCGCACGCGCCGAGCGTGCCCACGCTGCTCATGACGGGCGACCGCGACGAGCACGCCGCCGACACCGCGACGCTCGTCGACGCGCTCCCCGACGGGCGCTGGGCGCCGATCCCGGGACGCAACCACCTCAACGCCATCACCTCGCGGCACTTCAAGGAGCAGGCCCTGGCCTTCCTGGCCGACGCCTCCACCCCTTGAGCGATGCTCGCTTCCGTGCAAGCGTGAGCGCGTGGACATCCCTGCGGGCGCCATCGTGCGCGAGTGGAGCGCGCTCGTCGAGACCGCTCGCGTCGACGAGTACCTGACGTTCATGCGCGACACGACCTACGACCGGTACGTCGCGATCGACGGCAATCTCGGCACGCACATCCACTCGCGGGACCTCGGCGATGGGCGCACCGAGGTGCGCGTGCTGTCGCATTGGCGTGACGAGGCGGCGATCCGCGCCTTCGCGGGCTACGACATCCAACGGCCGATCAGCTATCCCGACGACGACGAGTTCCTGCTCGAGCATCCGCAGCCCGTGCGGCACTGGACGCTGCGCTGACCGCACTCTGACACCGAGTCCGCATCGGGGATGCTCCACTGGCAGGAATATCGCATCCGCGGTAGCGTCACGCGCATGGCGCAACGCATGACCGAGCCCACGTTCTGGATCCTGACCTCGCTCGCCGAGGGGCGGCGGCACGGCTACGCCATCCTGCGCGACGTCGAGCGGATGAGCCAGGGCGCCGTCGCGCTGCGCGTGACGACGCTGTACGCGGCGCTCGAGCGGATCGTGCGCGAGGGGCTCGCCGTCGAGGACGGCGAGGAGGTCGTCGATGGTCGTGCGCGCCGCTACTACGTGCTCTCGGACGCCGGCGTCGACGCGCTCGAGCTCGAGTCCGCGGCGCTCGAGGCTCGAGCGACCGCGGCGCGCGCACGGCTCGCGGCGCGCGGCGCGCGGACGGCGGGGGAGGCGCTCGCATGAGCGCCCTCGAGGAGCGGTTCCGCGCCCTCCTGCGCTGGTACCCGCGCGCCTGGCGCGAGCGCGACGGCGAGGTGCTGCTCGCGACGCTGCTCGACGACGCGGAGGCGCGCGGACTCGAGGAGCCGACGGCGGCGGACGCGTGGTCGATCCGCGTCCACGGGCTCGCCGCGCGCATGACGCCGGCGACCGCGGCGCTGGCCGCCGCCGTCGGACTGGCGCTGTACGTCTGCGCGATGCTCGTGCAGTCCGCCGGGCTCATGGTGGACCCGCATCTCGCGCTCGGCGTCGACGGCGCGACGCTGGGCGCGGTCTGGCAGATCCTCGTGGTCGTGGCGACCACCGCCGTCGGCACGCCGCTCGTGGCGATCGCACTCCTCGCCCTCGCACGCAGCCGGCTCGGAGCCGGTGCGGGCAGCAGCGTGGCGGCTGCGCTCGCCGTGCTCGTCGCCGGCGCGATCCAGGCCGCCGACGCGGTCCGCACCATCGTCGCGCCCGTCGTCGCCACCGACCTCGTCAGCATCACAGGCGTCGCGCAGCCGACGGCAACGCTCGTGGCGGCCGTCGTGGCGGGGGTCGGCCTGCTCTCGTTCGTGCACGACCTCGTGCTGCGACCCAGCGGCCTCGTCGCGCGCTGGCTCGTCGCCTTCGCGTGCACCGCGGCGCTCGTCGGCGTCGGCGTCGCGGTGTCGATGACGGGACTGGTCTGGGTGATCGCGTTCGCCGTGCTGGTGCTCGCCCTGTCGACGGAGGTGCGGCGACGCCACGATGCCGACGACGCGGCCGCGCGTGGCGAGTGGCGTCCAGCTCCCGTCGCGATGCTCAGCGGCGCCGCCATCCTGCTCGGCGCGCCCTCGATGCTGTCGGTCGCGGCCTCGTCGGCGCTGCCGGGCATGGTGCGGGAGGAGGGCCTCTGGCAGCTCTTCGCGCTCGCGATCCTCGGCACGACGCTCCTGCTCGTCGCGCTCGCGATCGTCGGCAGCGCCTCGGTCGGGACGATCGCATGGTTCGCGGGCGGCGCGGGGGTCGCCGCATCCGCCGCGACGATCATCGCCGTCCTGCTCGGCATCGCCTCCGCGCAGGGGCAGCTCGTGCTCTGGATCGCGAGCGCGATGGCAGGCGCCGCCGTCGCATGCACCCTCCTGCCGATCGCACCCGGAGGCGGTCCTGCGCTGCGTGCTGCCATCGCGGTCGCCGTCGGCGTGACGCTCGCGGCCTTCGCGCTGCAGGCGCTGCCGTTCGTGCTCGGCCTGCTCTGGCTCGGGGCGATCCCCCTGCTCGTCGTCGCGGGCGGTCGTCACCGCCGCGCACGCGAGCGGCGACGGTCGCTGGAGTCCACCGCCGCGTGAGCCGTCGGGGGCGGGACGTCCACGATGCCGTGGGCTACGGCTGGCAGACGGGGCAGCGGTAGGCGACGCGCTCCATCGTCTCCGGCCCGAGGTGGCCGCGCTCGATGCGCGTGCCGCAGCGTCGGCACGGCTCCCTCATGTCGCACCGCTGCCGAGCCACGGGCGCTGTCGCGCCCGAGCGGCTACGCGGCGGCGCGCGTCTCGATCGGTCTGCGCCGCAGCGATGGCGTCGTGATGGGGAGCGTGCGGTGCTCCTGATCCATGCGACCGACGCCGGTGCCGGGCGGCACGATGGCGTCGATGCGGTCGAGCACCTCGTCGGAGAGGCGCACCGACGCCGCGGCGAGCAGGTCGTCGAGCTGCTCGTGGGTGCGCGGACCGATGAGCGCGGCGGTGACGCCGGGATGCGCCACGACGAACGCGAGCGCGAGGTGCGTGAGCGGCAGACCCGCCTCCTCGGCGAGCATCAGCAGCTCCTCGACGGCGTCGATGCGTCGTTCGTCCCGCAGCGCTGCGAACATCCTCGTCCGTCGGAGGTCCGACTGCGCACCGCGTCGCACGCGCCCTGTGAGCATGCCGCTCGCGAGCGGGCTCCAGATCACCGTGCCCATCCCGTAGCGCTGCGCGACGGGCAGCACCTCGTTCTCGATGGCGCGATCGAGGAGCGAGTAGTGAGGTTGCTCGACGCGAACGCGCTCGAGCCCGCGGCGTTCCGCGACCCACTGCGCCTCCACGATCTCGGAGGCGGGCATGTCGGAGGTGCCGATCGTGCGCACCTTGCCGCTGCGCACGAGATCGGTGAGCGCGGACAGCGTCTCCTCGATGTCGGTCTCGGGGTCGGGCCGGTGCATCTGGTACAGGTCGATGCGGTCGGTGCGGAGCCGACGGAGCGAGTCCTCGACCGCGGTCATGATCCAGCGGCGAGAGCCGCCGCGCCGGTTCGCGTCCTCGCCCATCGGTCGGGAGAACTTCGTCGCGAGCACGATCTCGTCGCGCCGACCCGCGATGGCGCGACCGACGAGCTCCTCCGACTCGCCGTACGCGTCGGCGGTGTCGATCAGGTTGACGCCGGCATCGAGGGCTCGAGCCACCATGCGGTCCACCTCGCCCTGGTCGGTCGTGCCGAAGGCGCTGAACATCATGGTGCCGAGTGCGAGAGGGGAGACGTGGATGCCGGTGCGTCCGAGCGGTCTGCGTTCCATGGGGGACTCCTGTCGTCGTGATCGCCGATGCCGTATCGTGCAGACGGAACGGTCGTCCGAAACTATACGGAAAGGTGTTCCGTTTTGTCTACCGACGCCATGCAGCACGCGGACGCGCCGACGCGCCGGAAGCGCGCCGACGCCGTACGCAACACGGAGGTGGTGCTCGAGGCCGCGAAGAGCGCGTTCGCAGAGCTGGGGGTCGACGCGCCGATGCGCGAGATCGCTGCTCGCGCAGGGGTGGGCGTCGGCACGATCTACCGCAACTACCCGCAGCGGTCCGACCTCATCGTCGCCGTCTTCCGCCGTGAGGTCGCCGCCGTCGCCGCATCCGCCGAGCGCGTCGAGCGCGAGCATCCTCCCGAGGTCGCGCTTCGTGCCTGGGCCGAGGATCTCGCGCGCTTCGTCGCGACGAAGCGCGGCTTCGCAGCGGCGCTGCACTCGGGCGATCCGGCGTATCGCCCGCTGCCCGACGTGTTCCTCGGCACCGTCGGGCCTCCCGTGCAGCGCATGCTCGATGCCGGCGCTGTTGCAGGGACGGTGCGCGGAGGCGTCACGGCGGAGGCGCTCATCCGGGCGCTCAGCAGGCTCGTCGACGACGAGGCGAGCGACGGCATCGGAGGCATGGCGGGGCTGCTGCTCGACGGGCTGCTGGGTCCGCGACCGTAGCGCCCTCCTCGCGCTCGGCGACGGGGGCGCCGACGCCATCGCCTACGGCTGGCAGACGGGGCACCGATAGGCGACGCGCTCCATCGTCTCCGGTCCGAGATGCCCGCGCTCGATGCGCGTGCCGCAGCGTCGGCACGGCTCGTGCTCGCGGCCGTAGACCCAGTAGCGGTCGCGGCGCAGCGAGCCGGTGAACGTGCGCTCGACGCGGTCGCGGTTCGCGACGATGATGCGATGCGCGAGCGCGACCATGCCGGGCAGGTCGTCGACGTCGCCGACTCGACGCCACGGCGAGACGCCGCGGAGGAAGCACAGCTCGGCGCGGAAGATCGTGCCGAGGCCGGCGAGGTTGCGCTGATCGAGCAGCGCCACGCCGATCTCGCGCTCGGGATCGCTCGCGAGGTTCGCCGCCGCGATCTCCGCATCCCAGTCGGGCCCGAGCAGGTCGGGGCCGAGATGGCCGACGACGGTGTCCTCGTCTGCGGTGCGCACGAGGTCGACGACGCCCAGCAGGTATCCGACCGTCTGCCACTCGGCGGTGTCGAGCACGGCGCGCGCCGTGTACGCGGGCCGCTGCCAGCGCGAGCCCTGCCGGTAGCGGTGCCACGAGCCGTCCATCTTCAGGTGCGTGTGCAGCGTCCATGCCTCGCCGCCGCGCCCGTCGGTGCCGGGCTCCTCGATGCGGTGCAGGATGTGCTTGCCGCGGCTCACGACCTCCCGCACCGTCGATCCGGCGAGGTCGGCCGTCGCGTGCTGCGGCACCCGCAGGTCGAAGCGCGTGAGCACCTGCCCCGCCAGCACCTCGTGCAGCGAGCGCGCGGTGCGCCAGACGGTGTCGCCCTCGGGCATCGGATCCTGCGCCCTCGTCAGCCGAGGCGCAGCCCCTTCGGGGTGAGCGCGAAGCCCGCCTCGCGCAGCACGGGGTCGAGCGCGGAGCCCAGCACGGCCTGGCCGTCGACGCGGTGCACCGCGATGCGGCCGAGCGCGGGCGCGACGGAGGCGAGGGATGCGGCGGCCGCCGCCAGGCGCGCGGGCTCGTCGTCGAACGTCAGCAGCGTGCGTCCACCCCGCTCGACGAACAGCGTCAGCGCGCCGTCGACGATCGTCACGAGCGCCCCCGCCTTGCGGCCCGGCCGGTGGCCCTCGTCGCGCTGCGGCCACGGCAGGGCGGCGCCGAACGGATTCGCGGGATCGGTCGCCGCGAGCGTGCGCGCCGCGAGCGGCGGAGCCTGATCCGGATCGAGGCCGAACGCGCGCAGCCGGTCGACGGTCGCGGGCGTCGAGAACTGCGCGGCGCCGAGGCCGGCGACGAAGTAGCCGCGGCGCGTCTGCCCCGCCTCCTCGAGCTGCGTGAGCACGCGATACGCGGCGGCGAAGCCACCCGGCACCTGCTCGGACTGCACGGCGCCGCGCGTCACGATGCCGTGCCGCTCGAGCAGCTGCTCGGCATTCGCGAGGCGCCGCACTGTGGCATCGGGGTCCGGCGACGGCGTCAGCGTCCACCGCCCGCCGACCTCGGGCGCCGCAGACTGCGTCGTGCCGCGCGGTCGCATGCGACCGCGGTAGGCGCGCGTGCGCGTCGGCTGCCGCGTGCGGCGCGCCGACGAGCCGGTGCGCACGCGCAGCGCGCCGAGCGTGTCGTTCGTCACGTGGCCGCTCCACACGAGCTGCCACAGCGTCGCCGTGAGCTCGGAGTCCGGCACGTCGAGCGTCTGCTGCAGCTGGCGGAAGAACCAGCCGCCGCCGGCGCCGAGCGCGTCGAGCACGGCCTGGCCGGCGGCATCGGGTGCCTCCGTCGGGGCATCGATCGTGAGGTGCGCGGTCTCGGCGAGGTGCAGCCGCACCCAGCCGTCGGCGCCCGGCAGCGTGCCGTCGCCGCTCCAGAGCACCTCGCCCGTGCTCGTGAGCTCGTCGAGCATCGCCGGCTGGTAGTCGCGCACCCGGGCGGGCAGCACGAGCGACTCCCAGGCGCTCGCGGGCACTGCGGCGCCCGCGAGCTGCTCGACGACCTGCAGCACGCCGTCGATGCCGCGCAGCGAGCGATCCGCGTGCTGCCACACCGGCAGGAAGCGGGCGAGCTGCTCGGGCTCGACGGGCTCGACCTCCTTCCGCAGCGCGGCGAGCGACCGCGAGCGGAGCCGGGTGAGCACCTCGGCGTCGCACCAGTCGGTGCCGGCGGCGCCCGGCCGGAACTCGCCCTCGAGCACCCGGCGATCGCCGGCGAGCCGGCGCAGCGCGTCGTGCACGACGGCGACGCCGAGGCCGAGCGTCGACGCCGCGTCGGCGGGCGTGAAGGGGCCGTGCGTGCGGGCGTACCGGCTCACGAGGTCGCCGACGGCGTCGGGCACCGGCGTGAGGTACGCCTCCGGCAGGCCCACGGGCAGCGGCACCCCGAGCGCGTCTCGCAGGCGCGCGGCATCCTCGACCACCGCCCAGCGCTCGGCCCCGGCGATCTGCAGCCGCAGCACGCGCTGCTCGCGCCGCATGCCCTCGAGCGCCGCGTCGAGGTCGAGCCCGGCGATGGTCGTCGGGTCGAGGCGCTCGACGAGCGCGGACGTGTCCATGGGGCCGAGCAGGCGCAGCAGGTCGACGGCGCCCTCGACGCCCTTCAGGCGTCGCTCCGGATGCGTGCGCTGCAGCTGCGCCTCCGTCGTCGCGATGACGTCGGGATCGAGCAGCTCGCGCAGCTCCGCGCGTCCGAGCAGCTCGGCGAGCATCGTCGTGTCGAGCGACAGCGCGGCGGCACGACGCTCTGCGAGCGGCGCGTCGCCCTCGTACATGAACGAGGCGACGTAGCCGAACAGCAACGACCGGGCGAAGGGCGACGCATCCGCCGTCTCCACCTCGAGCAGGCGGATCGTGCGGCTCGCGATCGACTCCGCGACGCCGCGCAGCGCCGGCACGTCGTAGACGTCCTGCAGCACCTCGCGCACCGTCTCGAGCACGATCGGGAACGACGGGTAGCGGCGGGCGACCTCGAGCAGCTGCGCGCCCCGCTGCCGCTGCTGCCACAGCGGCGAGCGCCTGCCGGGGTTGCGGCGCGGCAGCAGCAGCGCGCGAGCGGCGCACTCGCGGAAGCGGGAGGCGAAGAGCGCCGAGTCGCCGACGCGCTCGGTGATGACGTGCTCGAGCTCGTCGGGGTCGAAGACGAAGAGGTCGGCGCCGGGCGGATCGGCGTCGGTGTCGGGCAGGCGCACGACGATGCCGTCGTCGGAGGCCATGGCGCCACCGTCGAATCCGTACCGCTCGCGGATGCGCGCCGTGATGGCCAGCGCCCACGGCTGGTGCACCCGGTTGCCGTACGGCGAGTGCAGCACGATGCGCCAGTCGCCGAGCTCGTCGCGGAAGCGCTCGGCGACGAGGGTGCGATCGCTCGGCAGCTGCCCCGTCGCGGCGCGCTGCTCGGCGAGGAAGGCGAGGAGGTTCTGCGCGGCGCGAGCGTCGAGCCCCGCCGACGCGAGGCGAGCCTGCGCCTCCTCGGGCGTCCACTGCCCCGCCTCGCGCAAGAATGCGCCGATCGCGGCGCCGAGCTCGGCCGAGCGCCCCATGGCGTCGCCCGTCCAGAACGGCACGCGGCCCGGCTCGCCGAACGCGGGCGTCACGACGACGCGGTCGTGCGTGATGTCCTGGATGCGCCAGCTCGTCGCGCCGAGCGCGAAGACGTCGCCGACGCGCGACTCGTAGACCATCTCCTCGTCGAGCTCGCCGACGCGGCCGCCGCGCTCGGCGCCTGCGAGGAAGACGCCGAACATGCCTCGGTCGGGGATCGTGCCGCCGCTCGTCACGGCGAGGCGCTGCGCGCCCGGCCTGCCGGTGAGGGTGCCGGAGACGCGATCCCACACGATCCGCGGCCGCAGCTCGGCGAACTCGTCGGAGGGGTAGAGGCCGGAGACGAGGTCGAGCGTCGCCTCGTACGCGCTGCGGGGGAGCGAGGCGAAGGGTGCGGAGCGCCGCACGATCTCGAACCAGTCGTCGACGTCGACGGGGCCGAGCGCCGTGTGCGCGACCGTCTGCTGCGCGAGGATGTCGAGCGGGTTCTGCGGCACGGCGATCCGCTCGATGCGCCCCTCGCGCATCCGCTCCGTCGTCACCGTCGCGTGGACGAGGTCGGCGCGGTGCTTGGGGAAGAGCACGCCGCGCGACACCTCGCCGACCTGGTGGCCGGCGCGGCCGACGCGCTGCAGCCCGGCGGCGACCGACGGCGGCGACTCGACCTGGATGACGAGGTCGACGGCGCCCATGTCGATGCCGAGCTCGAGCGAGGACGTGGCGACGACGCAGCGCAGCCGGCCGCGCTTGAGGTCGTCCTCGATCTCTGCGCGCTGATCCTTCGAGACGGAGCCGTGGTGCGCGCGGGCGAGCAGCGGCGCGGCGCCGGAGGTCTGCCCCGACTGGCCCATCATCTGCGCGGGCATCCGATCCGGCTGCCCGGATGGCGGCGCGGTCGGCGCGTCGAGGCCCTCGACCTCCACAGCCTCCTCCTGCCGCTGCGCCCAGATCTCGTTGAGCCGCGACGTCAGGCGCTCGGCGAGGCGGCGCGAGTTCGTGAACACGATCGTCGAGCGCTGCTCGAGCACGCGATCGACGATCGCCTCCTCGACGTGCGGCCAGATCGACTGCTGCTGCGGCATCGCCTCGTCGGCCGACGCGCTCGTCGCACCCTCGCGGGGCGGCGCCGAGCCGAGGTCGCTCATGTCGTCGACCGGCACGACGACCTGCAGCTCGACGCGGCCGCGGGACTCGGGCGCGACGATCGTCACGGGACGGGGTCCGCCGAGGAAGCGCGCGACGGCCTCGGGTGGGCGCACCGTCGCCGACAGCCCGATGCGCTGCGCCGGCCGCTCGAGCATGGCGTCGAGCCGCTCGAGCGAGACGGCGAGGTGCGCGCCGCGCTTCGTCGACGCGACGGCGTGGATCTCGTCGACGATGATCGTCTCGACGCCCGCGAGCGTCTCGCGCGCGGCGCTCGTGAGCATGAGGAAGAGCGACTCGGGCGTCGTGATGAGCACGTCCGGCGGCGCTGTCAGCAGCCTCCTGCGCTCGGCCTGCGGCGTATCGCCGGAGCGCACGCCCACCGTGATGTCCGGCGGCGCGAGGCCGAGCTCGGCAGCGGTGCGCGCGATGCCGACGAGGGGGCTGCGCAGGTTGCGCTCGACGTCGACGCCGAGCGCCTTCAGCGGCGAGAGGTAGAGCACGCGGGTGCGGCGCAGCGGATCCTCGGGCTTCGGCTCGCTCGCGAGCCGGTCGATGGCCGTGAGGAAGGCGGCGAGGGTCTTGCCGGATCCCGTCGGCGCGATGACGAGGGCGCTGCCGCCGCCCTGCGTCGCCGCCCATGCGCCCTCCTGCGCGGGCGTCGGCGCCGCGAACGCGCCCCGGAACCACGCGGCGGTGGCGGGGCCGAAGGCGTCGAGGGAGTCGGGCATCCTCCCCATCCAAGCCCAGACCGCCGACACGGCTCTGCGGGCTTGCGCCGCGCCCCTGGCGGCATGGCAGCGGAAGGCCGAGCATCGGCCGACGGAGGCGCGCCGGACATGCGCAAGGGCCGGTCGAGTTCGCTCGACCGGCCCCAGTCCCTTGCACCAGAGTGGATCTCGGATCGCACCCTCCGCTGATGGCCACAGCACAACCATCAACGTGTGCACCACGCTATAACGGATCGGTAACGAGCGGGGCATCAGCAGGCTGTGATTTCGCTGTGGCTCTCGGGCTCGAGGTGCGCGAGGCTTGCAGTCGTGGGCGTCGAGCGGAGGCGGTGGTGCGTCGCGGCGATGCTCGCGCCCATCCGCCCGGGCGCGTCGTTCCCGCGTGCCGCCTGGCCTGCGCACGTCACGCTCGCGTCGAACCTCCGCGTCGACGACCCGGACGCGCTGCCTGCCGTCGTCGATCGCGCGCTGCGCGGCGCAGGGAGCCTCGACGCGAGGATCGGTCGCATGGCCTGGTTCGGGGAGCGGGGCGGCGTGCCAGTGCTGCTCGTCGCATCGCCCGGGATCGAGCGCGCGCACGAGCGTCTCGCGACGGCGCTCGTGCGGCAGCCGGGATTCGCGGCCGACGCGCCGCGGCACTGGCGGTCCGGCTACCGCGCCCACCTCACGCTCGGTCCCGCCGTCGTGCCGCCCAGCGGGGCCTGGCTCACCGTGGCGTGCGTCGCCATCGTGCGCCTCGAGGGCCCGCAGGCCGACGTGGAGTCGGTGCTCGCGCCGCCCGATCGAGACTGAGCCGACGGCGTGAACGGCTCGCCCGCCCGAGCCGCGCTCACCGCTCGCGTCCCCCGATCCGTGCGCGATCGCGCGCGCGGGTGGAGGATGCCTCCCACGACGCGCGCCGGCCGGCTCGAGGCCGCGGGGCGTCGTCGCATCGCACCGACGAAGGACGACGAGATGCCGCGCACGACCGCTCCCGCAGCCGGCGACGCGCCGCCGATCGCCGCCGTGGTCGTGTCGGCGCCGGAGGGCACGGGCGAGCGGCGCGCCGACCGCCGCACCGGCGCGCAGCCGCGCTCGGCGCCGCTGCGCCGCATGCTCGCGTTCGGGCGACCGCCACGCGTCATGGGCGTCGACGTCGCACGCGGCGTCGCGATCGTCGGCATGATCGGCGCCCACGTCGGCGTCACGCAGGCGTTCGACTGGGCGCGCGTCGAGACGTGGACCGACGTCGTCCACGGACGCTCCTCGCTGCTGTTCGCGCTCGTCGCCGGCATCTCGATCGCGTTGCTCACGGGTGGCAGACGCACGCCCGAGGTCGACGACCTGCCCCGCATCCGACTCGGGCTCGTCGGTCGCGGCGCCGTGGTCTTCGCGATCGGCTGCGTGCTCGAGCTCGTCGGCACGGGCATCGCCGTCGTGCTCACCGTCTACGGCATCCTCTTCGTCGCCATCATCCCGTTCCTGCGGTGGCGGCGCCGGTCGCTGTGGATCGCCGCGGGCGCGCTCGCGCTCCTCGGTCCGCTGCTGCTGGCGATCGTGCGCATCTTGTCGATCGACGCGTATGGCGAGGGGATCGGCCTCGTGCTCGGCACCTACCCCGTGACCGTGTGGATGCCGTTCCTGCTCGCGGGGCTCGCGATCGGCCGCAGCGACCTGCTGCGCCTGCGCACGGCGGTCGCGCTCCTCGTCGGAGGCGCGGTGCTCTGCGGCATCGGCTACGGCACGGCGGCGCTCGTCGCGGACCCGGTCGACGCCCTCGCCGCGGCATCGGCGGCGGACGAGGCCGGACGGGCGCAGCCGACGCCCGAGGAGGTCGCGGCGATGCCGTATCCGGAGCAGCTCGCGGCCGTCGCCGACCCGATGCGGGTGGTCTCCGCCGTGGTCGACGTCGCGCCCCACTCCGGCGGCACGCTCGAGATCCTCGGGTCGGGCGGGCTCGCCGCGGCGATCGTCGGGGCCGGCCTGCTGCTGTCCCGACCGCTGCGCTGGGTGCTGCTGCCGCTCGCGGCGATGGGCAGCATGCCGCTCACCGCCTACGCGGCGCAGATCGTGGTCATCGCGCTCGTCGGCGGCCTGTCGGCGACGGCGGCCATGGAAGGAGCCATGTGGCAGGCGCTGACGCTCGGGCTGCTGGTGGCGGCGACCGTCTGGCTCGCGTTCGTCGGGACTGGTCCGCTCGAGCGGCTCACGCGCCGTGCATCCGCATGGATGGCGGGGACGGCGGGCGGGCAGCGCGCGGGCGCACGCGTGCGACGGTGAGGCTCGGCGGCGCCGCGTCGGGCGGCGACGCGCTGCCTGCTAGATGCGGTCGGGCGAGGCGGCGTGCGGTGCGAGCACCGTGACGTCGGCGTGCCGGTCGAACCGGTAGCCGGCGCCGCGGACCGTGCGCACGATGTCCGACCAGGCGCCCAGCTTGGAACGCAGGCGACGCACGTGCACGTCGATGGTGCGCTCGTTGGGGCGCGCCTCGTCGTCGGCATCCGGCCACAGCGCGTCGATGATCTCGGTGCGCTCGACCGTGCGGCCCTCGCGGAGCACGATGAACTGCAGCAGCTCGAACTCCTTGTACGTGAGCGGGGCGATGTCGTCGCCGATCGCCACGCGCTTGCGCGAGAGGTCGATCGTGACGTCGAGCGCGGGCTCCTCGGTGGGCGTCTCGGCCTTGCGCAGCGACGGGTCGTGCAGCGCGCGACGCACGACGTCGACGTCGCGCCCGCCGACGCCGGCGGGGGCGAGGGCGACGGCGGCGTGCGTCTGCGCCGAGGGCGACAGCCGCGCGGTGAGGCGCTTCAGCTCGGTGACGAGCTCGGCGAGCTCGATGCCGTCGGCCTCCGACGCGTCCTCGCCGAGGCCGACGTAGAGCACGAAGCCGCGCGCCTCGGTGCCGGCAGGCACGGCGCGGACGGGGGAGCGACGAGCGGGTGCCTCGGTCGCGGCGGGCTGCGGCGAGAGGGCGAGGTTGCCGTCGGTCGGGGCGGTGGCGGACTGCTTGGACTGGATGTGGGTGATGGCGATGGACATCGCGATGCCTTCCGGGGGAGCGTGCGACCGACGTCGGTCTCGCACGCGGTGCGTCGAGGTTCTGCGGACCCGAGGATGCTCGGGCGAGCGGCTCGCAGGAGAGCGCTCAGCGCTGGCGGCAGCGGTGCTGCGGCGAGCGGGCGGAGGTGCGGGGCGGAACGAGCCTCACGCGCACATTCGACACATGGCGACGGCCGGCATCATCATGCCGGCATCTCCCTTGGCCACAGGCGTGGTCGAGAGAGCGAAGGTCGTCGTCATGCGCACGATCCTTGCAGCAGACGCGCGAATCCGTCAACACGGGCGTGCCCCGTGCATGACGAAGTGTGACGTCGCGGAGCGTCGTCGGCGCCGACCCGGCGCGGAATCGTTGCGAGGTGCGGTTGCTGCATCCAGGTGCCGTCGCATCAGCACCTCGGTGCAGCGACCGCACCTCGGAACGGTCCGGCAGGCAGGAGGCGCACCGCAGCGCAGCGACCGCACCTCGGGGCGCTCGGGCGCCCGCGGAGCACCGCGGCTGGTCAGTCGACCGTGCCGTAGAGGCGGTCGCCCGCGTCGCCGAGGCCGGGCACGATGTAGCCCTGCTCGTTCAGTCGCTCATCGAGGGCGCCGAGCACGAGCGTCACGTCGTGCCCCTCGACCTCGCGCTCCACGCGCTCGATGCCCTCGGGCGCCCCGAGGATGCAGATCGCCGTGACGTCGACCGCGCCGCGCTCGAAGAGGAAGTGGATGGCGGCGGCGAGCGAGCCGCCCGTCGCGAGCATGGGATCGAGCACGAAGCACTGGCGGTCCGACAGGTCGTCGGGCAGACGCTCGGCGTACGTGTACGGCTGCAGCGTCTCCTCGTTGCGCGCCATGCCGAGGAAGCCGACCTCGGCGGTCGGCAGCAGCTGCATGAGGCCGTCGAGCATCCCGAGGCCCGCGCGCAGGATGGGCACGACGAGCGGACGCGGCTCGGCGATCGCGACGCCGGTCGTCGACGTCACGGGCGTCTCGATCGCCTTCTCGACGACGCGCACGTTCCGCGTCGCCTCGTAGGCGAGCAGCGTCATGAGCTCGTTGGTCAGCGCGCGGAAGGTCGGCGAGGGCGTCTCGCGATCCCGCAGCACCGTGAGCTTGTGCGTGATGAGCGGATGGTCGGCCACGTGCACTCGCATAGGCTCAGGCTACCGATCGCGAGGACAGGCAGGAGCGCGCGTGCGGCACGCACCGAAGCACGAGGCGTGGATGCGGCTCGCGATCGCGCAGGCGCAGGCGGCGAGCGCCGAGCACGACGACGTGCCCGTCGGCGCCGTCGTCGTCGGTCCCGACGGCACCGTGCTCGCGACCGGCCGCAACGAGCGCGAGCTGCACGCGGATCCCACGGCGCACGCCGAGGTCGTCGCGATGCGCGCCGCCGCGGCGGTGCGCCGCGACTGGCACCTCGACGACTGCACGCTCGTCGTGACGCTCGAGCCGTGCCCGATGTGCGCGGGCGCGATCCTCGCCGCCCGCATCCCCCGCGTCGTCTTCGGCGCGTGGGACGAGAAGGCGGGTGCGGCGGGCAGCGTGCTCGACGTGCTGCGCGAGCGGCGTCTCCCGCAGCGTGCGGAGGTGGTCGCGGGCGTGCTCGAGGCCGAGTGCGCCGCGCTCCTCACGGGGTTCTTCGGCGAGCGCCGCGCGTAGGCGCGCCAGGAGGCGTCACGGCTGCGCGAGGGCCTGCTGCAGCGTACGGATGTGCTCGCCCAGCGCGCCCGAGGCGAGCAGCCCCGCGCCGAGCGGGCCGGATGCGTCGGCGCCGAGCGCCGGCAGCCGCCGCAGCGCGGCGCGCACGTCGTCGTCCATGTGCGCGAGCTGCCACGCGCGCTCGCGATCCCCGGCGCCGGGCGACGCGAGCTCGGCCGCGACGGCGGCGTAGGCGGCGGCGCCGAGCGCGTGCGCGCCCATGTGCGCGACGCCCGACGCCTGGCCGGCCGCTCGTGCGGCGGCGGCACCTGCGCGCGTGGACGCGGACGCGGCTGCGCGGCCCGCCTCGAATCGTCGGCGGATCTCGGCCGCGGCGTCGCGCTCGCCGCGTGCGAAGTCCCGGGCGCGCGCGATCCCGTCGCGCGCTCGCTCCTCGTCCGGCGCCTCCGCCTCGAGGATCGGCAGCACGCGCTCGGCGCAGTCGGCCGCCCACGCGGCGAGCACGCGGCGATCCGCCACGTCGAGCGTCTGCGGGGATGCCATGCGCGCGTCAGTCGCGGTCGCGCGGCTGCTCGTCGCCGTGCGAGCGATCCTCCTCGTCGGCCTCGGCGAGCTCGGGCGGCAGGTCGACGCCCTGCAGCCAGTCCGGCTCGCCAGGCGCCGGCGCCTCGTCGCCGACCTCCTCGCGCTGCTCGCGCTCGAGCCGTGCGGCGTGCTCGGTCGGGCGCCACACCTCGTCGACGACGCCGAAGCCGCCGGGGATCGTGCCACGCACTCGCTGCCGTTCGCGCTCGCGACGATGCAGGCGCGGCGCGATCGCGACGAGCACGACGATGCCCGCCGCGAGCACGATCCAGGCGATCCACTCCATGGCTCGACCGACGTCCGTCGCGCCTCAGCGCCAGAGCGCGGCGATGAGCAGGTTGACGACGGCGAGCCCGCCCGCGATGTGGAAGAGCGGCTTCAGCCGCCCGTCGTCGACGACGCCGACGACGCCCTGGCCGCCCGCGACCTGCGCGATCCCGCCGTCCGCCGTGGCGACGAGCCCGACGCGCGTGGCCTGGAGGCGTCGCTGGCGCGCGGCCGCCACGAGCGTCACGACGAACACCACGAGCGCGATCAGCGACTTGATGCCGAGCTTCATGTGGTTCGGGTCGTCGAAGGCGATCTGCAGGCCGTAGAGCACGACGCCCGAGACGATCTGGATGCTCGCGCCGAGGAACATGAGCCGGAAGCGGAACCCCAGCCTCGCGCGCAGCTGCACGAAGAACGTGCCGACGAGCAGCGAGGCGCCGATGAGGTGCGCCGCGACGAACAGGCTGTAGACGAGCTCCATCATCCGCTCCTAGTTGCCGCTCTGGATGACGATGTGGTCGGTCGACGGCGCGATGTCGGGCCGCGCGACGTAGATGTCCGGCTCGATGTAGATGACGCGCGCGACGGGCACCGCGTCGCGCACGTGCCGCTCGAGCGCGTCGATCGCCTGCGCGACGTCCTCGACCTTCTGCGTGGGCGGGAAGGCGACCTTCGCGGCGACCATGAGCTCGTCGGGGCCGAGGTAGAGGGTCTTCATGTGGATGACGGCCTCGACGTGGTCGGAGCCGTTCATCGCCGCGAGGATGCGCTGGTGGTCGTCGGGCGTCGCGCCCTCGCCGATGAGGAGCGACTTCATCTCGATCGCGAGGATGATCGCGACGACGATGAGCAGCGCGCCGATCGCGAGCGTGCCGACGGCGTCGAACGTCGGGTCGCCCGTGAGGATCGTGAGGGTCACGGCCGAGAAGGCGAGGACGAGTCCCGTGAGGGCGGCGACGTCCTCGAGCAGGATCACGGGCAGCTCGGGCGAGCGCGACGTGCGGATGAAGCGCCACCAGCCGGCCTTGCCGCGCACGGCGTTCGACTCCTTCACAGCCGTGCGGAGGCTGAACGACTCGAGCACGATCGCGACGCCGAGCACGACGAGCGGCAGCCAGATCCATGCCTCGTCGAGCTCGTGCGGATGCTGCAGCTTGTCGATGCCCTCGAGGATCGAGAAGAGGCCGCCGACCGAGAAGAGGATGAGGGCGACGACGAACGCCCACACGTACCGCTCGCGACCGTAGCCGAAGGGATGCTCCTGGTCGGCCTTGCGCCGCGCGAGGCGCCCGCCGAGCAGCAGGAGCAGCTGGTTCACCGAGTCGGCGAACGAGTGGATCGCCTCCGCGAGCATCGACGCCGACCCCGACAGGAGCCATGCGACGAGCTTCGTGATGCCGATCCCCGTGTTCGCGAGGAACGCGGCGATCACCGCCCTCGTGCCATGCGATTCGCTCACGGGCCCACCATACGCTGGAGCGCATGAGCACCTCCCTGCCGTCCATCGCCATCCTCGGAGCCGGATCGATGGGAGGCGCGATCCTCGCAGGGCTCGCCGCCGACGGCTCGGCGGCGTCGCTCACGGCGACGAACCGCACGCGGGCGAAGGCGGAGGCGGCGAGCGCCCAGGGCGTGCGCTCGATCGCGCTCGAGGACGAGCCGGACGGCAACGTCGCGGCGGCGGCGGAGGCCGACGTCGTCGTCGTGGGCGTGAAGCCCGCCATGGTCGCGGAACTGCTGAGCGAGATCGCCCCCGCGCTGCGCCCGGGCGCCATCGTCGTGTCGCTCGCCGTCGGCACGACGTGCGCCGCGATGGAGGCGCTGCTGCCCGAGTCGGTCGCGGTGGCGCGCGCGATGCCGAACACGCCGAGCCACGTCGGCCGCGGCGTGACGGGCGTGGCGGGCGGCGCCCGCGCGACCGACGAGCAGGTCGCGCTCGCCGCATCCGTCTTCGAGGTCGTCGGCGAGGTGCTCGTCGTCGACGAGTCGCAGATCGACGCGCTCTCGACGATCTCCGGGTCCGGTCCGGCGTACGTCTTCCTGCTCATGGAGGCGCTCACGGGTACCGCGGAGCGGCTCGGCTTCTCGCCGCAGCAGGCCGCGACGATGGTGCAGGAGACGTTCGCGGGCGCGAGCGCGCTCCTCGCCGACGCGAGGGAGCGCGAGCCGGGCATCGAGCCCGCCGAGCTGCGCCGCCGCGTGACGAGTCCGAAGGGCACGACGGAGCAGGCGGTCGCCGTGCTGCAGGACGCCGACCTCGGCGCGCTCTTCGACCGCGCGACGGCGGCGGCCGCGGCGCGCGCGGCGGAGATCGCCGCGGGCCGCTAGCCGGGCCGAGCGCCGCTCGACGCGGTCCGCGAGCACGACCACCGGCCCTCGAGGTGCGAGCGCAGCGAGGTTCGAGAGGGCGCTCGCCTGAGCGCCCGGACGCGGGGCGGGCGCGTGCCGCCTTCGAGGCTCGCTCCGCTCGCACCTCCATGACCGGCCCTCGAGGTGCGAGCGCAGCGAGCCTCGAAAGGGTCCCGCCCGGGCGTTCGAGGTGCGGCGCGAGAGCGGGCACCTTCGAGGCTCGTTGCACTCGCACCTCAGAGAGCGGGTATGCGCGGCACCCTTCGAGGCTCGCTGCGCTCGCACCTCAGGGAGCGGTCAGAGGACGAGCTCCCAGCAGCCCCGACCTCAGCCCAGCTGGACCCCGTCGACGTAGCGCCACGCATCCGTCCGCCGGAAGCGCGAGCGCTCGTGCACGACGAAGCGCTCGCCGTCCTCGACGTACGAGGCGCGGAAGGTCACGACGCCCTCGCGGTCGAACGGCCCGCCGGCCTCGGTCGCCTCGATCTCGAGCCCGATCCAGCGCTCGTCGCCCGGCTCGATCGACGCCGGCCGCGTCGCGGCGTCCCACGACGCGAGCAGCCAGTCCGTGCGGCGCAGCGCGAAGGCCGCGTAGCGCGAGCGCATGAGCGCCTCCGCCGTGGGAGCGAGGCGCGCGCCGTCGTGCACCGGGCCGCAGCACTCGGCGTACGGCAGCCCGCTCGAGCAGGGGCAGCGCACGTCAGGCGCCGAGGGCCGCGAAGCGCTCGATGTCGACCTGGTTGCCCGAGACGATGACGAGGTCGTGCGCCGAGACGACGGTGTCGGGCGTCGCGTAGGTGAACGCGCCGCCCGGGCTCTTCACGCCGACGACCGTGAGGTTGTACTTCGAGCGGATGCGCGACTCCGACAGCGGCACGCCGCGCAGATGCTTCGGCGGGTACATCTTCACGATCGCGAAGTCGTCGTCGAACTGGATGTAGTCGAGCATGCGACCGGAGACGAGGTGCGCGACGCGCTCGCCCGCCTCTGCCTCGGGGTAGACGATGTGGTTCGCGCCGATGCGGCTGAGGATCTTGCCGTGGCTCTGGCTGATGGCCTTCGCCCAGATCTGCGGGATCTTCAGGTCGACGAGGTTCGCCGTGATGAGCACCGAGGCCTCGATCGACGAGCCGACGGCGACGACGGCGATGGAGAACTCCTGCGCGCCGACCTGCCGCAGCGCGTCGATCGAGCGCGCATCCGCCTGCACCGTGTGGGTGAGGCGCTCCGACCACTTCTGCACGAGGGCGATGTCGTCGTCGATCGCGAGCACCTCGCGGTCGAGGCGCGCGAGCTGCCCGGCCGTCGCCGCGCCGAAGCGGCCGAGGCCGATGACGAGCACGGGGGCGTCGTGCGGGATGCGCTCAACCAACGATCGGCCTCTCCTCGGGGCGGGTGAACAGCTGCTGCGTCTGGCTGGCAGCCAGCGCCGCGGCGAGCGTAACGCTACCGATGCGGCCCACGAACATCGTCGCCGCGAGCACGGCCTTCGCAGACCAGGGCAGGTCGCCGTGGGTGAAGCCCGTCGAGAGGCCGCACGTCGCGAAGGCGCTGATGACGTCGAAGAGCACGTAGTCCAGCGGCTCGTGCGTGATCTGCAGCAGCACGATCGTCGACGCCGCCACGATCGTCGCGCCCCACAGCACGACCGAGACCGCCAGGCGCAGCACGTCGGAGGGGATGCGGCGGCCGAACGCCTCCATCGACCTGCGTCCGCGCGCCTCGGCGATCGCCGCGAGGAACAGGATCATGAGGGTCGTGACCTTGACGCCGCCGGCCGTCGATGCCGAGCCGCCGCCGATGAACATGAGCATGTCCGTGACGAGCAGGCTCGAGTTGTTCAGCTGGCCGAGGTCGTAGGTCGCGAACCCGCCGGAGCGCGACATCGTCGACATGAACATCGCCTGCAGGATCTGCTGGCCGGGATCCTTCGTGCCCCAGCTCGATGCGTTGCCCCACTCGAGCACGAGGTAGGCGAGCGAGCCGAGCACGAAGAGGCCGAGCGAGCCGAAGATCGTGAGCTTGACGTGCAGCGACCACAGCCGCGGCTGCTTGAGGTTGCGCAGCAGCACGAAGTAGACGGGGAAGCCGAGCGCGCCCATGAAGACGCCCACCATGATGACGCCGAGGAACCACGGGTCGCTCGCGTACGGCGTCAGGCCTTCGGTCGTCGGGATGAAGCCCGAGTTCGTGAAGGCCATGAACGCGTAGTAGACCGACTGGTAGAGCGCGTCCCAGAACGGCACGCCCTGCAGCAGGATGCGCGGCAGCAGCAGCACGATGAGCACGGCCTCGATCGTGAGCACCGAGATGGCGATGATGCGCAGCAGCCCGCCGACGTCGCCGAGCCGGATCGCCTGCCCCTCCTTCACGACGCCCTTGCGCACGCGGGAGGGATTCGTGTCGCCTGCGGCCATGAGCCGCTGCTTGAGGCCGAGGCGGCGGGCGACGGTCATGCCCAGCAGAGAGGCGAGGGTCAGCACGCCGATGCCGCCGACCTGCACGCCGACGAGCACGAGCGCGTTGCCGAAGGGGCTCCAGTGCGTCGCCATGTCGACGGTCGTCAGGCCCGTGACGCAGATGACGCTCACGGCGGTGAAGAGCGCGTCGATGAAGGATGCGGGCGGCTCGTCGCCGCGCGTCGCGAGCGGCGTCATGAACAGCAGCGTCCAGATGATGTTGAGGCTCGCGAAGACGGCGATGGCGAAGCGCGCGGGGTACTGGCTCGCGAACGCCTCGATGCGGTCGCGCAAGCGTGCGAGCACCGGCTCCCCGTCGCGCTGCACGGCGGTCTGCGACATGTCGCTCCTCACGCTCGTGCCATCGCGGTGCTCCCTGAGCGTAGCCCCGTCCGAGCGTCCCGCCCTCGACGCGCGCACGCACGGATGTGCACGTCGGCTCGCGCCGTTGGACGCCGTGCATGCCGCGCTGGCAATATGTCGCCATGGCCGACATCTTCAGCGTGATCGCGGACGCCACGAGGCGCGAGATCCTCGGCGTGCTGCTCGAGCGCCGCTCGACGTCCGGCGAGGCGAGCGTCAGTGAGATCGTCGAGGCGCTCGGCGTCGCCCAGCCGACGGTCTCGAAGCACCTCAAGACGCTCCGAGACGTCGGGCTCGTCGAGGTGCGCGAGGAGGGGCAGCACCGCTACTACCGCATCGACACCGCGCCGCTCGACGAGGTCGACGACTGGCTCATGCCCTTCGTCTTCGCCGGCGACGACCAGGCGCCCGAGGGCGGCCTCGGCGCTGCGGCCTTCGCCGCCTGGGCGGGCGCGAACGTGTCGTTCCGATCGGCCGCCGACCAGGCGCGCGCCGCGGCGGAGCAGGCGCTCGAGCGCGCGAACCAGCTCGTCGAGCATCCGGCCCCGATGGGCGAGTCGCTCGGTCGCCGCGTCGCCGACGCCGCGCACGAGGCGCGGCAGCGCGCCGCCGAGCTGCAGTCGTGGCTCGACGAGCTGCAGGCGCGCCTCGACGAGCGTCGTGGCGGGGCGTCGCGCGCGATCGAGTCGGCGCGCGATCGGCTGCGGCGCAAGGACTGACCACCCGCGTCCGGGCCGCAGCCGCGCCGCGCGGCGCGTGCGCGACGTGCGATACGCTGGTCGGCAGTGTTCTCCGGCGCGCCCCGCGGTCGGCAGAGACGTCACGACATCGGAAAGCGAGGATCGAATGGGTTCGGTCGTCAAGAAGCGCCGCAAGCGCATGGCCAAGAAGAAGCACCGCAAGCTGCTGCGCAAGACGCGTCACCAGCGTCGCAACCGCAAGTAGGCGACTGCTTCGACCAGCGCTCGACACCTCGGTGTCGGGCGCTTCGTCGTTCCTGGCGGCCTAGCCTGGAGGCATGGTCGAGGTCACGTTCGTCGCGAAGCCCGGCTGCCACCTGTGCGACGTCGCACGACCGATCGTCGAGGGCGTGGTCGGCGAGTTCCCGGGCGACGTCACGCTCGTCGAGCTCGACATGACGCAGGACGCCGCGCTCGCCGAGCGCTGGAGCGAGGACGTGCCCGTCGTGCTCGTCGACGGGCGGCCGCATGCGTCGTGGCGCGTCGACGCCGCGCGCCTGCGCGACCGCATCGCGCGCGCCCTCGCCTGAGCCGCGGTCGGATGTGCGCGCATCCGAGGGCTCGTGGCGATGCGCGCCCGCGCGGGGCGGGATCCGCGCACGTCTCACCGTGCGCGCGCGACGCCTACGAGACCGGCTTGAAGAACCCGATGGCGCCCCACGGCCGGTGCACCTCGCCGCGGCCGGCCTTCGTGCCGCCGAGGATCATGTGGACGATCGTCGCGACGCCCATGATCGTCACGATGGCGAACCACGGCAGGAGCCAGCGGGGGTCGGTCGTGACGCCCGCGGCGGCCGCGACGAGCAGCGCCCCGGCGCTGAGCAGGAGCCCGCCCACCGTCACCGTCGCGAAGGTCAGCTGCCAGTTCGCAGCCTGCCGCGACACCTCGGCGGCGAGCCCGCCGCCCCGCCGCAGCCGCACGTGCGTCACGACCGGCGCGACCCACGACACGATCTGCGACACGACCGGCACGGGCACGAGGTAGAGGAAGCCGATCCACCACGCCATCGCACCCGTCACGGGGGCCGGGTGGAACTGCGGCTCCGGGCCGCCGACGGCGCCCGGGGCGACCTCGTAGCGGCCGTGCTGCTCGGGCGTCGTCATGGCGTGGCTCCTCCCGGATCCGCTCAGGGCTCGAGGCGCGTGGGGCCGCGGAACAGGTAGGTCGTCTCGCGGATGGACGGCAGGCCGAGCATCAGCATCACGACGCGGGCGAGGCCCATGCCGAAGCCGCCGTGCGGGGGCACGCCGTATCGGAAGAAGTCGAGGTAGCTCGTGAGCTCCTCCGGGTCCATGCCCTTCGAGCGCGCCTGCGCCTCGAGCACCTCGACGCGGTGCTCGCGCTGCGCGCCCGTGGCGATCTCGACGCCCTTGTAGAGCAGGTCGTACGAACGGGTCAGGCCCTCGCCGTGCCGCATGTGGTAGAACGGCCGCACCGTGTCGGGGTAGTCGGTGACGAACACGAAGTCGTGCCCCATCGTCTCGGCGACGTGGGCGCTCACCTGGCGCTCGGCCTCGGGGTCGAGGTCGCCGTCGGCGCGCTCGATCGTGTGGCCGCGCGCCTCGACGATCGCCTTCGCCTCCGCATGGCTGATGCGCGGGAAGGGCAGCGTCGGCACCTGCAGGTCGATGCCGAACGCCTCGCGCACGCGGTCGCCGTAGCGTTCGACGACGGCGGCGATCGCGTCGGTCAGCAGCGCCTCGTGGTGCGCCATGACGTCCTCGTGGGAGTCGATCCACGACAGCTCCGCGTCGACCGACGTGAACTCCGTCGCGTGCCGCGACGTGAACGACGGGTCGGCGCGGAAGGCCGGCGCGATCTCGAAGATCCTCCCGAAGCCGGCGCCCTGCGCCATCTGCTTGAAGAACTGCGGCGACTGCGCGAGGTAGGCGGTCGTCTCGAAGTACGGCACCTCGAAGAGCTCGGCGCGCGACTCCGACGCCGACGCCATGAGCTTCGGGGTGTGGATCTCGATGAAGCCCTCGTCGATCCAGCGCGTGCGGAAGGCGTGCTCGATGGCGGTCTGCACGCGGAAGATGAGCTGCGCCTCGGGGCGGCGCAGGTCGAGCATGCGGTGGTCGAGGCGCTTGTCGATGCCGGTGTCGGCGTCGATGGGGGAGTCGAGCGCGACGGTCTCGACGACGAGCGAGCCGACCTTGACCTCGAGGCCGCCGAGCTTCACGCGCTCGTCGTGCTTCAGCTCGCCCTCGACGGTGACGAAGGAGCCGTGCATGAGCGCCGAGATCGTGGCCGCGGTCTCGGCGGTGTCGTCGTTCACCGGGTTCACGAGCTGGGCGGAGCCCGACTCGTCGCGCAGGATGACGAACTGCACGCGCTTCTGATCGCGGACGGTCTCGACCCATCCCTGGACCGTGACGGGTCCGGCGTCGTGGGCGGCGAGGTCGGCGATGAGGGTACGTGCAGTCACCCGCCTAGCCTACGGCGCGGCGACGGGACGGCTGCGCCCCGTGTCCAGCCCCTCGCGCACGCCCGAGCCGAGCCGCATGCTGACGACGTGACCGATGCGGATGCCGTCGACGCCGAGCGCTGGCTCGTGATCGACGGACGCCGGTGGCGGCGCACGGATCCGTCGCTGCCCGCGGACGTGCAGCAGGCGTTGCGCTCGCACCTCGGTCGTGCGCGCTCGGCGGTGCGCTCGGGCAGGAGGGCGGGCGACGAGGCCGCGATCGCCGCCGCCCGCCGCCGCGTCGACGTCGCGAAGCACGGCCTCGGCGAGCGCGGGCCGCGCTGGTGGGAGGAGCCGGAGCGCGAGCGCCTCGCCCGTGCGCGGGAGGCGTTGCGCGAGCTCGACCGGCTCGGATGAGTCAGCGTCGGCGCGTCGCGCGCCATCGGGCCGCGCCGTCGTCGACGGGCAGGGTCGGCAGCAGCATGGCGACGTCGTCGCCGTGCTTCGCGACGAGGTAGGGGCCGGCGTCGATGAGCGCGCGACGCGGGTCGCCCGTCGCCACGTGCTCGGCGTCGTTCCACACGATCACCCACGCGTCGCCGACGTCGAGCACGCCGTCGATGCCGCGCTCGCCCGCGAAGATCGCGTATCGCGCGCCCGACTGCGCCTCGAGCGCATCCAGCAGCAGCCGCACGGTCGCGAGGGCGTCCTCGCGCGAGCGGCCGGTGGATCCCGCGTCGGCCACGGTCGTCAGCGTACGCGGTTGCTCGCCACGATCTGCCCGCCGCCGACGGCGATGAACTTCGTGGGCGCGATCGTGATGACGACGCGCTCGTCGGCGTCGTCGACGGGGTAGTCCATGCCGTACCGGTGCTGGAGTCGCTTGTAGAAGGAGGCATCCGCGTCGTCGTCGGCGACGTCGACGACGCGACCGCGCACCTCGAGGGCGCGCAGCGGCGACGCGGGGTCGTGGATGGAGAACGACACGCGCCCCTCGTGCTCGAGGTTGCGCAGCTTCTGCCGCGAGCGCGTATGCGTGATGCGCAGCGCACGGCCGTCCCAGTCGAACCACATGACGCTCGACTGCGGCGCTCCATCGGGGCGCACGGTGGCCATGTGGGCGTAGTGCGCGTCGACGAGGAGATCCTCGTGGCTGGCGGGCAGGGACGGGTTGAGCGGGGCTCCCATGCGACCAGGGTGGCACGCGTCGGCCTGGTCGGGGCGGCGCCCCTGCAGCTGGTCGAGGAGCGCGCGAGCGCAGCGAGCACGCGTCACGAGACCCGAGCCATCGCGAGCACGCCGAGGACCGGGCGATCGCGGAGACGCCGAGCCGTGGCACCGCCGCCTCCGATCGTCCCGACGCTCGACGTCGTGGCTCTGACACGAGTCTCGTGACGGCTGCGCCCTGCGGGCGCGGCCTCCTCGACCAGCTGGTGGGGAAGGTGTTCTCACTCAGTCGCGGCGTCTTCCATCAGCTGGTCGAGGAGCGCGCGAGCGCAGCGAGCACGCGTCACGAGACCCGAGCCATCGCGAGCACGCCGACCTGCGCCGACCGACGCACGTCGGAGGTCGCGCCTACCGTCGCAGCATGACCGCATCGGCGTGCCTCGTGCCGGGCTGCGCCGAGGCGGCGCGGCCCGGGTCGCTCGTGCCGCTGTGCGAGCATCACCTCGCGCTCGCGGCCGAGAGCGGCGTCGTCGAGGACGTGCTGCCCCATCCGTGCCCCGTCTGCGGCGCTCGCATCGGCATCCGGATGCCGACCGGGGTCGTCTGCGCCACCTGCGAGTGGCGCGTGGGCGAGCTGCCCGACGTCGACCTCGTGCCGCCGCGCGTCGACGTCGTCTACTACCTGCGCTTCGAGGATCGGGTGAAGGTGGGCACGACGTCGAACCTCCGGCAGCGGCTCGGTGCGATCTGGCACGAGGAGCTCGTCGCGCTCGAGCGCGGCGATCGCACGCTCGAGCAGCGCAGGCACGCCGAGCTCTCCGACGCGCGGATCGGGCGCACGGAGTGGTTCCGCATCACCGACGAGGTGGCCGCGCACCTCCGCGTCGTCGGCGAGGGTCGGGATCCGTGGACGCTGCACGCCAGGTGGCGCAGCGAGGCGCTCGCCCTGCGCGGGCTGGCGTGAGGGACGGCTCCGGTCGGGAGGCATAGGCGCGCTCGCTACCATGACGGCCATGTCCGCTCGCCTGCATCTCGTGCGTCACGGCGAGGTCGACAATCCCGAGCGCATCCTCTACGGACGCCTCCCGGGCTACCCGCTCACCGAGCGAGGACGCCGCATGGCGGCGATGGCGGCCGAGAGCGTCGACCGCCGCGTCGCACGCGTCTACGCGAGCCCGTTGGTGCGCGCGCAGGAGTCCGCCGAGCCGTGGGCGCAGCGCGCCGGGCTCGAGGTGCGCACCGAGCACCGCATCATCGAGCCGACGAACGCGTTCGAGGGTCGCTCGCTCGCCGCGATCCGCGCCCTGCGCGACCCGAGGATGCTGCGGCTCGTCTGGAACCCGTTCCTGCCGACGTGGGGCGAGCCGTACCGGGCGATCGCCGCGCGCGTCGAGGCCGCGATGACGGATGCGCTCGACGAGCTCGCGGAGTCGGGCGACGAGGGCGACGTCGTCATGGTGAGCCACCAGGCGCCCATCTGGATCACGCACCGTCATCTCGCCGGGCAGCGGCTCTGGCACGATCCGCGCGCGCGGCGATGCGCGCTCTCCTCCATCACGACGTTCGAGCGTCGCGGCGACCGCCTCGTGGAGGTCGGCTACGCCGATCCCGCGGCGTCCGTCGACGCCATCGACCTGGGAGCCGTGTGATGCGTCAGCCCCGACCCCTCCGCGCGACGATCGCGCTGGCGGCCGTCGCCGTCGCCGTGCTCGCCGGGTGCGCGTCGGACGACGGCGTCGCGAACCAGGGCGACGCGGGCTACGTGTCCGGGAACCGGGCGATCGAGGAGTTCCCGCAGGGAGACCGCGAGCCGGCGCCGACCTTCGGCGGCACGCTCTCGAACGGCGAGGCATGGTCGTCGGAGGACCACACCGGCGAGGTCATGGTCGTGAACTTCTGGTACGCCGCGTGCCCGCCGTGCCGCATCGAGGCGCCCATGCTCGCCGAGCTCGCGACCGAGCACGAGGGCGACGTCACGTTCATCGGCGTCAACGTGCGCGACGGCGCCGCGCAGGCCGAGGCCTTCGACGAGACCTTCGGCATCCCGTACGAGTCGATCCTCGACGCCGACACGGGCGACGCGCAGCTCGCGTTCGCCGGCACGATCACGCCGACGGCCGTGCCGACGACCCTCGTGATCGCCGCCGACGGCACGATCGCGGCCCGCATCACAGGAGCGCTGCCCGAGGCGAGCATCCTCGGCACGATCCTCGACGACGAGCTCTCGTGAGCCCTGCCGATCCGATCTTCGCCGGTCAGCTGCTGCTCGCGGTGCCGATCGCGCTCGCGGCCGGCGTCGTCGCCTTCGCGTCGCCGTGCGTGCTGCCGCTCGTGCCCGGCTACCTCGGGCTCGTCTCGTCGCTCGCGGGCGGCAAGGACTCGCGCCGCCGTCTGCTGCTGGGCGTGGCGCTCTTCATCGCGGGCTTCACGCTCGTGTTCGTGCTCGGATCGTTCGTCGTCGGCGCGACGAGCGAGTTCCTGCTTCGCTACCGCGACGTGCTCATGCGCGTGCTCGGCGGCGTCCTCGTGGTCATGGGGCTCGTCTTCGTCGGCCAGCTCACCGTGCTGCAGCGCATCTGGAAGCCGCGGCAGGTGCGCGCGGGCGGGATGTGGGCGGCGCCGCTCGTCGGCATCGTCTTCGCCGTCGGCTGGACGCCGTGCATCGGCCCGACCTTCGCGGCGATCAGCGTGCTCGCCCTCGACTCCGGCACCGCGTGGCAGGCGGCGCTGCTCGGCCTCGTCTACTCGCTCGGCCTCGGCATCCCGTTCCTCGTGCTCGCGATCGGGTTCGGGTGGGCGTCGCGCGGGGTCGCGTTCGTCAAGCGGCACATCCGCGCCGTCAACGTCGTCGGCGGCATCATGCTCGTCGTCCTCGGCGTGCTCATGCTGACGGGCGTGTGGATGCAGGTGTCCGATGCGATCCAGGGATGGGTGGGGAATGTCGTCACGGTCCTCTGAGCCTCGCGCGCCGAAGACGTCGCCTCGGCGCGAGGCGACGGGCGGCGTCGACCCGATGCGCCCGTCCGACCACGTCGACGCGGCACCGGAGTCGCCCGGCGCCGGCGGTCCGCGACTCGGCCCCATCGGCTGGGTGCGCTTCGCGTGGCGGCAGCTGACGAGCATGCGCACGGCCATCGTGCTGCTGCTCATGCTCGCGCTCGCCGCGGTGCCCGGCAGCCTCGTGCCGCAGCGCTCGAGCGACCCCAACGGCGTCATCGCCGTGCGCGAGCAGAACCCCGACCTCGTGTGGCTCTACGACGCGCTGCAGCTGCACGACGTGTACACGAGCCCGTGGTTCTCGGCCATCACGATCCTGCTGCTCGTCTCGCTCGTCGGCTGCGTCATCCCCCGCATGCGGCATCACTGGGCGGCGATGCGGGCGCGGCCGCCGCGCACGCCGGCCCGCCTGTCGCGGCTCGTCGGGTTCCAGACCGTGCCGGGCGACGCGAGCGACGTCGGCGACGCCGAGCGCATCCTGCGTCGTCTCGGCTACCGCACCGAGCGCTACGGCGACTCGGTCTCGGCGGAGCGCGGCTACCTGCGCGAGACCGGCAACCTCGTCTTCCACGCCTCGATCGTCGTCATCGTCGTCGCGATCGTCGCAGGCAGCGGCTTCGGCTTCCAGTCGCAGCGCCTCGTCGTCGAGGGGGAGGGCTTCTCGCTGTCCGGCGCGAGCCTCGACACCCTGACGACGGGGCAGTGGGTCTCGGCCGACGACCTGCCCGCCTTCGGCATCCACCTCGACCGCCTCGACGTCGTCTACGAGACCGAGAACCCGGATGCGATCGGTCAGCCCCTCGACTTCACCGCCTTCGTGCAGGTGACGGAGGATGGCGACACGCACCCCGGGCAGATCCGCGTGAACGAGCCGCTGCGCGTGCAGGGCAGCGACCTCTACCTCATCTCGAACGGCTACGCGCCGGAGATCACGATCACGAGCGCCGACGGCACCGTCGTGTTCGACGAGGTCGTGCCCTTCCTGGCGCAGGACCAGGAGATGACGAGCCTCGGCGTCGTCAAGCTGCCCGACGGCCTCGCGGAGCAGGTGGGCCTGCAGGGCTTCTTCTACCCCTCGGCGGCGCAGCTCGAGACCGGCGCCTACGCGTCGTACTACCCCGACCTGCTGAACCCGCTGCTGTCGCTGCAGGTCTACACGGGCGACCTCGGCCTCGACGGCGGCGTGCCGCAGTCGGTGTACCAGCTCGACACCGAGGCGATGACGCAGGTCGCCGGGCGCGACGCCCCCGAGCCCGCGCTGCTCATCGGCCCGGGCGAGACGGTCGACCTGCCGAACGGGCTCGGCACGATCTCGTTCGACGGCATCCGCCGCTACGCCGTCATCGACGTGCACCGCGACGTGACGCAGGGTTGGGTGCTCGCCGGCGCGATCGCCCTCGTCGCGGGTCTGCTCGCGAGCCTGCTCATCCCGCGCCGCCGCCTGTGGGTGAAGGCGACGGACGACGGCCTCGAGCTCGCGGGCCTCGCGCGCGGCGAGGACCCCAGGCTCGCCGGCGCCGTCGACGACCTCGCACGCCGACTGCGCGGCGGCGAGGACGAGCTGCCGCCGAGGCGTCGATGGGGCCGATCGGCCGACGATCCGCCGGCGACCGCCGACGACCACCGAGAGTAGGATGGAGGCCATGCCCGACGTCTCGTGGGACTCGTACTCGCTCCTCGCCGTCTACTCGTCGATGGCGGTGTACGCGCTCGCATTCGTGGCGTTCGCCTTCGACGTCGCGCGGCGCCGCGACCCCGCCGAGGTGCGCGAGCGCGAGCTCGTCGCCGTCGGCGGCGGTGCTGCGGAGGCGCCCGCGCCGGCCGCACCCGCTCGCCCCGCGCGACGCAACCTCGCGAAGGTCGGCTTCTCGCTCACGGTGCTCGCCTGGGTGCTGCACGTCGCGGGCACGATCATGCGCGGCATCGCCGCCGGCCGCGTGCCGTGGGCGAACATGTACGAGTTCGCGCTCACGTCGATCGCGATCATCGTCGGCATCTTCGTCTTCGCCCAGCTGTGGCGCGACCTGCGCTTCCTCGGCGTCTACATCACGGGCCTCGCGACCGTCTTCCTCGGCGTCGCGACCGTGAACTTCTACGTCTCGCCGACGCCGCTGCCGCCGGCGCTGCAGTCGTACTGGCTCGTCATCCACGTCTTCGTCGCCGCCCTCGGCACCGGCTTCTTCGCGCTCGGCTCGGGCCTCAGCATCCTGCAGCTCCTGCGCACGCGCGCGTCGGGCCTCGCCTACGTCGACCGGCTGCCGGGCGCGAGCGCGCTCGAGGACCTCTCGTACCGCGTCTCGGTCATCGGCTTCATCTTCTGGACGTTCACGCTCATCGCCGGCGCCGTGTGGGCCGAGCACGCGTGGGGCCGCTACTGGGGCTGGGACACGAAGGAGGTGTGGACGTTCGTGATCTGGGTCGTCTACGCCGGCTACATCCACGCTCGCGCGACGCGCGGCTGGCGCGGCACACGCTCGGCATGGCTGCAGCTCATCGGCTTCGCGGCGATCCTGTTCAACTTCACGATCGTGAACGTCTACTTCAAGGGCCTGCACACCTACTCGGGCCTCGAGTGAGCGACGCCGGCTGACGCGTCAGGTCCGTTCGGCGAGCACGGCGTAGGAGGCCTCGAGCCGCCGACGCCACCAGTCGAGGCGATCGGCGGGCGCCGCGTGCCAGGCGAGCCGGTGCTCGTCGGCGTCCACGCGGCTGACGGGGATGCCGCCGTCGACGGGCCGCAGCGGCGCGGCGACGTCCTCGACGAGCAGCGCCGCCGTGCCGAGCCCGCAGTCGAACGGCAGCTCGGGGAGCGCGGCGGCGAGCGCGGCGCCCTGCGAGAGGCCCACGGAGGTGTCGAGCGCGCTCGAGACCACGGCGGGCAGGCCCGCCTCCGCCACGATCGCGAGCGCTCTGCGCACGCCACCGAGCGGCTGCGTCTTCACGACGAGCACGTCGGCGGCGCCGGCGGCGACGACGGCCATGGGATCGGTCGCCTTGCGCACCGACTCGTCCGCCGCGACCGGCACGCCGAGGCGATGGATGCGCGCGCGCAGCTCGGCCAGCTCGGGCACGGTCGCGCACGGCTGCTCGACGTACTCGAGGTCGAGGCGCTCGAGCGCGCGCACCGCCGACTCGGCCTCGTCGACGTTCCAGCCGCCGTTCGCGTCGACGCGGATGCGCGCATCCGGCAGCAGCGTGCGCACCTCGCGCACGCGCGCCACGTCGTCCTCGAGCGTCTGCCCGCGCTCGGCGACCTTCACCTTCACGGTGCGGCAGCCGTCGTAGCGGGCGAGCACGCCCGCGACCTCGCTCGGCGCGACGGCCGGCAGCGTCGCGTTGACGGGGATGCGGTCGCGCACGGCTGCGGGTCGCGGCTCCCAGGCGTCCTCGATCGCGGCGGCGAGCCACGCGGCGGCCTCGTCGGGCTCGTACTCGAGGAAGGGGCTCCACTCACCCCACCCCTGCGGCCCGCGCACGAATGCGGCCTCGCGCTCGGTCACGCCGCGGAAGCGCGTGGCGAGCGGCAGGCGCACGACGCGCAGGGTGTCGAGCAGCGCTTCGATGGGCGGGAGCATCCCCTCCATCCTGGCCGACGGTCGGCACCGCGTCACGGGCCGGTCGTCGTCCGCGCGGCTCACGGCTGCGACGCAGCCATGGCGGCGCCGAGTACGGCATGCTGGTCGCCATGACGACGACCGAGATGCCCTGGGTCACCGAGACGCGACTCGCGCCCGGGCAGCAGGTGAAGCGCAACACGGTGTTCGGGTGGGTCGCGGCAGCGCTCGCGGCGCTCGGCGCACTCATCTTCGTCGTCTCGATGGGGATGCTCTTCACGCCGCTCGCAGGGCTCTTCATCACGGCGCTGCCGTTCTGGGGCATCCTGACGCTCGGCACGGTGGGCTGCGCCGTGAGCGCGCTCGTGCGCCGCGGTCGCGTCAACCTCATCCTCGGCGTCGGCTCCCTCGCGCTGCTCGTGCTCACGAACCCGCTGATCCCGCTCGTCGTCGCCATCGCGCTGGGCTTGTGAGGCTCGCCGACGCCATCCGGGCGCGCGGTCGCGGTCTCGGCCGCCTGTCGCTGCTCGTCGTGCCCGTCGGCATGATCGGCCAGGTCGTCTCGTTCCTGCAGCAGGCGACGCACCTGTTCGCACCCGTCGCGGGCGAGCGGCCCGGCGTCGTCGCCGTGCTCGTGAGCGTGACGGTGCTCGGCGTCGCGGGCGTCGGGTGCGGGCTGCTCGCAGCGGCGACGCCCGATGGCCGGCGCACGGGCGCGCTCGGCGCGGCACTCGGTGGCGCGACGCTCATCCTGTTCCTCGTCGCGTCGACGTTCCTGTGGCGCTCGCTCGCGATCTTCTGACGCCGCCGCGGCGCGCCGACGGCCAGCCGCCGTCGGAGCGCGTCTGGCATGCTCGCGCCATGGATGCGCCGACGCCGGGACCCGCGAGGATCGGTGCGTCGTGAGCGAGCGCATGCCCGACTTCGCGATGCCGAGCGACGAGGAGCTCGCCGCCGAGCGTCGCGCCGAGGCGATCGCGAGGGCACGGGCCGCCGATCCGACGTCGGCGCTGCGCGACGAGCTGGGGCTCGAGCCCGAGCCGGTCGACGAGGGGGCCGTCGCGCGTGCCGCGAGCGCGGAGGCCGGCGCTGCGGACGCGACGCCGGCGGGTGCGCTCGCGCCGCCGGATCCCGCGACGCGGATCGATGGACGGCCGGGGCGGCGCGGACTGCGGCTCGACGCCGCGCGTCGGGCCGTGCGGCGGCGAGCGCTCGCCGTCGCGCGCAACCCCGTCGTCGCGTTCGCGGCCGGCGCCGCGCTCGTCGCGGCGGGATTCCTCGCCGCGCCCGCGCTCACTGCCTGGACGGAGCGCGGCTCGCAGGCGGAGCTGGAGCGCATCGTCGAGGAGTACGCCGCGGCCGTCTCCGAGGGCGACCTGGAGGCCGTGCTCGCCTTCCATCGCCCGGAGGACGGCACCACGTCGACGGCGCTGCTCGACGCAGGCGTGATGCCGACCGCGCCGGCGAACGTCACGTGCGACGTGCCCGAGCCGAGACCCGGGCGCGACGTCGCGATCGCCCGCTGCACCCTCGGCGTCGCCGGCTACGGCGGCATGGCGCCCGGCGCGCAGCTGCGACTCGAGCGCATCGACGGCGCATGGCAGGTGACGGCTGGGCTCGAGCAGCCGGCCTGGATCGCCGAGTCGATGTTCGAGGTCGTCGCCATCTCGGGGGTGCCCATGGCCGACGTGCTCGACCGCCGAGTCCTCCAGTACTGGGCGCTGCCGGGTGGCTACGAGGTCGAGACCCGCACCTCCGAGCTCATCGAGCTCGCCGATCTCGGCGGGCTCGTCGTCGCCGACGGCGGCGGCGGGCTCAGCGTGTACGCCGAGCCGGGCGACGTCATCGTCGCCGCCGCCGAGGCCGCCGCGCTCGAGTTCGCCCAAGCCTGCGTCGTCGACGCCGCAGCGGCCGCGGCGTGCGGCATCGTCGTGCCGCCCGACGGCCGGACGCTGTCGACCACGCTCTCCCAGCAGAGCTGGGGCCAGGATGCGACCACGATCGGCATGGGCGTCCGGGTGTCGGGCACCGGGGCCCCGGCGGCGCCTGTCGTCGAGGTGCTCGTGCGCTTCGCCGACGACTGGGAGACGTACGAGCTCGAGGTCACGGGCGTGACGGAGACGTACGGGTGAGCGAGCGGATGCCCGACTTCGCGATGCCGAGCGACGAGGAGGTCGCGCGGCAGCGAGCGGAGGCGGAGGACGCGGCGCGCGAGGCGGCGATGCGCGCGGAGCTCGGGCTCGCAGGCGACGCTGACGCGCAGCCGTCGGCGGTGCGACGCGACGAGCCGGACGCGACGCGACGCGACGAGGCGGATGCGGCCGAGCGCCCCGTGACGCGGCGTCGGCGCGCGCTCGCCCTGGCACGCAATCCCCTCGTCGCCTTCGTCGTGGGGGCCGGGCTCGTCGCCGCGGCCTTCGTCGCCGTGCCGGCGATCCAGCGCCAGTCCGAGGCAGGGTCGCTCGCCGAGCTGCAGCGGGTCGCGGACGCCTACGTGCAGGCGCTCGAGACCGGAGATCTCGAGACGGCGACGCGCATGGCGCCGCCGGACGACGAGTACGGAGACGTCTCGCTGCTCGACGTCGCACCCGTCGAGGGGGCCTCGTACGAGTGCCGCGAGCCCTCGGTCGACGACGACGTCGCGACGGTGTCGTGCGCCGTGACCGTGCCAGGGCTCGGCGCATCCAGCGCGCCGCTGCGGATGCGACTCGTGCGCGGCGACGCCGGCTGGGGCATCGAGACCGGGCTCGCCGTCGCGTCGCCGCTGTTCGTGGCGCTCGCCGAGGTCGACGGCATCGCCGGCGAGCCGCTCCCCGACGGCCTCGCGATCGGCGAGGACCCGCTGTGGCTCTACCCGGGGAGCTACGAGCTCGACGTCACGACGTCGCCGCGGCTCGACGTCGTCGACCGCACGCTCGCCGTGCTCGGCGACGGCTTCTTCTGGTTCGGCGGCGCGCAGCCGGGCGCCGAGATGCGCGACGAGCTGCAGGCCGCCGCGGTCGACTACGTGGCCGCCTGCGCCGAGACCGCGGCCGTCGGCTGTCCCGCCGTGGAGCCGCTCGCGCCCGGCGAGCGGCTCGAGGCCGTCTCCGACGGCTACTCGTCGTCGATCGGCGAGCGGGACCTCGTCATGGGCGTGCTCGTGCGGAGGATCGGCGGCGCGCCGGATCAGTGGACGATCGAGGTGCGCGCGGTGTTCGCCGACGACCTGCAGTCGTACGTCGTCGTGCCGTCCATCCCCGCGTTCTGACGTGCTCGCAGCCAGGAGGACGGCGAGCCGCGTCGGCCCTCCGGCGTAGGCTGGGGAGGTGACCGTCTCCGAGCTGTTCGACCCGAGCGCGTGGGTGGTCTCGCCCGAGTCCGAGGGGTTCGCCGACGTCACGTCGCACCGCTCGCATGACGGCCGCATCGCCCGCATCGCCTTCGACCGACCCGAGGTGCGCAACGCCTTCCGGCCGTCGACCGTCGACGAGCTGTACCGGGCCCTCGAGGCCGCGCGCGTCGACTCGCGCGTCGGCGTCGTGCTGCTCACCGGCAACGGTCCGAGCCCGAAGGACGGCGGGTGGGCCTTCTGCTCGGGCGGCGACCAGCGCATCCGCGGCCGCGACGGCTACCGGTACGCCGAGGGGGAGTCCGCCGAGACGATCGACCCGGCGCGCGCGGGCCGCCTCCACATCCTCGAGGTGCAGCGCCTCATCCGCTTCATGCCGAAGGTCGTCATCGCCGTCGTGCCCGGCTGGGCCGCGGGCGGCGGGCACTCGCTGCACGTCGTGTGCGACCTCACGATCGCGAGCGCCGAGCACGCGCGCTTCAAGCAGACGGATGCGGACGTCGGCTCGTTCGACGCGGGCTACGGGTCCGCCTACATGGCGCGCCAGACGGGGCAGAAGTTCGCCCGCGAGGTCTTCTTCCTGGCCCGCGAGTACTCCGCCGAGCGCGCGCTCGCCGCCGGCGCGATCAACGCCGCCGTGCCGCACGCCGAGCTCGAGACGACCGCCATCGAGTGGGCGCGCGAGATCCTCGGCAAGAGCCCGACCGCGATCCGCATGCTGAAGTACGCCTTCAACGCCGTCGACGACGGGCTCGTCGGCCAGCAGCTCTTCGCCGGCGAGGCGACGCGCCTCGCGTACGGCACCGACGAGGCCGTCGAGGGCCGCGACGCCTTCCTCGAGAAGCGCGACCCCGACTGGTCGCCGTTCCCGTGGGCGTTCTGATGGGGCGGCGCTGATGCCCGAGATCGTCGCCACGAGCGGCTCCTCTGGCGTGCCGAAGCAGGTCGTGCTCTCCGACGACGCGATCGCGGCCTCGACGGATGCGGCCAACGAGGCGCTCGGCGGCCCCGGCCAGTGGGTGCTGTCGCTGCCGGAGTCGTTCATCGCCGGTCGCAACGTCGTCTGGCGCAACGCGGCGTCCGGAGCGCCGCTCGTGCGCACCGAGGGCTCGTTCACGGCGGAGGCGTTCGTCGCCGCCGTCGAGTCGCTCGAGCACGACCGCCGCTACACGTCGCTCGTGCCCACGCAGCTCGCACGCCTCGTCGACGCGGCGCAGCTCGACCGCTCGTTCATCGCACCGATCCGACGCCTCGACCGGATCCTGCTCGGCGGCCAGCGCGCGCCGATCGGCCTCATCGAGCGCGCCGCGCGGCTGGGGTGGAAGGTCACGCGCACGTACGGCATGACCGAGACGTGCGGCGGCTGCGTGTGGGACGGGCGGCCGCTGGGCGCCACGAAGGTGCGGCTCACCGACCAGATCGAGATCTCGGGACCGCATCTCGCCGACGGCTACACCGATCCGGAGCTCACCGCCCGGCGCTTCGTCGAGGACGCGCGCGGCACGCGGTGGTTCCGCACGGGCGACGCGGGCTCGCTCATCGGCGGCCAGCTGCAGGTGTCGGGGCGCATCGACGACGTCATCGTCTCGGGCGGCGTCAACGTCTCGCTCGCCGCGGTCGAGCACGTCGTGCAGGTGTTCGCGCCCGACGCGGTCGTCGTGGCGGGCCCGGATGCCGAGTGGGGCGAGGTGCCCGTCGTCGTCACGACCCTGCGGCCGGACCTCGCCGAGATCCGCCAGGCCGTGCAGCACGCGCTCGGCAAGCCCGCGCGCCCCAACCACGTCGTCACGGTGTCGGTCATCCCGACGACCCACACCGGCAAGCCCGATCGCAAGCGCCTCGCGCGGCTCGTCGCGAGCCGCATGCGGCAGCGGCGCAGCTCGTGGTGGCGCTCGACGCCGTCCGCGCCTCGCCCGCGCTGACCTCGTCGAACCCGCACGTGAGCGGGTCCTCGCGTGCATCCTGCACGGGCGTGCCCGCTCGCGTGCGGCGTCGACGAGCCGACGTCCCAGCGACCGCCGGTACCCTCGACGCGTGGCGAAGACGAGCGCAGCACCGGGCGGACGCAAGCAGGACGAGCGCGCTCGCGCGCGCTCCGGCAACCCCGCCAGGCGCGGCACCGCCGTGCGCGCCGCGAAGCAGCCGCCGACCCTCGGCGACTGGGTCGCTGCGACGAGGCCCCGCACGCTCTCGATGGCGGTCTCCCCCGTCGCGGTCGGCGTCGGCGCCGCCTACGCGGCCGAGGGGTACCACCTCGTCATCGCCCTCCTCGCCCTCGCGGTCGCCGTGCTGCTGCAGATGGGCGTGAACGTCGCGAACGACTACTCCGACGGCGTCCGCGGCACCGACCTCGAGCGCACGGGCCCGCGCCGCATCACGTCCTCCACCGCCGTCGACCCCGCTCGCGTGCGCACGGTCGCGATCGTGCTGCTGGGGCTCGGCGCCGCGGCGGGCGTCGCGCTCGCGGTCGTGTCGCAGCAGTGGTGGCTGCTGGCGGTCGGCGCCGCCTGCATCGCGCTCGCCTGGCTCTACACGGGCGGTCCGCGGCCCTACGGCTACTACGGGCTCGGCGAGATCGTCGCCTTCCTCGTCTTCGGCATGATCGCCGTCAACGGCACCGTGTTCGCGATGCTCGGCCGCTGGACCGAGGACTCGCTCGTCCTCGGCGCGGCCATGGGCTGCTTCGCCGCCGCGCTCATGCTCGTGAACAACCTGCGCGACGTCGACTCGGACCGGGCGGCGGGCAAGCGCACGATCCCGACCCTCATCGGACGGGTCGCGGCCAAGGTGCTCTACGGCATCCTCATGCTCGTGCCGTTCGGCATCGTCGCGATCTACGCGCTCGCGCTCGCCTACGGCCCCTTCGTGCTGCTCGTGCTCGTCGTCGCGCTGCCCGCCGTCGTGATCGTCGCCATGGCGCGCACGACGCGCGACTACGTCACGGCGCTCGGCCTCACGTCGCTCGCGACGCTGCTGTTCGGCCTCGGCACGGCGGTCGCGCTGTGGGGCGGCATCACGGGCTTCGCCCTCTAGCGAGCCCGGGCTCGATCAGCGCTCGCGGCGCTCGTCGTCCCGCGTCGTGCCCTCGACCGTGACGTCGGGGTCCACGGTCGTCGTGGCGACCGTGCCGTCCTCGGCGTCGTTGGACGGCGCGGGATGCGACGGACCGGTCTCGTCCTCCGCATTCGCCGCCGCGCCGCGCTCGCCGTCCACGGCCTCGTCCTCGACGTCCTCGTCGTCGCGGATGCCCCGCTCGCCGCGTCGACGCGCGATCTCGGCGCTCACGGCCTCCTTCTGCCTGCGCAGGAAGACGGCGCTCGCGGCGAAGGCGAAGAGCAGCGCCACGACGAGCGCCACGTACCAGGGCACGCCCGCCGCGAGCAGGATCGCGAACGGCAGCACGAACAGCGCGGCACGCAGCAGGGCGTAGGAGACGATGGCACGCACGGCACCAGCGTACGCGCGCCGCGGAACGCCGGGCATCCCCATAGGACCGGCGCGTACAGTGTGCCGCATGGCCCGCTTCTACATCATCGGCGGCATCCTCGCCGTCGCGATGGCGGTGTACGCGATCGTCGACCTCACCATCACCGACGACCGCCGCATCCGCAGGCTCAACCGCGTCCTGTGGGCCGTGCTCATCGTGCTCGTGCCCGTCGTCGGACCGCTCGGATGGCTGTTCTGGGGCAAGGCGCCCCGGTCGTTCGCGCCGCCGCAGGGGCCGGAGGACTCCAAGGAGTTCCGCACGCAGACGGGCACCTGGGTGAGCGCCGACGAGTCGGATCGCCGCATCGCCGAGCTCGAGCAGCAGCTCGCGGCGCTCGATGACGAGGAGCTGGCGGACCGCTCGCGTCGCGTGCAGCCCGAGGTGCCGGACGACCAGGCCGAGGAGCCGGGCGAGGAGGGCGTCGGGCCCGCCGATCGCACGTCCCCGTCGACCGACGAGCGCGACGACGACTCGCGCCGTGGCTGACGCGGCCGCAGCCTCCTACGCCGACCGACTGCTCGCAGCCCTCGTCGACGCCGGCGTGCACGACGTCGTCGTCTGCCCAGGATCGCGGTCGCAGGCGCTCGCGCTCGCCGCAGCGCGGCTCGCGCGCGAGGATCGGCTCGCCCTGCACGTGCGGATCGACGAGCGCTCCGCCGGCTTCCTGGCCGTCGGCCTCGCGCGCGAGACGCGCGCACCCGTCGCGATCGTCGTGACGAGCGGCACCGCGGTCGCCGAGCTGCACCCCGCGATGCTCGAGGCGCACCATGCCGACGTGCCCCTCATCGCGATCACCGCGGATCGTCCCCCAGAGCTGCAGGGCATCCGCTCGAACCAGACGACGATGCAGCCGGGCATCTTCGCCCACGCTGCTCGCGCCGTCGTCGTCGCCCTCGCGGACGCGGAGGCGACGCCCGAGGCCGATGCCGTGCGCATCGTGACGGAGGCGCTCGGCGCCGAGGGCGCGCGCGAGCCCGGCCCCGTGCAGCTCGACGTCGGCTTCCGCGACCCGCTCTCGGGCGGCGACGCGCATGCGCACACGCCCGTCGATCGCGTCGTCGCCATGCCCCGCGAGACGCACGCCATCGCCCCGGAGCCCGGCACCGTCGTCGTCGCGGGCGCGGACGCGGGGCCCGCGGCGTCGGCGCTCGCGATCGACCTCGGCGCACCGCTCGTCGCCGAGCCGTCGTCGAGCGCCCGGTTCGGCCCGAACCTCGTCGTGCCCGACGTCGTCGCCTCCGAGCTGGCCGACGAGGTGCGCCGCGTCGTCGTCGTCGGGCACCCCACGCTCACGCGCGTCGTGACGCGGCTCGTGCGCCGCGACGACGTCGAGGTGGTCGTCGCCGGCCGCCGCGGGCTCGAGAACGTGCGTGGGACGGTCGTCGAGGGCGACCTCGTCGTCGAGGGGGAGCCGGGCGAGTGGGCGCGCGCATGGGTGGGGCGCTGGGTGCAGGCGTCGCGACGCCTGCTGGATGCGGACATGGCTCCGATCCCCGGTGCCGACCTCGCGCGCGATCGCTACGCCCGCGCGGTGCTCGAGGACGCGCGCCGACCGGTCACGCGGGCGATGCTCGCGCGCGCCGTGTGGGAGCACACCTGGCCGCACGACCGGCTCGTGCTGGGGGCATCCCGCCTCATCCGCGTGCTCGACCGCACCGTCGGCGGCAAGCCGATCACGGTCCATGCCAATCGCGGCCTCGCGGGCATCGACGGCACGGTGTCGACGGCGATCGGCGTCGCGCTCGCCCACGACCGCGCAGGCGGTCGCGGCGTCACGCGCGCCCTCATGGGCGATCTCACGCTGCTGCACGACGTCGGTGGCTTCCACGTGCCCGCCGACGAGCCGCGCCCGCGGCTCCAGATCGTCGTCGGCAACGACGGCGGCGGCACGATCTTCGACGACCTCGAGGTCGCGGGCACGGCCGACGTCCGCGACTTCGCGCGCGTGCAGCGCACCCCGCAGTCGGTCGACCTCGCGAGCCTCGCCGCCGCGTACGGCTGGCAGCACGTGCTCGTGGAGGATCGAGCCGGGCTCGAGCGGGCGCTCACGAGGGCCGCGAGCTGCCTCGTCGAGGTGCGGCTGGCCGAGTGAGCCGCACGGCTCGCGTGGCTAGGCTCTGCCGCATGAGCGCGATCCCCGCAGCCGTGGCCCACGCCGGCGGCCCCATCCGTCTCGCCGACGTCGACCCGCGCGGCACGCCCGGATTCGACGGCGGCAAGGCCGCCGGACAGGCGCTGCTCGCCGAGCGCGCCGAGCACCTCGCGAGCCTGCAGGAGCGGCTCTTCGCGGCGTCGACCGCAGGCGACGAGCGGCGCGTGCTGCTCGTGCTGCAGGGCATGGACACCGCGGGCAAGGGCGGGCTCGTGCGGCACGTCGTGGGCTCCGTCGATCCGCAGGGCGTCGCGATCGCCTCGTTCAAGCGCCCGACGCAGGAGGAGCTCGCGCACGACTTCCTCTGGCGCATCGAGCGCGCGCTGCCGGGGCCCGGCAGGATCGGCGTCTTCGACCGCTCGCACTACGAGGACGTGCTCATCCACCGCGTGCGGGGGCTGTCGTCGCCTGAGACGGTCGAGGAGCGCTACGGCCGCATCGTGGAGTTCGAGCGGCGGCTCGTCGCCGGCGGCGTGCACGTCGTGAAGGTCATGCCGCACATCTCGTACGAGGAGCAGGGTGCGCGGCTGCTCGAGCGGCTCGACCGGCCCGACAAGCACTGGAAGTACGAGCCGGGCGACGTCGACGAGCGCTCGCTGTGGCCCGACTACCAGCGCGCGTACGAGATCGCGATCGAGCGCACGGCGACGCCCGACGCCCCGTGGCACGTCGTGCCCGCCGATCGCAAGTGGTACGCGAGGCTCGCGGTGCAGGAGCTGCTCGTCGCAGCCCTCGAGGCGATCGATCCGCAGTGGCCGGCCGCGGACTTCGACGTCGACGCCGAGCGCGCGCGCCTGCTGGCCCTCGGTGGCGTGCCGGAGGGCCCTGCGTGAGCCTGTCGATCTGGGTCGGGGACACCGCGCTCGGCGACGAGGGCTTCCGCGTCGCCGTCGGTGACCGCCTCGACTGGATCGTCGTCGACGACGAGCTCGAGACCACCCGACGCTGGGCCGGTGGACGGGCGATCGATCACGTGATGGACCCCTTCGAGCTCGCGGGAGCCCCGAGGATCGTGCGACGCGTGCGAGGAGTCGTCGAGGGCGTGGAGTCCATGCGGCTCGACGTCGATCGCCGCGGCGAGGCGATCGACGGGTCGCAGCGCTTCGAGGCGATCCGATCCACCGGCGAGCGGTCGTGGGGCATGTGCGAGGCGCATCGCGTCGCCGGCTTCGTCGTCGTCGCGGATGCGTCGGTCGAGGATGCCGGCGAGGCCGCGCGTCGCTGGTCGCCGTGGTTCGACGGGTCGGAGCCGCCCGAGCAGGACTGGGCGTCGGATCCGCCGGGACCCGACTGGAGCGCCATCCCCACTCCCGTGCTCCCGCTGCCGGACGGACGTACGACCGCCGTGTACGTCTCCTACGACGAGCCCGCGCACCCCGAGCTGTGGTGCAGGCACCCCGCGCACCGACGCCGACGCTGAGGCGCGTGCCTACTCGAGCACGGGGCGCGGCGGCAGCGGGTCGCCGAACGCGTCGACGATGGGGCGCAGCTTGATCGCCGTCTCGGCGAGCTCGTCCGCCGGCACGGAGTCCGCGACGATGCCGGCGCCCGCGAACGCGCGGATCGCGCCGTCGGCCGACACCTGCGCGCCGCGCAGCGCGATCGCCCACTCGCCGCCGCCGGCCGCGTCGAGCCAGCCCACGGGGCCTGCGTAGCGCCCGCGGTCGATGCCCTCGAGCGCCGCGATGCGCGCGAGCGCGTCGGCGCGCGGCGTGCCGGCGACGGCGGCGGTGGGATGCAGCGCGGCGAGCGCGTCGAGCACCGTGCCCTCGAGCGTGCCCGTGATGTCGGTGGCGAGGTGCCAGAGGTTCGGCAGCCGCAGGGGATAGGGGCCGCTCGCAGCCAGGTCGCGGCTGATGGGTCGCAGCGACTCCATCGCCGACTCCGCGGCGAGGCGGTGCTCGCCGAGGTCCTTCGCGCGCTCGGCGAGCGCCTCGGCGGCCTCGCCGTCGAGCTCGGGCGTCGCACCGCGGGCGGCGGTGCCGGCGAGCACGCGCGTGAAGCAGCGACCGTCGCGTGCGGCGACGAGCATCTCCGGGCTCGCGCCGAGCAGTCCGTCGACGGCGTACGTGATGGCGTCGGGGTAGCGGCGCCGCAGCCCCAGCAGCGCGCTGCGCAGGTCGGCGCCCGCGGGCAGCTCGCCCACGAGGTCGCGCGCGAGCACGACCTTCTCGAGCTCGCCGGCCCGGATGGCCTCCACCGCCTCGGCGACGATCGCCGCGTAGCGATCGGGACCGATCGCGCCCGGCGTCAGCGTCACGCGCACGTCGTCGACCTCGCGCCGCGGCGTCGGCTCCGGCAGCGGCTCGTCGTCGACGGCGATGCGCGTCGTCCACGCGTCGTCGCCGCGCCGACCCTGCACGACGCGCGGCACGATCAGCACGCTCTCGGCCGCCGAGTCGTCGGCGAACGCGAACGTGCCGAAGGCCACGAGCCCCGAGCCGTGCGCGCCGACCTCGTCCTGCACGTCGGCGTCCGCGACGAGCGCCTCCCACGCTGCGGCGGCATCCGCGATGCGCGTCGCTCCGGACACCGTGATGCGCAGCGCCTCGCCCACGCCCACGAGGCCGTCGCCCGAGCGTACGAACGCGAGCGGGGAGCCGGCATCGGCGTACGCGATGAGCCGACCATGGGCGGCGCGCGTCGTGACGACGCGCAGTCGTCGCTGCGCCTGCACGGCACCCACCCTACGCGCGCCCGTCCACCCGCTCGCGCGCGGGGACGGGCTGGATGCGCGCCACCGTAGGATGGATGCCGTGGGGGCAGCGGACCTGGGCAAGGACCCGAGCGAGGTCGCGGAGATGTTCGACGCGACCGCGAAGCGCTACGACCTCATGAACTCGCTCTTCACGCTCGGCAACGACCGCATCTGGCGCATGCAGATGAACCGCGCGGTCGCGGCGCAGCCGGGCGAGCGCATCCTCGACGTCGCGGCCGGCACCGGCACGTCGTCGGCGCCGATGGCGAAGGCGGGCGCGCTCGTGACGGCCCTCGACTTCAGCGAGGGCATGATCGCCGAGGGCCGCCGCCGGTATCCCGAGATCGAGTTCGTGCACGGCGACGCGCAGGACCTGCCCTTCGACGACGAGACGTTCGACGCCGTCACGATCTCCTTCGGGTTCCGCAACGTGCAGGATCCGAAGGCAGCCCTCGCGGAGTTCTACCGCGTCCTCAAGCCCGGCGGACGCCTCGTCGTGTGCGAGGCGTCGAAGCCTCCGCTGCGCATCGCCCGCGCCGGCCATCGCGCCTTCCTGCGCACGGTGCCCGTCGTCGGTCGCGTCTCGTCGAATCCCGACTCGTACCGCTACCTCGTCGAGTCGATCGAGGCGTGGCCCGACCAGCAGACCCTCTCGCGGTGGATCCGCAGCGCCGGCTTCACGCGGGTCGCGCACCGCGACCTGACGATGGGCGCGGTGGCTCTGCACCGCGGCCGCAAGCCCACGGAGCAGACGATGCGCATGGACATCATCGAGCGACCGGCCGCCGACGAGGCGACGGCGTGAGCGGCCTCGCCGCCTCGCTCGGGATCTCCCTCGACGAGGCCGCCGGTCCCGAGCGCGAGCTCGTCGACGCACTCGAGGACGGACTGCGCCGCGTCGAGCACGCGCTCGACGCGGACGTGGCGCTCACGGACCCGGTCGCCGACGCGATGACGCGGTACCTCAAGGACGCGGGCGGCAAGCGCACGCGCCCGATGCTCCTCATGCTCGCCGCGCAGCTCGGCGACGGCATCACCGATCGCGTCGTGCAGGCGGCAGAGGTCGTCGAGATCACCCACCTGGCGAGCCTCTACCACGACGACGTCATGGACCGCGCCGCCATGCGCCGCGGCGTCCCGGCCGTGCACGAGGTGTGGGGCAACTCGGTCGCGATCCTCGCCGGCGACCTGCTGTTCGCGCGCGCCGGCGCCGTCGGCGCGCGGCTCGGCTCGGAGTTCGCCGCCATCCATGCGCACACGTTCGAGCGGATGTGCCTCGGACAGCTCCACGAGACGATCGGGCCGCAGGGCGCCGACCCCGTCGAGCACTACATCCGCGTGCTCGCAGACAAGACGGGCTCGCTCATCGCCTCGGCCGCCGAGCTCGGCGCGCTCGTGTCGAACGCCGACCCCGCGTACCGGCAGCCGCTGCGCGACTACGGCGAGCGCATCGGCGTCGCCTTCCAGCTCGTCGACGACGTGCTCGACCTGTCGTCGTCGCCCGAGACCGGCAAGGTCGCAGGCACCGACCTGCGCACGGGCGTCATGACGCTGCCGCTGCTGCGCCTGCGCGCCGCCGCCGCATCCGACGCCGACGCCGCGGCGCTGCTCGCCGACATCGACCGCAAGGGCGACGACTTCCCCGACGCCGTCGCGAGGCTGCGCGAGCACCCCGCGACGCTCGACACGCTCGCCGAGGCGGAGCGCTGGCGCGACGGCGCGCACGAGGCGCTCACGGCGCTGCCCGCGGGCCCCGTGCGCGACGCGCTCGACGCGTTCGCCGCATCCCTCGTCACCCGCACCCGCTAGTCGCGCGCCGCGCGCTCGAGAGGACCTCCATGCCCACCACGCTCCGCGTCGCCGTCGTCGGCGCCGGTCCCGCAGGCATCTACGCCGCCGACATCCTCAAGAAGGCCGTCGCCGAGCAGGGCGGCGAGGTGTCGATCGACCTGTTCGAGCACCTGCCGGCGCCGTACGGCCTCGTGCGCTACGGCGTCGCCCCCGACCACCCGCGCATCAAGGGCATCATCTCGGCGCTGCGCGAGGTGCTCGAGTCGGGCGTCGTGCGGTTCTTCGGCAACGTGCGCTTCGGCGTCGACATCCAGCTCGAGGACCTGCAGCGCCACTACAACGCGGTGATCTTCGCGACGGGTGCCGTGAAGGATGCGCCGCTCGTGATCCCCGGCGTCGACCTGCCCGGCTCCTACGGCGCCGCCGACTTCGTGTCGTGGTTCGACGGCCACCCCGACGTGCCGCGCACGTGGCCGCTCGAGGCCGAGGAGATCGCCGTGCTCGGCGTCGGCAACGTCGCGCTCGACGTCGCTCGCATGCTCGCGAAGCACCCCGAGGACCTCATGCCCACCGAGGTGCCCGCGAACGTCGTCGAGGGGCTCGAGGCGTCGCCCGTCACCGACGTGCACGTCTTCGGCCGCCGCGGCCCCCTCGACGTGAAGTTCACGCCGCTCGAGCTGCGCGAGCTCGGCGAGCTGCGCGACGTCGACATGGTGCTGTACGACGAGGACTTCGGCGTCGACCCCGACGAGGAGGCCCGCAAGGCCAACAAGCAGATCCTCGTGATCTCGCGCGTGCTCGACCAGTGGCGCCAGCGCGAGACGGGCGCGGCATCCCGTCGCCTCCACCTGCACTTCTGGTCGCGGCCCGTCGAGGTCGTCGGCGACGACGGCGTGACGGCGCTGCGCATCGAGCGCACGCGACCGGATGGCCAGGGCGGCATCGAGGGCACGGGCGAGCTGCGCGACGTGCCCGTGCAGGCCGTGTACCGGGCCATCGGCTACTTCTCGTCGCCGCTGCCGGGCGTGCCGTTCGACGAGCTGCGCGGCGTCATCCCCAACGAGGCCGGCCGCGTCGTCGACGGCGTGCGCCCCGTGCCGGGCGTGTACGCGACGGGCTGGATCAAGCGCGGACCCGTGGGCCTCATCGGTCACACGAAGTCCGATGCGAAGGAGACGATCGAGCAACTGCTCGCCGACGAGCTCTCGTGGTGGACGCCCGAGGACGCGAGCCCCGAGGCCATCCCGGCGCTGCTCGCCGAGCGCGGCGTCGACTGGACCGACATCGCCGGCTGGATCCGCCTCGACGAGCACGAGATCGGCCTGGGCGAGCCGCACGGCCGCGCCCGCATCAAGGTCGTGCCGCGCGACGAGATGATCGCGATCTCGCGGGCGACGGAGCGCGCCGAGCGCTGACCCGCGGTCTCGGCGAGCGGGGGATCGGATGCGGTCGCGGCTTCGCGGATGGGTCGACTACGTCCTGTTCGTGTATCGCAGCGAGTGGATCTGGATCGCCGCGTTCGCCTTCTTCGTCGTCACGACGGTCGCGGTGCTCGCGCCGCCGGAGATCGCGCTCGTCGTGACCGTCGTCGGTGCCGCCGTGACGATCGGTGGCCTGGTCGTCGACGGCACGCGCATCTTCCGCGCCTGGCGTGCCTCGCCGTTGCAGGAGCTGGCCGCGCCACCGCCGGCGGGGTCGGCGGCTGACGTGCAGTGGATGCACGACGACCCCGTCATGACGTCGACGATCGGGCACGGCTCGGCGCTCGGCACCGACATCTGGTTCGACCGCGCCGTCGATGCGCGGCTGCCGCACGTGCGGATCCGTGGTCGTCGGAGCCGCGTCGCGTACCGCCTGCCCGACGAGCTCGCGGCGATCGCCGGGCGGTCGCTCCGCACCGGCATGGAGGCGGGCCGTCGGCGGCGGCTCGGCCGGCTGCCGGTGCGCTTCAACGGGCGGCTGCTCCGGCTCGCGACGGAGCCGACGCGCTCGGTCGTCGAGTCGGGCGAGGTCGTGCTCGAGGCGGTGCGGTACTTCGACGGCGAGTGCAGCAACGAGATCTGGTCGATGGGGCACGAGGCCGACGGCGACAGCATCGTGGCACCGTACGTGCTCGACCGTGCCGGCCGACTGCTGTCGCTCGACCGCGCCCGTGCGGCGAACGTGATCGGGGCGAGCATCCTCGCGATCACCGCTGACCGCCGGTGCGTCATCGTGCGGCAGGCGATGGGCAACTCGATCGCCCCGGGCGCGTATGCGGCGAGCGGCTCGGGATCGGTGGATGCACGCGACGCGTCGGGCTCGCGAGTGCGCGACGACGCCGGCGAGCTCGACGCCACGGCCGTGATCGTGCGAGGGATGCTGCGCGAGCTGCACGAGGAGTCGCGCGTGCCGTGGCGCGACATGCTCGTGGGATCCGCGCGGCTCACGGGCTACTGGCGATGGATGTCGAGGGCGGCGAAGCCCGAGCTGTCGGGCATCGTGCGCCTCTCGATCGATGCCGACGAGCTCTCTACCGGCCGCGTCTGGGGCGACGAGGCGGCGTTCACCGCTTCGACGACCACGGTCGACCTCGCGGCGTTGACGACGCCCGATTCGCAGGACCGATCGGCGCTCGTCGCGAGCCTGCGGTCGGCGCTCGAGGCTGCCGAGGAGTCGATGCCCGAGGAACGACGGTCGAAGGTCGTCTCGATGAACCCGAGCCTCGAGCAGACCTGGGTGTGCGCGGCGGCGTTCCTCGCGGCGAACCCCGGATGGCTCGACGACCAGCCGACGGCCCCCGCGTCGGAGCGAGTCGAGTGAGCCGCCCCGATCGTTAGGCGTCGCGCAGCGATCGCGCCATGCGCTGCAGCGCGCCGAGCACCTGTCGCTGCTCGGCGGCCGACAGGTCGCCGAGCATGCGCTGCTCGACGTCGCGCACCGCGACGGTCGCGGCGGCGAGGCTCGCGCGCCCGCGGTCGGTGAGCCGCGCGGGCAGGGCCTTGCCGACGGCATCCTCGGCGGGGCGCTCGACGGCGCCGTCGCGCTCGAGCGCCTGCAGCAGCACGTGCATCGACTGCCGCGTCACGAACGCGCCGCGCGCGAGCTCGGAGCCCGACATGCCGGGTCGCTGCGCGAGCAGCTCGAGGCACGAGTAGTGCGTGATCGTCATGCCCAGCGGACGGAGCGCATCCTCCATCGCCGTCCGCAGGGCGCTCGACGCCTCCTTGAGCGCGTAGCCGAGCGATGTGTCGAGGTGGATGCCGTCGGCAGGTCGCTGCATGTCAGCAGTCTGACATAGAGTCCTTCATGTCAATCAACTGACATGAAGGAGAGCACCATGCCCGTCACCGGCCCCGACTTCGTCTCGCTGCAGGTCCGCGACCTCGCGGCTTCCCAGGCCTTCTACAAGCGCTACCTCGGTCTCGAGCGCTCGCCCGCCGGCCCGCCCCACGCCGTCGTGTTCACGACGACGCCCATCGCGTTCGCGCTGCGCGACCTCGTCGAGGGCACCGACCTCGACGCGTCGCAGCCCGGCCTCGGCGTCGCGCTGTGGCTGCACGCGACCGACGTGCAGCAGATCCACGACGCGCTCGTCGCCGACGGCCACGCCATCGCCGTCGCGCCGTTCGACGGCCCCTTCGGTCGCACGTGCACGCTCGTCGACCCCGACGGGTACCTCGTGACGCTGCACGACCGCGCGTGAGCCCTGCGCGCACGAGGGCCCCCGCATGCCGAGCACGCGGCGCCCTCGCGCGCGAGCGGCGGTCAGGGGCGTCAGAGCCCGAGCGCCTCGGCGCCCTCGGCGCTCGAGTCGCGCAGGAACATGCGGCAGCGCTCGGCCTCCGTGGCGTCGCCGAGCGCCTCGGATGCGGTCGCGAGGGCCGCGAGCGAGCGCAGGAAGCCGCGGTTCGGCTCGTGCGACCACGGCACGGGGCCCTGGCCGCGCCAGCCGTTGCGCCGCAGGGCGTCGAGCGATCGGTGGTACGCCGTGCGCGCGAACGCGTAGCCCTCGATCGTCTCGCCCGAGGCGAGCGCCTCCTCGGCGAGCATCGCCCACGCGAGCACCGAGTCGGGATGCGCCGCTGCGACGTCGCGCTCGTGCGCGCCGGCGTCGAGGGCGTGCGCGCCGGAGTCGGCGGGCAGGAGGGTCTCAGGCGGGCCGTCGAGCAGGTTCTGCATGCCTCGACCCTACGGGCGCGCGGGCGTCGGCAGCGCCCCGAACGCGCCCGCCGACCGCATGGTCGAGGTGCTCGCTCGTCGCGCCCGTCGATGCCCGAGCGCGCTCGCGCATCGCGCTACTGCAGCGCCGAGGTGAGGCGCGCGACGTTGTCGAAGATCTGCCCGACGCGCGGGCGCTCGAGCCAAGCCTCGAGCGTGAGCTCGCTCGACTCCCGCCGATACCGCTCCGCGATCTCCTGCAGTCGGCCCGCCATCTCCGGTCCCTCGAGCAGCATCGAGATCTCGAAGTTCAGGCCGAACGAGCGCATGTCGATGTTCGACGATCCGAAGATCGAGTGCTCGCCGTCGAAGACCATGAACTTCGAGTGCAGCACGATCGGCTCGCGGTAGAGCCAGATGCGCACGCCTGCGCGCAGCAGCGTCTCGTAGTAGGAGCGCTGCGCGTGGAAGGTCCAGAACTGGTCGCCGATCGCGCTGGCGAAGAGGTCGACCTGCACGCCGCGCATCGCCGCCGACGTGATGGCGTACGACATCGCGTCGTCGGGCACGAAGTAGGGGCTGACGATCGTGATGCGGTCGACGGCCGTGTGGATGCACTCGAGGAAGAGCCGCAGGTTGTTCTCGCCCTCGAAGCCGGGCCCGCTCGGCACGACCGACGCCTCGACCTCTCCCGGCCGCGCGGGATCGCCGACGCCCTGGTCGACGAGCTCGTTCGTCTCCGCCCACCAGTCGGAGAGGAAGAGCACGTCGATCTCGCGGACGACGGGTCCGCGCACCTCGAGCCACGTGTCCTTCCACTCCAGGCCGCGCTTGACGTTCTTCGACCACAGGTAGGAGGGATCGACGAGGTTGAGCGAGCCGGTGAAGCCGACGTCGCCGTCGATGACGACGAGCTTGCGGTGGTTGCGCAGGTCGGGGCGCTGCCACTGCCCGCGCCACGGACGCAGCGGCAGCATGTCCTGCCAGCGCGCCCCCATCGCCTCCAGTCGTGCGACGGTCTCCTTGCGCCGCGGGTAGCGCACGCTCGTGATGTGGTCGACGAGCACCTTCACCTCGACGCCGCGGGCCCTCGCACGCTCGAGCGCGGCGAAGAACGGCTCGGTCGCCTCGCTCGAGACGATGAGGTAGAACTCCGCATGCACGTAGCGCTGCGCACCATCGATCGCGCGCGCCATCGCCTCGACCTGCTCGGGGAAGTCGTCGTGGATGACGCACGCGTTGCCGCCGAGGTGCGGCAGCGACGTCTGCGCCCGCAGCATCTGCAGCACGCCGGGCAGCCACTCGGCCGAGCGCTGCGGATCCTCCTCGTCTGGGATGTCGCGCGTCACCTCGCCGATGACGTCCTGCAGCGCGAGCATCTTGCGTCGCCGCATCCGCGGCAGCCGGTTGTGGCCCAGCGTCGCGAAGACGATCCAGCCGGCGATGGGCTGCACCATGATGAGCAGCAACCACGCCATCGCGGCCGGCGGGCGCCGGTTGTAGGGCACGACGAGCACCGCGACGATGCGCAGCAGCACGTCGAGCACGACGAACGCCACCGCGAACCCCTGCCCGAGCCCCGTGTCGGGCAGGAGGTCGAGCATCAGCGGAAGTTCACGAACTGCAGCGCGATGTCGACCTCGGCCGCCTTGAGCAGGCGGATCGTCGCCTGCAGGTCGTCGCGCGACTTCGACGACACGCGCAGCTCGTCGCCCTGGATCTGCGACTTCACCGCCTTCGGTGCCTGCTCGCGGATGATCTTCTGCACCTTCTTCGCATCCTCGGTGCCGATGCCGTTCTTCAGCCCGATCTCGATGCGGTGCTCCTTGCCGGAGGGGTAGGCGTCGCCCACGTCGAGCTGCTTCAGCTCGATGCCGCGCTTCACGAACTTCGACTGCACGACGTCGAGCACCGCCTCGACGCGCTCCTTCGTCGATGCCTTGAGCAGGATGCGCTCGCCGGCCCATGCGACGTCGGCCCCGACGCCCTTGAAGTCGTAGCGCTGCTCGACCTCCTTGCGGGCCTGGTTGACCGCGTTCTCGGCCTCCATGGGGTCGACCTTGCTGACGACGTCGAACGAGGAATCTGCCATGGTTCCGAGTATGGCGGATGCGGGCGCGTCGGCCCTGGACGAGAGCGCGGCGACCGCGTGGTCATCGACGCTGCCGGGGCACGCTATCCTGGTCCCTGCCCTCGACGGGCATCGGCGAGTTACCCAAGCGGCCAAAGGGATCTGACTGTAAATCAGCTGTCATCGACTTCGGGGGTTCGAATCCCTCACTCGCCACGTGCAAGGCCCCGCTCCGGCGGGGCCTTCGTCGTCTTCCGGATGTGCTGGCACGATGCCGATCGACGCGCGCAAGGGGTTGCGTGAGGTCGCGGATCCGATCTGCGCCCTTGCCTCGTCGTTACCATCCTGTTACCTTTGACGCTGCTGCCTTCCTGGGTCACGGGTACCCTCGGGAGGCAGAAGCCTTTTCCCCGAGCAGTGTCGAAGGACCTCACGACGTGACGCATCAGGACGAGTCGGCCCCGGCCGACGCGGACCGCATCATGCCGTCGACCCGTCGCAGCCGGCGCGAGGGCGAGCGCGAGGCGCAGCACAGGGCGCTCTACGCCGAGGCGCCGCAGGCATCGAGCGTGCGCGTCGTCGATGGCGGCTCGCTGATCTACCGCACGCGCCGCGAGATGCGCGAGTCCGCGTCGCGCCTCGCTCGTGACCTCCCCGTGATCGTGACGCCCACGACGGACTCGTCGAGCGACGCTGCGGCAGCGGTCGCGCGGGCCTCCGTCGAGGAGACCGGCGGTCGGCGCGCGCGCCGCGCGGCCGACGCGGCCTCGCAGGCGTCGCATGCGTCCGCCCCGCTCGCGCCGTCGGAGGCCGAGCGCGCGCAGCCCGAGGCAGCCGTCGCCGAAGCTCCGACCTCGCGCCGAGCGCGACGCATCGCCGACGCGAGCGTTCCGCCCTCCGTCCGCGACGAGGCGCCGACGATCCCGTCGCCCGAGTCGACGACGGTCGCGCCGTCGACGCGCCGCGCTCGCCGCGCGGCAGCGTCGGCACCCGCCGAGCCGGTCGTCGCCTCGCAGCTGCCCGCGACTCTCGACGAGGAGCATTCCGGAGTCGGCCTCGACGAAGCGCCCGCGACCACGCGCGTCGAGGTCGAGCGCGCGACGATCGAGCAGCGCCCGATCGCGAGCGACGAGCTGCCCCCGACCTCGACGAGCGAGAGCCAGCCGGAGCGCGCCATGACCCGCGCCGAGCGGCGCGCGGCGCGAGCCGCGAGCAGCGACGAGGTCTCGGCCGCCGTCGCCGCCGTGCTCGGCGGCGAGCAGGACGACGCGGCATCCACGCCTGTGCGGAGCCCGCTGCGGCGCGAGGCGAGGCCGCCCCGCCCCGCCGTCGTCGCGCGCCGTCCCGTCGTGCACGCCCCCGTCGTGCGTCCGAGCCGTCGCGCGCGGACGAGCGCGGCCCGCACGGCGATCCAGCGCCTCGGCGCCGCAGGCGTCATCCTCACCATCGGCGGCCTCGTCGCCGTCACATCGCTGCCCGCGCAGGCGTTCTCGCCGCCGGACACGACGACCACGACCGGTGCCTACGGCGACGTCGACGTCGAGCAGGAGCTCGACGTGACATCGGGCAGCGGCGCGCACGGCGACGACGAGGTCACCGCCGTGCTCACGCGCGACGACTTCGGCGTCGACGACGCGCTCGCGTCGGCGCGCATGTCGCCGGAGGAGATGGCGTCGCTGCAGGCCGTCGCCGACGCCGAGGAAATCGGGCCGTACTACGGCGGCGAGCCCGCGATGCCCGGCGTGTGGGCGCAGCTCGAGACCACGTACACGCAGTCGCCCTTCCCCTCGCTCGCCGAGGTGCCGGTGTCGAGCGGCTTCGGCTACCGGTGGGGCTCCTTCCACGGGGGCGTCGACCTCGTCCCCGGCGCGGGCACGCCCGTCTACCCCATCGCGAACGGCGTCGTCGTCGCGACGTGGCAGGGCAACAACCCCGGTGGCGGCGGCTACGAGGTCATCGTCGAGCACAACGTCGACGGGCAGTACTTCCAGTCCTGGTACCCCCACATGCAGGCGGGGTCCATCCAGGTCGAGCCCGGCCAAGTCGTCGACATCACGACGCAGCTCGGCAACGTCGGCTCGACGGGGCACTCCACGGGCCCGCACCTGCACCTCGAGATCAAGAACGGCGACTACATCTCGGTCGACCCCCTCGTCTGGCTCGCGACGCGCGAGCAGATCCTCGAGCCGTAAGGCCCTCGCCGGCGATCCAGCCCTCGCTCCGCCCTGACCTCATCGCGTTCTGCAGGTGATCCCGGGTCGCGAGGGAGCATCCCCCTCATGACCCGGGATCGCCTGCGAAACGCAAGCCGGCAGCGATGCCCGGCGGGTCAGCGCACGCGCACCCAGGCGGTCTCGTCGGCGCGCAGCGACGCGGCATGCAGCTCGGTGGAGGCCAGCAGCAGCTCGCCCGCGGGCAGGTCGATGGCGTCGTGGCCGAGGTTCGCGATCACCGCGACGTCGCCGTTGCGGAAGGCGACGGCGCCGGGGCCGAGGTCGAGCCATTCGATCTCGCCCGCGCCCAGGCCGTGCTCGCGGCGCAGGCGCAGCGCACGCGTGTAGAGCTCGAGGGTCGAGTCGGCGACGCCCTCCTGGCGATCGCGCGCGTACTCCGCCCACGATGCGGGCTGGGGCAGCCACGACTCGCCCGTCGGGCTGAAGCCGTACGCGGGGGCGTCTGCCTCCCACGGGATCGGCACACGGCAGCCGTCGCGGCCCCACATCTCGCCGTTCGTGCGGTGGAAGGTCGGGTCCTGCCGCGCCTCGGCGGGGATGTCGACGACCTCGGGCAGGCCGAGCTCCTCGCCCTGGTACACGTACGCGCCGCCCGGCAGCGCCAGCATGAGCGCCGTCGCGGCGCGGCCGCGGCGCAGCGAGACCTCGGGGTCGGCCTTCGACGCGCTCGTCGGGCCGATGCCGACGCCGTGCGCCGGCTGCGGCACGAGTGCGAGTCGCGTGCGGTGACGGATGGTGTCGTGGTTCGAGAGCACCCAGGTCGAGGGCGCGCCGACGGCTCCGAACTCCGCGATCGACTCGTCGATGACCTCGCGGAGCCGTCGCGCATCCCACGGCGTCTCGAGGTAGACGAAGTTGAACGCCTGATGCATCTCGTCCGGGCGCACGAAGCGCGCCATCTTCGACAGCGGGTGCACCCACGCCTCGGCGCAGAGCATCCGGTCGCCGTCGTACTCGGCGAGCACGGCGTGCCAGCGGCGGTACACCTCGTGCACCGACTCCTGGCCGAAGAAGGGCGACTCCATCGAGCCGGTCGTGATGGCGTCCTCGTCGACGTCGGGCAGGCCCGGCGCCTTCATGAGCCCGTGCGCGACGTCGACGCGGAAGCCGTCGACGCCGCGGTCGAGCCAGAACCGCAGCACGTCGTCGAACATCGCCGGGACCTCGGGGTTGGTCCAGTCGAGGTCGGGCTGCGACGTGTCGAAGATGTGCAGGTACCAGGAGCCGTCGGCGACGCGCGTCCACGCAGGCCCGCCGAAGACGGACTGCCAGTTGTTCGGCGGCTCGGACCCGTCCTGGCCCGTGCCCTCGCGGAAGATGTAGCGCGCGCGCTCCGGCGAGCCCGGCGCCGCACGCAGCGCGGCCTGGAACCACTCGTGCTCGTTCGACGTGTGGTTCGGCACGAGGTCGACGACGATGCGCAGCCCCAGCTCGTGCGCCTCGGCGATGAGCCGATCGGCGTCCGCGAGGGTGCCGAACAGCGGATCGACGTCGCGGTAGTCGGCGACGTCGTAGCCGGCATCGCGCTGCGGCGAGCGGTAGAACGGGCTCAGCCACACGGCGTCGACGCCGAGCGAGGCCAGGTGCGGCAGGCGGTCGGCGATGCCGGCGAGGTCGCCGACGCCGTCGCCGGACGCATCCGCGAAGCTGCGCGGATACACCTGGTAGATCACGGCGGTGCGCCACCACTCGGCGCCGGGCTGCGTCGTCGTCGCGTCGGACATGCCCCCAGGCTATTGGGCATCGTCGACGACGAAGCCCCTCCTCGACCGCGGATGCGAGCGGCGCGGACGTGCGTCGGCGCCTCGCGGGCTCCGCGGCCTTGACGCCGGGCGCGCATCGGAGTGAGATCGAGCACAGTCGCCGCGCTCGACGGCGGCACGAGGAGGCCGATCGCATGGCCGACGACCGCACCGCGACGCAGCACGAGATCCGCGCCCTCACGCTCGAGACCTACCCGGCATGGCTCGCGCTCGCGCAGAGGCACAACGGCGTCTGGGGCGGCTGCTTCTGCTCCTACTTCCACGGCGACACCGACGCGACGGTCAAGCGCGAGCACGACGGTCCCACGTTCAAGCGGCGACTCATCGAGGAGGGCGTCGCGCACGCGGCGCTCGTCTTCGATGGCGAGCAGGCGATCGCGTGGTGCCAGTACGGGAGCCCGGCGGAGCTCCCGAACATCTACCACCGCAAGGAGTACGACGCGGGGGAGTCGAGACCCGCGCCGTGGCGCATCACCTGCTTCTTCGTCGATCGCGACCACCGCCGCTCGGGCGTCGCGCGCGAGGCGCTCGACGGCGCGCTCGCGCTCATCGCGCAGGCCGGCGGCGGGGAGGTCGTGTCGTTCCCGAACGAGGTCCCGGAGGGGACGCGCACGTCGTCGTCCTTCCTGCACAACGGCACGCGCGCGATGTTCGAGCAGGCCGGCTTCGCCTTCGAACGGCGCATCGGCAAGCGCAAGACCGTCATGCGGCGCACGGTCGCGCCCGCGCGCTGAGGCGGCGTCGCCTCGCCACCCGGGCGACGCTCCGATGCCGACGCGCGTGAGGCCACGACGACGATCGCCCTGGGGATCGCGTCTCCTCGGGGTACGGTGCCCGTAGGTAGTTCAGAGTCGAACGGCACCCGAGTCGATCGACGCCCTCGATGGAGAGAGCGAAGCATGACGACCCCAGACCACCTCGCCGACCGCAGCATCGCGGTCCAACGCAGCCCGGAGTTCCAGGCACTGCGGCGATCCTTCTTCACGTTCATCCTGCCGCTGACGGTGCTGTTCCTGCTGTGGTACCTCGCCTACGTGCTGCTGGCGGGATTCGCGCCCGACGTCTTCGCGACGCGCCTGGGCGACTCGAACATCACCGTGGGCCTGCTGTTCGGCCTCGGCCAGTTCGTCACGACCTTCGGCATCACGATGGCGTACCGCTCGTGGGCGAACCGCCGCTACGACCCGCACGCGGCCGCGCTGCGGGAGGAGATGGAGCGCGGCGAGCTCACGGGCTACGTCGACGGCAGCGAGGAGGCGGCGCGATGAGCGACGAGATCAACCCGGTCATCAACATGGTCGTCTTCGGCATCTTCGTCGTGGCGACCCTCATCATCGTCTTCCGAGTCTCGAAGCGGAACGCGTCGGCGACGGAGTTCTTCGCCGGCGGGCGATCGTTCTCGGGCCCGCAGAACGGCGTCGCGATCGCGGGCGACTACCTGTCGGCCGCATCCTTCCTCGGCATCTGCGGCGCGATCGCCGTCGCAGGCTACGACGGCTTCCTCTACTCGATCGGCTTCCTCGTGGCGTGGCTCGTGGCGCTGCTGCTCGTCGCCGAGCTGCTGCGCAACACGGGCCGCTTCACGATGGCCGACGTGCTGTCGTTCCGGCTCAAGCAGCGACCCGTGCGCATGGCGGCCGCGCTCGCGACCCTCGTGGTCTGCTTCTTCTATCTCGTCGCGCAGATGGCGGGCGCCGGCGGCCTCGTCGCGCTGCTGCTGGGCCTGTCCGGCCCGGTCGCGACGGGCGCGACGGTCGCCGTCGTCGGCGTCGTCATGATCGTCTACGTCATCGTCGGCGGCATGAAGGGCACCACCTGGGTGCAGATCATCAAGGCGGTCCTGCTCGTGGCGGGCGCCGGCATCCTCACGATCGTCGTGCTCGCCATGGTCGGCTTCGACTTCGGGGCGCTGCTGCAGCGCGCGATCGACGCGTCGCCGCAGGGCGAGGCGATCCTCGCGCCCGGCCTGCAGTACCCGAACCCGATCGACTTCCTCTCGCTCGGCCTCGCGCTCGTGCTGGGCACGGCGGGCCTGCCGCACGTGCTCATGCGCTTCTACACGGTGCCGACGGGCAGGGAGGCTCGGCGCAGCGTCGTGTGGGCCATCTGGATCATCGGCGTCTTCTACCTCTTCACGCTCGTGCTCGGCTACGCGGCCGCGGCCTTCGTGGGTCCCGAGGTGCTCACCGACCCCGAGACGCCCGGCGGGCAGAACGCCGCGGCGCCGCTGCTCGCGCTCGAGATCGGCGGACCGGTGCTCATGGCCGTCATCTCGGCGATCGCGTTCGCGACGATCCTCGCGGTCGTCGCGGGCCTCGCGATCACGGCCGCGACCTCGTTCGCGCACGACATCTACGCCTCGGTCATCAAGAAGGGGCAGGCGGACCCGAAGGAGGAGGTGAAGGTCGCGCGCCGCACGGTGGTCGTGATCGGCATCATCGCGATCCTGGGCGGCATCGTCGCGCAGGGGCAGAACGTGGCCTTCCTCGTCGCGCTCGCCTTCGCCGTCGCGGCGTCGGCGAACCTGCCGACGATCCTCTACTCGCTGTTCTGGCGCCGCTTCAACACGACGGGCGCCCTGTGGTCGATGTACGGCGGCCTCATCAGCTGCATCGTGCTCATCGTCTTCTCGCCGGCCGTGTCGGGCGGCCCGAAGTCGATGTTCCCCGGGCTCGACTTCGACCTCTTCCCGCTGTCGAATCCGGGCATCGTGTCCATCCCGCTCGCGTTCGTGCTCGGCATCGTCGGCACGTTCGTCGGCAAGCCGGAGGCGGATCACGACGCGAAGCAGGCGGAGATGGAGGTGCGATCCTTCACCGGCGCGAACGCCGCGAAGGCCAGCGACCACTGAGGGACGCGCGGCCGGTCACCATCCGGCCTCGAACCGTGCGCGACGTGCTCGGCGGCTTGGCGCCGGGCACGTCGCGCCGTCCGGCCGGCGAGCTTCCCGCTGTGCCCATGGATTGGCGACTTCGGCACGCGGAAGCCGCCACTCGGCGGCGGAAGCCGCCAATCACCGACGGGGCTCGAGCGATTGGCGACTTGGGCACGGCGGAACTCGCCAGTCGCTGGCGGAAGTCGCCGATCGCTGCGTCCACGGCGGGCGGAGCAGATCAGCGGCGCCGCATCCCCGCCCACACGTCGGCGAGCGCGCCGCGCAGGGTCGGATGCTGGAAGACGTAGCCGGTCTCGGTCAGCACGCCCGGCAGCACCCAGCGCGACTTCAGGACGAGCTCGCTCTCGGTCTGCAGCACCGCCATCGCCGGCTCGAGCATGAAGCGCCACGCCGGCATCCCGATCGGCATGCCGACCGTCTGCCGCAGCAGGCGCATGAGCTCGGCGTTCGTGACGGGGTCCGGAGCGGCGAGGTTCACGGGGCCCGCGATCTCCTCATGCGCCTCCACGTGCGCGATCGCGCCGACGACGTCGTCGACGTGGATCCACGAGAAGCGCTGCCGACCGTCCGTGCCGCGGCCGCGCGAGGGCGCGGTCGCGGCCGGGTCGTCCTTCGCGACGCCGATGCCGCGGTAGCGCGCGTGCGGGAACCACGGGCCGTCGAACTGCGTACCGCCGATGCCGAGCCGCGCGAGGCGGAAGAGCATCTGCGACGCAGGGCCCTCGGCGCCGAGGGCGATCGTGATGCGCATGGGCACGCGCCGCGTCTCCGGCAGGTCCTCCTCGGCGAGCGCGGCCTCCCACGCGCGGGCGACGTCCTCCGAGAAGCCCTTCTCGCCGGCCGGATCGGCCTCCGTGTGCGGGCGGTCGGTCGTGTGCGAGTAGGTCGTGGCGGTGGATGCGTTCATCCACAGCGGCGGGGGAGCAGCGACGGCGGCGATCGTGGCGCCGAGCTCCCTCGTCGTGTCGACGCGGGAGTCGAGGATCTCGGCACGGTTGCGGTCGGTGTAGCGGCAGTTCACCGAGCGGCCCGCGAGGTTCACGACGAGCGCGGCGCCGTCGACGAGCCGACGGATGCCGTCGCGGTCGCCCCAGCGCGCGTCGGCCGACGATCCGCGGCCGATCGTGACGACCTCGCGGCCCTCCGAGGCCATGCGGGCCGCGATGGCCTGACCGATGAATCCGGAGCCTCCGGCGAGCACGACGCGTCGAGTCATGGCTCCATGCTGCCCGGGGTCGCGACGCGCGGGGAGCCCCTGCGCGACGTGTCGCGAGCCGCGCGCCCGATGCTATGATCGTCCGGTTGCCTGCGGCGCTTTCGGTGCTGCGAGGCTTCGCCCCGATAGCTCAGTGGTAGAGCACTTCCATGGTAAGGAAGGGGTCGCGAGTTCAATCCTCGCTCGGGGCTCGCTCCCGCTCGACGCCTCCGGCTCGGGTGGGCGCAGCGGCGGGGTAGCTCAGCTGGTAAGAGCGCACGACTCATAATCGTGAGGTCGCGGGTTCGAGCCCCGCCCTCGCTACAAGCCGCAGGATGGGCCCGGTCGCCGACAGGCGCCGGGCCTCGTCCGTCTCCGGCTCACCCGGGGCCACCGCCGCCGTCGCACCGCTTCGGTAGGCTCGCCCCGTGCCTGTCGCCCCTGATCTGTCCGGGCGCACCTACCCGCCGACCGCGCCGTACGCGGTCGGTCGCGAGAAGGTGCGCGAGTTCGCCGCAGCCGTCGGCGCCGAGCATCCCGTGCACCACGACGTCGAGGCCGCCCGCGCCGCCGGCTACGCCGACGTCGTCGCGCCGCCGACCTTCGCGATCGTGGTCTCGCAGCGCGGGCTCGACCAGCTGCTCGCCGACGAGACGGCCGGCATCGAGCTCTCGCGCGTCGTCCACGGCGACCAGCGCTTCACGATCGAGCGCCCGATCGTCGCCGGCGACGAGCTGCAGGTCGCCTTCGGCGTCACGGGCGTGCGCGCGCTCGGCGGCAACGCCATGGTCTCCACCGAGGCGCGGATCACCGACGCGCAGGGCGCGCTCGTCGCGACCGCCTTCTCGAGCCTCGTCGTCGGAGGCGACGCATGAGCGCCACGGACCTCGAGGTCGGGCAGGTCGTCGCGACCCGCGACATCCACCTCACGCGCGAGTCGCTCGTGCGCTACGCGGGCGCGTCGGGCGACTTCAACCCCATTCACTACCGCGACGACGTCGCCGCCGCCGTCGGGCTGCCGGGCGTGCTCGCGCACGGCATGCTCACGATGGGCCAGGCCGTGCAGCCCGTCGTCGACTGGATCGGCGACCCCGGTCGCGTCGTCGACTACCAGGTGCGCTTCACGCGTCCCGTCGTCGTCGACGCCGACGCGGGCGCCGACGTCTCGATCGAGGCGAAGGTCGGGCAGCTGCCGGGCGACGGCACCGCCCGCATCGACCTCGCGGTGACCTTCGGCGGGCAGACGGTGCTCGCCAAGGCGCAGGTCGTGGTGCGCCTGCCATGAGGCTCGCGGATGCGACGACCATGCGCGTCGGCGGCGAGGCTGAGCGCTGGATCGACGCGTCCACCCGCGAGGAGGCCATCGCCGCGTACACGGCGCTCATCGCCGACGACGAGCCGCACGTGCTGCTCGGCGGCGGCTCCAACACCGTCGCCTCCGACGAGCCGTTCGCGGGCGCGGTGCTCCGCATGCGCACCGCGGGCGTCGTCGTGCTGCCCGCAGCCGAGCGGCGCACGCGGCCCGTCGGCGACGAGGAGCCCGACGACGCCTCGGTCATCATCCGCGTCGAGGCGGGGGAGTCGTGGGATGCCCTCGTCGCACGCACGGTCGCCGAGGGCTGGTCCGGCATCGAGGCGCTCAGCGGCATCCCGGGCTCGACCGGGGCCGCACCCATCCAGAACATCGGCGCCTACGGGCAGGAACTCGGCGCGTGCCTCGTCGGCGTCGAGCTGCTGGACGCGGACGCGCTCGAGGTGCGGCAGGTGCCGGCATCGCAGCTGCGCCTGGGGTACCGCGACTCCGCGCTGAAGCGCGGCGACCTGCGCGGTCTCGTGCTGTCGGTCGACCTGCGCCTGCGTCGCTCGACGGACGGGCTGAGCCAGCCCGTCGCGTACGGGCAGCTCGCGCAGGCGCTCGGCGTCGACCTCGGCCACCGGGTGCCGCTCGCCGACGTGCGCGAGAGCGTCCTCGCCCTGCGCGGCGCGAAGGGCATGGTGCTCTCCGACGACCCCGACTCCGTCTCCGCCGGCTCGTTCTTCACGAACCCGATCGTGTCGGGGCGCTTCGCCGCCGGCCTGCCCGAGGATGCGCCGCGCTGGTCGACCGCACCCGAGGCGACCGCCACGATCGTGCCGCTCGACGCCGACACGCGCATCCCGGTGCGCGAGCCCGTCGAGTCGCGAGTGAAGCTGTCGGCGGCGTGGCTCATCGAGCGCGCCGGCATCGGCAAGGGCTTCGCGCTGCCGCACTCGCGCGCGGCGATCTCCCGCAAGCACACCCTCGCGATCACGAACCGCGGCGGCGCGACGGGCGAGGAGGTCGCCGATCTGGCGCGCTTCGTGCAGACGCGCGTCGAGTCCGAGCTCGGCGTGCACCTCGTGCCCGAGCCCGTGCTCGTCGGCCTCGAGGTCTGAACCGCGCGGCCGACGCGCGGCAACGCCTTGCGCCCGGCGGCGCGTGCGGGAAGGGTGGACAGCCCATGGATGCCGCAGACGACGACCGCACGCCCGCCGACGACCACGCGACCTCCCCGTCGCCCACGACGCCCGACGCGGCGCACGCTCGCCTCGAGCTGCACGTCTCGCGCTCCCGCGCGTTCGACGCGTACGCCCGCGACCTCGGCTCGTGGTGGCTCCGCGGACGGGAGCCGCGCAGCGACCTCCACGTCGAGCAGCACGCCGGCGGCACGATCGTCGAGCACGTCGGCGGCGAGGAGCGGCCGTGGGGCGAGGTGCACGAGGTCGAGCCCGGGCACCGCATCCGTCACTCCTACCGTCACGGCGGGGATCGCACGGCCATCGTGACGGCCGAGTTCCTCGACGGCGAGCAGGGCGGCGCAGTCGTCGAGCTGCATCACGAACCGTGGGACGGCTCCGACGAGGAGCGCGCGGCGTTGCAGGCGGCATGGACGGAGGCGCTCCGCCGCCTCGAGACGGTCGCCAGCGCCGTCTGACCCGCCCATCTGAGGTTTTCGGCCCTCTCTGAGGTCAGAGAGGGCCGAAAACCTCAGATGCGCGAGCGGTCGGCGGGGCTAGAGGGCGAAGAGGCGCTGCAGGCGCTGGATGCCCTCCAGCAGCGGCGCGTCGCCGAGCGCGTACGAGAAGCGCAGGTAGCCGGAGGGGCCGAACGCCTCGCCGGGCACCGCCGCGACCTCGGCCTGCTCGAGCATGAGGTCGGCGAGCTCGAGCGTGGTCGTCGGCGTCGTGCCGCCCCACTCGCGACCCAGCAGCCCGCGCACGTCGGCGTAGACGTAGAACGCGCCCTCGGGCGTCGGCACCGTGACGCCGTCGATCCTGGACAGCTCCGACACCGCCACGCGGCGACGGCGGTCGAACGCCTGCCGCATCTCCTCGACGGCGTCCTGCGGCCCGGTGAGCGCCTCGATCGCGGCCTTCTGCGCGACGTTGTTCACGTTCGACGTGAGGTGGGACTGCAGGTTGGCGGCGGCCGCGATCGCGTCCTTCGGGCCGACCATCCATCCCAGGCGCCAGCCGGTCATGGCATACGTCTTCGCGACGCCGTTCACGAGGATCGTCCGGTCGGCGAGCGCCGGCACGGCCTCGGTGATCGACACGGCCCGCACGCCGTCGTAGACGAGGTTCTGGTAGATCTCGTCGCTCACGACCCACAGGCCGTTGGCCTCGGCCCACTCGCCGATCGCGCGCACCTCGTCGGGCGAGTAGACGGCGCCGGTCGGGTTCGACGGGCTCACGAACAGCAGCGCCTTCGTCTGCGGCGTGCGCGCCGCCTCCAGCTGCTCGACCGTGACCTTGTAGCCCTGCTCGGCGCCGGCGAAGACGTCGACCTGGCGTGCGCCCGTGAGGGCGATGGCCTCGGGGTAGGTCGTCCAGTAGGGCGCGGGCACGAGCACCTCGTCGCCCGGGTCGAGGATGACCTGGAACGCCTGGTAGACGGCCTGCTTGCCGCCGTTCGTCACGACCACCTGGCTCGCGTCCACCTGCGTGCCCGAGTCGCGCAGCGTCTTCGCCGCGATGGCCTCGCGCAGGTCCGGCAGGCCGACCGCGGGGGTGTAGCGGTGGCTCGCGGGGTCGACGACGGCGCGCTCGGCGGCGGCGACGACGTTCGCGGGCGTGGGGAAGTCGGGCTCGCCCGCGGCGTACGAGATGACGTCGCGGCCCTGCGCCTTGAGGGCCTTGGCCTTGGCGTCGACCTTGAGGGTCGCGGACTCGTTGATGGCGGCGATGCGCTGGGAGATGCGGCTCACGACTCCCAAGGCTAGCGACGGGCGGATGCGCTCACGAGGGCCGCATCCGGGGAGCCGGCCCGCGCGCGCATCGGCGGCGCGCCGAGCGAGGCCGGATCAGGTGGACAGCGCCGCCGATCCCCCCGTATGCTGGATCTTCGGTGGTTGACATCCGCCATGATCTCGCGCGCCCTCGAGGCACGATCCAAGCCAGTCCGGGTCGGCGAAGCCATGGAGTCGATCACCCGCCGAGGGCGGTGGCGCAATTGGTAGCGCAGCGGTCTCCAAAACCGCAGGTTGCAGGTTCGAGTCCTGTCCGCCCTGCTCGGCCCGTCACTCGATGGGCATCGGCGCCCTCGAGGGGGCGTCGAGTGGAAGAAGAAGGGTCCCCGTGGCACAGAACGCGATCGACGAGCAGCGCCCGTCGACGAAGCGCCCTCGCCGAGCCAACCCCTTCGCAGCGATCGGCCGCTTCTTCGGCGGCATCGTCCTGTTCCTCAAGCAGGTGATGGACGAGCTGCGCAAGGTGGTGACGCCGACGTGGCGCGAGCTCCTCGGCTACACGCTCGTGGTGCTCGTGTTCGTCGTCATCATGATGGCGCTCGTCACGGGGCTCGACCAGGTCTTCGGCCGCCTCGTGCGGTGGGTCTTCGCCGGCGTCTCGCCGCTCGAGGTCCTGGACTGAGGATCGACGGGGGAGAGACAGACATGAGCGACGCCAACGACATCGACCGCAACCTGCAGACCGCGCTCGACGACATCGCGCCGACGGCGAAGGACGAGGCCGCCGAGCCCGCCGCCGACCCGTACGCGGAGTTCAAGCGGGACCTGCGCATGCGTCCCGGCAAGTGGTACGTCATCCACTCGTACGCCGGCTACGAGAAGAAGGTCAAGGCGAACATCGCCAGCCGCGCCGAGAACATGCAGGTCGACGGGATCTACGAGATCCAGGTGCCGACCGAGGACGTGCTCGAGGTGAAGAACGGCGTGGGCAAGCGCGTCAACCGCGTCCGCGTGCCCGGCTACGTGCTCGTGCGCATGGACCTCGACGAGGACACCTGGTCGGTCGTGCGCCACACGCCCGGCGTCACGGGCTTCGTGGGCAACGCCCACAACCCGGCGCCGCTGCGCTTCAACGAGGCGTTCACGATGCTGAAGCCCATCGCCGACGCCGAGCTCGCCGAGCAGCAGCAGGGCGCGCCGCAGCAGGAGCGCACCGTCGTGACCGACGTCGACTACGAGGTCGGCGAGACCATCACGATCACCGAGGGCTCGTTCGCGGGCTTCCCCGGCACGATCTCCGAGATCCAGCCCGCCTCGGGCAAGCTCACCGTCCTCGTCAGCCTCTTCGAGCGCGAGACGCCGGTCGAGCTCGGCTTCGGGCAGGTCACCAAGCTCTAGCCCCCGCCAGGGCTGGTGCCGGCCTCGGCCGGCGAGAAGACAGAAGGAAGAGACATGGCAAAGGCAAAGAAGGTCACGGGGCTCATCAAGCTCCAGATCCAGGCGGGTGCGGCCAACCCGGCGCCCCCCGTGGGTCCGGCGCTCGGTCAGCACGGCGTGAACATCATGGAGTTCTGCAAGGCGTACAACGCCGCGACGGAGTCGCAGCGCGGCAACGTCATCCCCGTCGAGATCACGGTGTACGAGGACCGCTCGTTCGACTTCGTGCTCAAGACGCCGCCGGCTGCGGAGCTCATCAAGAAGGCCGCCGGCATCAAGAAGGGCTCGGGCGTCCCGCACACCGAGAAGGTCGGCAAGATCACCGACGCGCAGGTCGCCGAGATCGCGCAGCAGAAGATGCCCGACCTCAACGCGAACGACATCGACGGCGCGAAGCTCATCATCGCGGGCACGGCTCGCTCGATGGGCATCACGGTCGAGGGCTGATCGCAGCATCATCCGGGGCATGAGCCCCACCAGTGGGAGCGCCGGCCAGGCGCGCACCGCGACTCTCTGAAGGAGAACGAACATGGCACAGAAGTCGAAGGCCTACCGCGCCGCGGCAGCGAAGATCGAGGCCGACCGCCTCTACACCCCGGAGGAGGCCGTCGCGATCGCTCGCGAGACCGGATCCTCGAAGACCGACTCGACCGTCGAGGTGGCGCTCAAGCTCGGCGTCGACCCGCGCAAGGCCGACCAGATGGTCCGTGGCACCGTGTCTCTTCCCCACGGCACCGGCAAGACCCAGCGCGTCATCGTCTTCGCCCAGGGCCCGGCCGCGCAGGCCGCGCTCGACGCGGGCGCCGACGAGGTCGGCTCGGACGAGCTCATCGAGAAGGTGGCTGCCGGCTACACGGCGTTCGACGCCGCCGTCGCGAGCCCCGAGCTCATGGGCAAGGTGGGTCGTCTCGGCAAGGTGCTCGGCCCCCGCGGCCTCATGCCCAACCCCCGCACCGGCACCGTGACGCCCGACGTCGCGAAGGCCGTGACGGACATCAAGGGCGGCCGCATCGAGTTCCGCGTCGACAAGCACGCGAACGTGCACTTCGTCGTCGGCAAGGCCTCGTTCACGCAGGAGCAGCTGAACGAGAACATCCGCGCCGCGCTCGACGAGATCGTGCGCCTCAAGCCGTCGTCGTCGAAGGGCCGCTACGTGCAGAAGGCGTCGGTCTCGACGACCTTCGGCCCGGGCATCCCCGTCGACGTCACGACCGTCTGACGCATCCCGTGCGACACGAAGGGCCCCGCCGCGAGGCGGGGCCCTTCGTCGTGCCGGGAAGCCTCGGCTACGGCACGAGGCGGTGCTCGTAGGCGAAGGCGATGAGCTGGATGCGCGACGCGAGCCCCAGCTTCGACAGGATCGCGCGCATGTGCGTCTTGACCGTCGTCTCGGCGACGAAGAGCTCCGCGCCGATCTCCGCGTTCGACCGGCCGCGGGCCGCGAGCGCGAACAGCTCCCGCTCCCGGTCCGTGAGGCCCGCGAGCACGGAGCGATCCGGCTGCGGCCGTACGATCGCGGCGGCGCGCAGCAGGTCGAACGTCTCGGCGGGGGCGATGACCTGCTGCCCGTCGACGACGGCGCGGATCGCCTGCGCGAGGAACTCGGGCCGCGCATCCTTGAGCAGGAACCCGCTCGCGCCCGCACGGATCGCGTCGAGCACGGCGCGGTCGTGCCGCACCGTCGTGAGCACGACGACGTGCGGCGGAGGGGCGGGATGCTCGGCTCGGATCGCGCGGGTCGCGGCGATGCCGTCGACGCCGGGCATGCGGATGTCCATGAGCACGACGTCGGGCCCCGTCGCCCGGCACGCCTCGATCGCCTCCGCCCCGTCGGCCGCGGTGCCGACGACCTCGAAGCCGTCCTGCGCCTCGAGGATCATGCGCATCCCGTCGACGAACAGCGCCTGGTCGTCGACGACGAGGATGCGGATCACGCGCGACCGTCGGCGCGCGGCGCGGGCGGGGCGTCGTCCGCGATGCCGCCGGGCTCGCCGAGCCGCACGGGCCGCGCGTTCGCCTCCGCCCATGTCGCAGCAGGCGTCGGCATCGTCGGCGGCGCGGGCATCGGCCCGGTCGGCGCGGCATCCCACCACGGCGTCTGCGGCGACCCCGCCGGGTTCGGGATCGTGGCGGCAGGCTGGACCGTCTGCACGGGCACGGTCGGCAGCTGGTCCTCGCCCAGGATCGTCGAGGGCATCGGCGTCGGCTCGTAGGGCAGATAGGCCGTGACGACGAAGCGCTCGCCCTCGGCGTCCACGTCGACCCAGCCGCCGACCTGCTTCGCGCGCTCGTGCATGCCTGCGATGCCGCGGCCGATCGGGCCGAGCGCCTCGCGGTCGCGGATTGGGGAGGAGACCGCGAGCGAGAGGCCCGGGCCCGTCCACGACAGGGTCACGACGACGTCGACGTCGGGGCCGCCGTGCCGCAGCGCGTTCGTCAGCGCCTCCTGCACGATGCGGTACGCGGCGATGCCGCCGACGCGCGGCAGCGAGCCGTGCCTGCCCGCGTCATGGAACGTGACGGTCGGCCCGGCGGAGCGGGTCTGGTCGATGAGGGCTGGGATGTCCTCGATCGTCGGCTGCGGACGTCGCGCGTCGTCGTCGACGCGCTCCAGCAGCTGCCGCACCTCGACGAGGGCGAGACGCGCCGTGTCGGAGATCGTCGTGAGCACGGGGTCGATGCGCTCGGGATGCTCGCGGTGCGTGAGTCGCAGCCCCTCCGCCTGCGCCGCGAGCACCGCGAGCGAGTGGGCCATGACGTCATGGAAGTCGTGCGTGAGGTCGGCGCGCAGCCGCTCGTCGCGCAGCTCCGACTCGACGACGACCGTGCGGGCCTGGACGGTGCTCTTGTCCCGCTCGGCGCGCAGGGCGGCGAGGAAGGCGCGGATGCCGAACGGGATGGCCCACAGCAGCGCGCCGAGCAGGAGGTAGCCGAGGGCCGAGCCGATGATGACGCCACCGCCCTGGCCGTAGGAGTACGCGGCGACCTCGATCGCGGCGCGAGCGACGCCGGTGACGGCGGACATCGCGACGATCGCGCCGCCTGCGTACAGCCGCCAGATCATCGGCTCGATGTCGTACACCGCGATCGCGGCAGCGAGTCCCGCTGCGAGCAACGGCCCCACGAACGCTCCGGTCCATGGGGGCGCCGAGACGGCGGCGAGCGGTGCGGCGACGAGCGCGACGCCGAGCGCGGCGTGCGGCCAGCGCCGCGCGACCGCGAGAGCGCCGCACGCGAGCAGCGTCGCCGGGATGAGGGAGAAGTACGTGAGCGCCGTCGAGAGGAAGACGATCGCCGCGACCGGGGCGGTCCACCAGCGGGCGGCGACGGCGGTGAGGCGAGTGAGCGTCATGCTCGTCACGCTAGCCCCGCATCCGCCGCGGTCCCCGGGATCGCGCGCGCATCTCATCCCTGGGGATGAGCGGATCGTCCCCGCGGGCGTCGGGTTCGACTCGATCAGCTGGTCGAGGAGGCCGCGGCCGCAGGCTGCGGCCGTCGCGAGACCTCGGGGGACGACTGCCGCACTCCCGGCCCTTGAGATGCGAGCGCAGCGAGCCTCGAAAGGGTCCCTCGCATCGTCTGGTGCCTCCGTCAGCTGGTCGAGGAGGCCGCAGCCGCAGGCTGCAGCCGTCACGAGACCACGCGAGGTGCCCGCCCGGCGCGACCAGGAGCATGGCTGGGTGGGCGCGGCACTCGCGTGGTCTCGTGACGCGTGCTCGCCTGGCGGCTCGCGCGCTCCTCGACCGGCTGCGTGGGGGTGGTCACTGCACCGGCCCTTGAGGTGCGAGCGCAGCGAGCCTCGAAAGGGTCACGCGCATCGTCTGGTGCCACCGTCAGCTGGTCGAGGAGGCCGCAGCCGAAGGCTGCAGCGGTCACGAGACCACGCGAGGTGCCCGCCCGGCGCGACCAGGTGCGTGGTCGGGCAGGAGCCGCGGTCGCGTGGTCTCGTGACGCGTGCTCGCCTGGCGGCTCGCGCGCTCCTCGACCGGCTGACAGTGGCGACTGCCGCACGTCCGGCCCTCGAGGTGCGAGCGCAGCGAGCGCGGGACCTCAGCGGATCGCGAGCACGACCTTGCCGCGTGCGCGCCCGGACTCGACGCGCTCGAAGGCCGCCACGGCGTCCTCCATGGGATGGATCGCATCGATGCGCACGCGCACGTCGCCGGCCTCGATGAGCCGCCCGACGATGCCGAGGTTCGCGCCGTCGGGCTCGACCCGCACGCCCGTCGAGCGCAGCCCTGCAGCGGCGCACGCCTCGGGATAGCCGGGCCAGGAGCCGGTCGGCACGTTGACGTAGAGGCCGCCCGCGCGCAGCACGTCGAGCGAGCGCGAGCCCGTGTCGTCGTGCACGTCGCCGACGAGGTCGATGACGACGTCGACCTTCGCGACGACCTCCTCGAACCGCTGCCGCTCGTGGTCGACGACCTCGTCGGCGCCGAGGTCGCGCAGGAAGTCGAGGTTCGCCTCGGA